>NZ_JAJDNA010000009.1 GCF_022340925.1 Thiocapsa sp.
TTGTAGAGGGTCTTGCGCGTCGCATAATCGGGCGGGAGCGGCCATTCCTCGCGATAGGCGGCATAGAAGTCGCTGCCGAACCCGCCGAAGAGCTCCGTCATGGCGAGGTCCGCCTCCCGGTCGCCGAAATAGACCGCAGGATCGAAGATGACCGGCTCACCCTCGCGGGTTGCGCCGATGTTCCCGCCCCAGAGGTCGCCGTGAAGGAGCGAGGCCGCCGGGCGGTGGCCGATCAGGTCCCCGAGCCCGATCAGCAACCGATCGCCGGGTCCGCGCAGCTCCCGAGCGAAACCGTTCCGGGCGGCCAACTCGAGCTGGAAACCGAGTCGGTGCTCGCGCCAGAAGTCCACCCAGCCGTTCATCCAGCCATTGCGTTGAGGGGTGGAGCCGATGGTGTTGTCGCGATGCCACCCATAGCCCGGTGCGGTCCGGCGATGCAGCCGAGCGAGTCCGCGCCCGGCCCGCGCGGCGTCGAGGCGGCCGCCGAGGTCGATGTATTCGAGTACCAGATAGCTGTCGCCACCCGCGATGCCGGCGCAGATCGGCCGGGGCACGCGCAGGGTGCGGGCCTCCCCGAGAGCCGCGAGACCCTCCGCTTCCGCCTCGAGCATCGACAGCCGCCCGGCGCTGTTGAGCTTGACGAAATAAGACCCGGTGGCATCGTCGATGACGGCCGCGCGATTGATGCAGCCCCCTCCGACCGAACGCTGACGCCGAGCTTGGAAAGGTCGACCAGTCGCGACACCGATGTGGCGCTCGATCGCCTTCCAATCGCTCACATTCGATTCCTCCCAGCGCTCCGCACGATTCGCCGATGCAGGGGGCTGGAGCGCGGGAAGTGTGCACGCAGGAATTCCATCTGATCGGCGAGGACATGGCGTCCCATCAGGTAGATGTACTCGGCGTGAGTGGGCGTGAAGGGGACGGCGAGCAGCTCCATCCCGGCGTCTTCGGGTGTCCGTCCTGCCTTGCAGTTGTTGCAGCGCACGCAGGCCGTGACGACGTTGTTCCAGAGATCCCGACCGCCCCGACTGGTGGGACGGACATGATCGCGCGACAGATGGCGTGCGGAGAAACGACTCCCGCAATACATGCACATGTGGTCGTCGCGTTGAAACAGGGTGCGGTTTGAGAGCGGCGGGGCATAATCACCCTGAAGCTTGCTGAGGGTGTGATGCGTGCCGTAGGTCGCGATGATGGAATGAATCTCCAGGCGACTCTGCCGGCGGGTGGCCGCGTTGATGCCGCCGCGGAGCTCGAACAGCGGATCGCCGCAGGCATAGGCGACTTGCCCGAGGAAGTAGAGCCGGGCGGCGACCCGGTAGTCGACCCATTCCATCGGCATGCCTGCCAAATCCGTTCGCAGTACCTGTTGGTTGAGTGACAACATAGCGGCATACGGCTCGGAATTTGCGTGCATCATACACAGCTGGCGTGCCCGCGCAAGACGGCTTCCGGGCCGTTTCTCGACCGGGCAAGCGGGCATCTCCCGAAGATCCCTGTCGCCCGAGCCGTGGATCATTCACAGTCGTCTCCGGATCCTCCCGGAGCTCGAGGGCCTGCCCCAGGTGGCTCTGACCGGCGTTTGAGTATCACTCTAAGATTTTGAAGAAAATAACATTCCGAGATTGATCAAAAAATAGCCAGACCAGCGAAACCTTAACAGGGACGCAGCCTCGCGCCGCCTTTCCAGAGGCAGTCCCCAGGTTTATCCACAGAGGATGTGGGCCGTTGTGGATTCAGGCTGCTCGGCCGATGCTTGCGGTGCATTCAGAGTCCAGTTAGGAGGTGTGCGGGCTAACCCTGAATCGAGCTCGTCCAACGGGGATCTTCGTCCGAGACCGTGCAACAGAATCCGTGTGAAATCTGCGGCCCCATCCTGCGAGTCGCCATCGCCGCGCCGTTGACGGAGGTCTTCGATTACCTGCCTCCCCGGCGCCCGGACGAGTCAGGTCCGGCGGCGTCTGGTGAGGCGGCCTCGAAGCTGATGCCTGGACAGCGTGTCCTGGTGCCCTTCGGCAAAGGGCAGCGCGTCGGCATCCTCATCGAGCTTGCAGCGACGTCCGACCAGGACTTCGCGCGCCTGAAGCCGATTGGGCGCCTGCTCGACCCGCACCCGGTGCTTGGCCCGGATGAGCTGACCCTGATCCGCTGGGCGGCGGACTACTACCGCCAGCCGATCGGCGAGGCGCTGTTCAGCGCCCTTCCCGCGCGTCTGCGCCGCCCGAATCCGCTCAAGCTGGATTGCGTTGCCGGGGTCTCGGCGACGCTGGCCGGCCGTGCCCTCGACCTCCAAGAGCTGCGCCGAGCACCGAAACAGCGGGACCTCCTGGCCGCGGTCCGCGCGGCTCCGCAGGGGCTTGCCATCGCGGACCTCTCCGCGCGGTTCGGGGGTGCCGCCGCCGCGGTGCGCAACCTCTGTGCCCGCGGCTTGCTGGAGACCACCCGTCTGATCCCCGGCGGGTGCCGGCCGGAGCGGGTCGCCGCCGGGGCGACCCCGGGCCCCGAGCTCAATGCAGATCAGGCCGCGGCTGTGCGAGAGGTCAAGCGTGCACTCGGTGTCTTCCGCCCGTTTCTGCTCGAGGGCGTCACGGGCAGCGGGAAGACAGAGGTCTACATCCGCCTGATCGAGGCCGTCACCGCCTCGGGGAAGCAGACGCTGTTGATCGTGCCCGAGATTGCTCTGACCCCGCAGCTGCGCGAGCGTCTGGTCGGTCGTCTTCCCGACCCGCCCGTGGTGCTGCACTCGGCGCTCGGCGGCGCGGAGCGCGAGCGGGCTTGGCACACGGCGGCCGCAGGACGGGCGACCGTGGTGCTCGGAACCCGCTCCGCGGTGTTCGTGCCGATGCCGCGACTCGGGCTGGTGCTGGTCGATGAGGAGCACGACCCGTCGCTCAAGCAACAGGAGGGATTTCGGTATTCCGCGCGGGACCTCGCGGTCCGCCGCGCCCAGCTGATCGGTTGCCCGGTGGTCCTGGGCTCGGCGACACCCTCACTCGAGACCTTGAGCAATGCCCAGACCGGCCGCTATGGCTGGCTGCGTCTGCCGCAGCGAGCGGGGAGCGCATGCGCGCCGACGATCTCGCTGCTGGATATTCGTGATCAGCCGCTTCAGGCCGGCCTGTCGGGCGTGCTCCGCGAGGAGATGCGCGCGGAGATCGCAGTCGGTAACCAAGTCCTCTTGTTCCTCAACCGGCGCGGCTATGCTCCCGTGCTGACCTGCCATACCTGCGGATGGGTCGGCAGCTGTCCGCATTGCGATGCCCGGCTGACCCTGCACCTCGGATACCGGAGGCTGTGCTGCCACCACTGCGGTTGGTTTCAGCCGTTGCCGGGCCGGTGTCCCGACTGCCGGGGTCCTGATCTGCGGATGCTGGGACGCGGGACCGAGCGGCTGGACGAGGAGTTGCGCCTCCTGTTTCCAGGGGTCGCCATCGCCCGGGTCGACCGCGATACGACGCGCCGTCGCGGCGAGCTCGCGCGCTTGTTGGACGCGGCTCGATGCGGCGAGGTGCAGATCCTGCTGGGGACCCAGATGCTGGCGAAGGGACACCACTTCCCCCGGGTCACCCTGGTCGGGATCCTGGACCTCGACCAGGCGCTGTACGCGAGCGACTTCCGTGCGCCGGAGCGCGCGGCGCAAATGATCATACAGGTCACGGGCCGGGCCGGACGCGCCGAGCGTCCCGGTCGGGTGGTGCTCCAGACCCGGCACCCCGAGCATCCGCTGCTTCAAAGCCTGTTGCGAGAGGGTTATTCCGGGTTTGCTCGGGCGGCGCTGGCGGAGCGGCGGGCGGCCGAGCTGCCGCCCTTCAGCCACCTCGCCTTGTTGCGGGCGGAGGCGCCTTCGGCTGAGACTCCGATGGAGTTCCTGGGGCGTGCCCGCGAGCTGGCGCAGGGTCTGGGCGAGGCGCAGGTGCAGCTGCTCGGCCCGGTTCCGGCGCCGATGGAGCGACGCGCGGGGCGCCACCGTGCCCAGCTTCTCGTCCAGTCTTCGCAGCGGCCCTGCCTCCAGCGCTTTCTCGCACGCTGGAGTCAGGCGTTGCCTTCGCTGCGCCGGAGCAAGGGACTGCGTTGGTCGTTGGATGTGGATCCGCAGGATCTCTACTGAGCTCGCACAGAACCGACGCGTGTCGCCTCGACGGCGCAATCGCGGTGCCCGGGAGGGGCGCTGCGGACACAGGCTCCGGCGCTGCGGCCGCGAGGCCGGCATCGCCGCGCGGACCCGGGGGGATGCGGTGCCGACGCCGGCGGGTGCTGACCGGCAACCGAACGATGCCCGCCAGCCTGGGATTCGGTTATCCTATCGCGCTGATCCTGCGGTCTTCATGGCGCGAGAGGAGCGGTCCCAGTCGTCCGCCGCGTGCGGTCCGTCAGGGCAGTTGCCGACCGGGGCGGGTCCCGATCAGGATCCCGCCCCGGCTTTCATCGCCAGCGGTCCCCCGTGTTGTCCATTCGCTCGACGTCCGAAAGAAGCGCCCATGAAGCAAGCCATCATCGAGTTGATCCGCGCGGCTCAGAGGAGCCTCGCCGAGCTCCCCGCGAGTGACGCCGCGGAGCTCCGCGAGCCTCAAGTGGAGCGCACGAGGGATCCGTCACGCGGTGATTTCGCGACCAATGTCGCAATGGTGCTGGCCAAGATGGGCGCCATCAAACCGCGGGAGGTCGCCCAGCGATTGGTGGCCGCCCTGCCGCCGTCGCCGCTGATCGCGCGCGTCGAGATCGCGGGGCCGGGCTTCATCAATTTTTTCATTGCCGACGACGCCTATCGCCAACTCGTTCCCGAGATCCTGAATGCCGGACATGGGTTTGGCCGCAGCCGGCTCGGTGCCGGCCGGCGCGTGCAGGTGGAGTTCGTCTCCGCCAATCCGACCGGCCCCTTGCACGTGGGACACGGGCGCGGGGCAGCCTATGGCGCGGTCGTCGCCGACTTGCTCGAGGCCGTCGGCTTCGCTGTGCATCGTGAGTACTATGTCAACGATGCCGGTCGCCAAATGGACATCCTGGCCAGCTCCGTCTGGCTGAGGTATCTGGAGCTGTGCGGCGAGGACATCAGATTCCCCAGCAACGGCTACCGCGGCGATTACGTCTGGGACATCGCCGCAACCCTGCACCGCGAGCATGGCGATGCCTATCGAGCGGATGCCGGCCGGGTGTTCGCCGGTCTACCCCCGGACGCGCTCCCGGGCGGGGAGAACGGCGGCGACAAGGAGGCCCATATCGACGGTGTGATCGCCGCGGCGAAACACCTCTTGGGCGACAATCGCTACCGCTATGTCTTCGAGCTCGGGCTCAACACCATCCTCGACGACATCCGGGAGGACCTCGCCCAGTTCGGCGTCGAGTACGACGAGTGGTATTCGGAGCGCACCCTGTCCGAGAGCGGTGCGGTGATCAAGGCGATCGAACGGCTGCGCGAGGCGGGGTATGTCTACGAGCAGGGCGGGGCGCTGTGGTTCCGCTCGAGCGCCTTCGGCGACGAGAAGGATCGCGTGGTGGTGCGTGAGAACGGGCAGAGCACCTACTTTGCATCGGACATCGCTTATCACATGGACAAACTCGAGCGTGGTTTCGATCGCGTCATCGACATCTGGGGCGCGGATCACCACGGCTACGTCCCGCGTGTCAAGGCCGCGCTCCAGGCGATGGGTGACGACCCCGACCGACTCGAGGTGCTCCTGGTCCAGTTCGCGATCCTCTACCGTGGTGGGGAGAAGGTGCAGATGTCGACCCGATCCGGCGAGTTCGTGACGCTTCGCCAGCTGCGCAAAGAGGTCGGGCGAGACGCCGCGCGGTTCTTCTATGTGATGCGTCGCTGCGAGCAGCATCTGGATTTTGACCTGGACCTCGCGACGTCGGAGTCGTCCGACAACCCCGTCTACTACGTTCAGTACGCGCACGCGCGGGTCAGCAGTGTGCTCAGACAGGCCGCGGACAAGGGGATCCCGGCGGAGACCAGTCCCGGCACCGACAATCTGGAGCGCCTGAACGAACCCCACGAGCAGGCCCTCTTACGCAGCCTGGCCCGGTATCCCGAGGTGATCGAGGCCGCCGCGCTCAAGTCCGAGCCGCATCTGCTGACCCATTACCTGCGTGAGCTGGCGAACGAATTCCATACCTACTACAACGCCCACCAGTTCCTGGTCGCGGATGCGGCCCTGCGAGACGCGCGGATCAAGCTGATCCTGGCGGCGCGTCAAGTGCTGCGCAACGGCTTGGGTCTGCTCGGCGTCTCAGCCCCGGAGGCCATGTGAGATGAGCAAGGATTATCGGCGGGCCGGCCCCTCCCGGCCGGCGCCGCGACGCAAACAGGGACGTTCCTGCCTCTGGTCGTTCATGCTCGGATGCATGCTCGGCGCGTTCGGCGTGAGTCTCTACTGGACGCAAGATTCCAGCGACGAGGCAATCTCCACCGCGGGACTGCCTCCGAAGGCAGAGCGGGCGGCGCCGGCGCCGCCGAGCTTCGAATTCGAGAACCTCCTGCGCGAGACCGAGGTCGACATCGGTCGCGGCCCGCCGGCCCCGCCGCCCGCACCCCGTCCCGAGCCGCCGGCCGCGGCAGAGCAGCTCCCGGCCGAGCCTCCGTCAGTACCGACTTCGCCGAACGGCCGGGGCTTCCTGGTGCAGGTCGGTTCATTCAGGCGGGCGGCCGACGCCGAGCGATTGAAGGCCGAGCTTGCGTTGCTGGGGATCTCCAGTCGCGTGCAGACCGCGAGGGTCGCGAGTGGTGAGACCTATCATCGGGTGCGAGCGGGCCCTTATGCCGACCGAGGCGCCGTCGACAAGGTCCGCAACTTGCTGAAAAAAAATGGAAAGGAAAGCATGGTCGTCCCCATCAAGTGAGGTGCCGTTGGCCCGGGCAAGCGATGCTGGAGTACGGCTCGCACCGTGGCGAGGGCGCTCAATACTCGAAGCTCCACTCGAGTCGCTCGCGGGCGGCATCCAGTCTGACTGCCTTGATCTCGGGCCGTGCCGGCATCGACCTGCCTAGGATCAAAGTGATTCGCGCACGTTCACTAAACCAGGTCGCCAGCTCCTCGTCGCCCTGGAGGCTGATCCGCCGCTCAGCTCGCGCAGCCAGCATCAGGAAATCGCGCCGGGCGTCCCGATCAGTCAGCTCGGTGAGGGTCTTGTTGATCGGTTGCGGCAGGAGCAGGAACAGGCCCACGCCAGGATGCTGGTCCATCGCCGCCCGCACCAGACCACGCGACTGTCGGTCGGTCAGCGTGGAGGCGAGGATGAGCACGCGATCCGGGTAGCGCGAGCGCAGTCGATCGAGGACCTGCTTGATCAGGCGCCGCAGCGGCGGACCGCACGCACAGTCAGAGCTGGGCCGGGGAATGCCCAGGATCAGGAGCCGCACGATCCCGAGACCCTGGCGTGCCAGCAAGGCCGGTAACCCGCGGACCGCGAAGCGGTCCAGGTCTTTCATCGGCTCCGAGAGCTCGGCGTAGGACACCAGCTGAGGGTGATGCTTACGCTGATTATCGCGTACGGCGGCATAGCTCCATCCGTCGAGGTAGCGGTCCGCGGCCCAGCGTTGGTGCTCGATCACGGCAAGCTGCTCCACCTCCGACGGCGTCAAGGCGAAGGACTCAACCATCTCCTCCGGCACTGCCCGGCAGTCGGCCACCGCGAGCTTGGCCCAGACATGATCGGCCTGATGGCGGTTGGCTTGGCGATACGAGGTGGCGAGGCGTTTCCAGGGACGGGCGGCGGGCTCGGCATCTGGGTCACGCCCTTGGGCGGCAATACTATCGCGATAGTGGTCGTGGATGGTCCGCGCGACCTCATCGCCGCGCCCCTCCAGGAGCACCGCAGCGCGGGAGGCATCGCGGAGATAGGAGAAAGGCACGGTCTGCCCGTCCCAGTCCTCGACCTGCCCGTCGGGGTTCCGGTCCCCGATCTCCAGGAGAATCGGCGGCGAGACACCCTGCATTGCGGCGAGGTCGCGGGCAAGACGCCGCGCGACCTCGAGACCGAGCCCCGGCGGATCCTGGAGGCAGACGACGACGAGCGTGACGGGCGTCTCGCGCGACCAGGCGACGGTGCGGATCTCCGCTGGCGGCGTTGCGGGTGCCTTCGTCCGGTCCCTGCCAAGCGTTGCCTCGACCTGTCCCGATGCCGACTCGACGGTGTCGACATCGGCGGGTTGCCCGCGATCGGCTCGCAGTGCCCTGAGGGGCGCAAAGCGGATGTCTGCGACCTTGGTCGCCTGCGGGTGGCGGCTCAGGAACGCCCCGGCGATCTCGCGGCTGCGGTCACAGAGGACCGTAATGCGCGGCTGCGCATTGCCGTAATGGATGAGCCGCAGGGCCTGCACCAGGATCGCCTGCGCGGGTTCCGCGAATCCGGCCATCAGCAGGTGGGGCCCCTGCCGGAAAGGCGGATCCATGCCCAGGTGCAGCGGGCGACGCATGAGCAGGTCGCGGGCGGCTCGGTCCTGGATGGCAAAGGTTTCCAGTCGCAGCGGTCCGTCGGGATCCGGCGCGGGCAGCGGTGGGGGCGGGTCCTGGCGATGCATCAGGATCAGCCGCTGTCCTGCCCGTTCCCCTTTGCGCCGGCCCTGCTTGGCGCGGGCGAGGATGTCCACGACCAACTCCGATGGATCGGGGGGGTCGGCCAAGATCAGCGTGCGGACACCCCCGAGATCGATTGTCGCGAGTTGCTCGCGCCCGACCCGAACGACCCTGCGCCGATCGGCGCGCAGCCCATCGACGACATGGCCCGCGACCGGGTCGGACCCGCAGACGACGATGGGTGGTCGACCCAGGCGCATCGCATCCCTTCTCAGCGCAAGGCCGTGTCACTCCGACGCGTGCAGGATCACGCCCTGCTCGTCGGTGAGCGTCACCCGCATCGGAATCCCCTGCCGGATGCTAGCCGAAACCACGCAGAAGTCCTCGAAGAGGTCCTTGCAACGAGCGAATCGAGCCGACTGGGTCACGACCTCGCCGAGGATCAGGGTGATCTCGAGCCGGCCGATGCGCAGTCGCTTCTTGTCGTTTCGCACCATCACGCAGGTGGCCTCGGCGCGCAGACAGCTCGCGGGAGGGTCCTCTTTGAAGACGCAGTAGAGGAGGCTCGCGCCCAGACAGTTTGCCGCGGCGGCGGCCAGCAGCCGCGAGGCGTTCGGACCCGCTTGCTCACCCAGGGGCGGGGGCTCGTCCATGACCAGGTCTGCGGCTCGCTTCCAGTCGAAGGCGACATTGATCTGGAAGCCCTCCTGCTGCTCGAGATGAATCGTGAACCGGCCCTCTTCGGACATGCGCGTCACTCCTATGCAACAGCTTCTCGACAACTTGCCCGGTGCCCGGGCGGCGTAGCGATCTCCCCCGGACCAGGGTCGGTCAGGAGCCGGGCGCGCGCGCCGGCTGCAGCCGAGGCGCCAATCCGACGTCTGCGCCGTGTCTTGGGATCCCGAGCGCGGCGCACGCCGGCGGCACGCAAGGAATCCGGATCGGCGGCGAAGCGTCGCCAATCGCCCCCGGGGATGAGCTCACGGTCGCGCACGGACCCGCGGTAGAGATAGATCCAGGCGCGCCCGTACGGCGACCGCAGCCAATGCCGATCATAGAGTCGCGGGTAGTCTTCGAGTCGGTCGAGGCGGCGCAGCCCGGCGCCATCGACGCTGAAGACCTCACCGACGATGGCGGTGCGGCCGCCGCGCACCGCCCCCGGATAGGCGCCGAGCAGATACAGCGCGAAGCAGGGCGCGGTCCGATGGGGACCGAGATACTCGGCCCCTCCAATGAGATGATGGTTGGCCTCTCCGCGCAGCAGGGTGCCATAGACGAAGACCGCGTGCCGCATCATGACTCGATGCGAGTGCCGAGCACTTCGAGAAACCTGTGCATCCAGTCGGGGCGGGCCGGCCAGGGCCGTGACCAGGCTGCCGTCGCTGGAGGTCTGGTCGCCCTCGAAGTCGTGGATCGCGGTGCGCACCGAGTCGTCCGGCAGCTTGTCGGGGCAGATCGTATGGACCCGATGGCCCACCATCTGCAGGAGCTGCAGCGGCACCATCGCCTCGTAATCCTCGACATAGTCGCCGACCAGCATCAGGGTTTTTTTGACCGCCATGATTCTGCCCTCTGCGGATTCAACAGCCGCGCAGGCGTCAGACTATAACACCTGGTCCAGCTGACGATCTGCCCGGCCCGCGCTCCCCGTCATCGCCGCCCGGGCCGTTGGCCGGATCGAGCGGAGCCTGCCGATCTTTCCCTCCACGCCGCCCAGGTCGTAGCATGGGCAGGGTGCAGCGTGCCTCCTCACCTTCCGTCCCCGCACCGAGACATCCGATGCCCGATCGCCAGGCCCCGGTCGCCGTCTTCGCCTCCTTTTCCGGTCCCGGCGGGGTGGAGCGTATGGTCGTCAACTTGATTCGCGGCTTCGTGGATCTGGGGCAGCCGGTCGACCTGATCCTGATGCGTGCATCCGGGCCCCACCTCAGCCGGATTCCGCCGCAGGTCAACCAGATCCGACTCGGGACCTCGCACAGCCTGCTCGCCATTCCCGCGCTGGCCCGCTACCTCAGGCACCGCCGGCCAGTGGCCCTGCTTGCGGCAAAGGATCGGGCCGGGCGCGCGGCAGTCCTGGCGTGTGCGCTCGCGCGCACCGAGACCCCGCTGGTGGTCCGTCTGGGGACCCATCTGTCGGCGGCGATGGCGGGTAAGACGGCGCTCGAGCGCTGGCTGCGCTTCACCCCCATGCGGCTGCTCTACCCGCGGATCGACCGCATTGTGGCCGTCTCCCGGGGGGTGGCCGAGGATATTGCCTGCATCGCCCGGGTCGAGCCCGTGCGGATCAGCGTCATCCGCAACCCGGTCATCACCCCCGAGCTGGACGTCCAGGCGGCAAAGCCGTGTGTCCATCCCTGGTTTCGGCCTGGCGAGCCCCCGGTCATCCTGGGCGCTGGACGCCTGCAGCTGCAGAAGGACTTCGCCACGCTCATACGGGCCTTCGCGCGCTTGCCTAGCCGCCTTGGCTGCCGGCTGGTGATCCTCGGCGAAGGCGGCGGCCGTCCCAAGCTCGAGGCCTTGATCGCCGCGCTCGGCGTGAGCGACCGGGTCACACTCCCCGGCTTTCAGGACAACCCCTATGCCTATCTCGCCCGTGCCCGTCTGTTCGTGCTGTCTTCGGCCTGGGAGGGATCGCCCAATGTCCTGACCGAGGCCATGGCGCTCGGGATCCCAGTCGTCTCGACCGATTGTCCGAGCGGTCCGTCCGAGCTCCTGGACGGTGGGACCTTCGGCCCGCTGGTGCCCGTCGGGGACGCTGCCGCCCTGGCGGCGGCGATGGAGCGGACGCTCGAGCGGGCGCCGCCACCCGACGTCCTCCGCGCGGCCGTGGCCGAGTACGGTCAGGCGCGCAGCGCCAAGCGCTATCTGGAGGTCCTGGGTGTCGTGCATTGAGCCCCCGGGTCCGCCGGCGCCTCGGCGGGTCCGTCTTGCGAGGGCGCGTGGTCGCCTCGTGCCGGCGGGCAAAGGCGTCCGCATGACTTGTCCCGGTCCACGGGCGGCCTGGTCTGTGCGTCGGTCGACCGCCGTTTCCAGTTTTCAGGGTCGTCGGGAGCGACGATGAATCTCTTCCTGCTCGGCCGGATCATCGGCATCTATGCCCTGATTTTCGGCGTCACCCTGCTGAGCCCGATCCTCATCGCCGTCTGGTATCGAGAGCCGGAGATCCTCCACTTCCTGTGGCCGATGGCGGGATCGATCGGCTTCGGTGCCTTGTTGTGGCTGATCGGCCGGCGCCGGACGCACGAGCTGAGCGTCGGCGACGGCTATCTGATCGTGACCCTCTTCTGGATCCTCCTTAGCCTGTTGGGTGCCTGGCCGCTGATGCGCGGGTTCGGTCTGTCGCCGGTCGAGGCCCTGTTCGAGTCGGCTTCGGGCATCACCACCACGGGCGCGACCGTGATTACCGATCTCGACACCATGCCTCGCTCGCTCCTGCTCTATCGACAGCAGCTGCAATGGTTCGGCGGGATGGGGCTGATCGTGCTGGGGGTCGCGGTCATGCCGATGCTGGGCATCGGCGGGATGCAGCTCTATCGTGCGGAGACACCCGGTCCGCTCAAGGAGGAGAAGCTGACCCCGCGCCTCACCGAGACCGCACGGGCACTCTGGCTGATCTACTTTTCGCTCACACTGGCCTGCGCCGGCGGGTACTGGTTGGCGGGAATGGGTCCCTTCGACGCCGTTGCCCACAGCCTGACGACCGTCTCCACCGGCGGTTTCTCCACGCATGACGCAAGCATCGGCTATTTCGGGAGCTCCGCCGTCGAGGCGGTGGCCGTGGTCTTCATGCTGCTCGCCGCGATCAACTTCGGGGTCCATTACCTGGCCTGGCTCCATCTCAATCCCTTGCATTATCTGCGTGATGTCGAGGCGAGGGCCTTTCTGGGACTGGTCGGGGCGGCAGTCCTGACGGTCAGCCTCATCCTGTATCTGCAGGGTGCCTACGACCAGGCGCACTCAAGTATTCGCAACGCCGCGTTCGTGGTGGTCTCGATCGTCACCAGCACCGGCTTTGGGACGGTCGACTTCGCACACTGGCCGGATTTCCTCCCGGTTCTGCTGATCTACATCAGCTTCGTGGGCGGGTGCGGCGGCTCGACGGCCGGTGGCATGAAGGTGTTGCGGGTTCTCTTGATGGTCAAGCAGGGTGCCCAGGAGGTGCGCCAGCTGATCCATCCGCATGCCATCCTGCCGCTGCGGCTCGGCCAGCGCGTCGTCGACCCGCGGCTGGCGCGCTCCGTTTGGGGCTTCTTTGCGCTCTATACCTTCGCCGTCGCCATCCTGACGCTGCTGATGATCCACGCCGGACTCGCGCCCCTCGACGCCTTCAGCGCCGTGGCCACCTGTTTGAACAATCTCGGTCCGGGGCTCGGCGAGGTCGCGTACAACTTCCAGTCCGTCAGCGACTTCGGAAAGTTGCTCGCCGTGAGCGCCATGTTGTTGGGACGCCTTGAGATCCTGACCATCTTGGTGATTCTGTCACCGGCGTTCTGGCGCCGTTGAGGTCGCGCGCGCATCGCCCGCGGGGTTACTCCTGCGGGTGCCGATCAAGCGCCATCCCTGACCAACCCCGGCGCCGCTTCTCCTGCCCGTCAGGCGGCGCCGAATCCGTCGGCGACTCCTGATCGCGCGGCGTGCTGAACCCCCCGTCGTTGGGGCGCCGCTCGAGGCCGGCGCGCGCGGACGCGCCGGTGCTTGCCCAGCCTCGATCGGGTCAGGCATGCTTGGGACTGATCAACAAGGGTCGCTCGGTGGGATCTGCATGTGGCCCAGGGAGATGTGGTGAGACGGCACTCAAGACGGCAACTTGTTGTTCTGTCAGCGATGGCTGGCGCACTGGCCGCGCCGCTTCCCGCGGTCGACGAATGGCGCAACCACGACAACCGCGGTCATCGCAAGGGGCGAGTCCATGGGTCAACTCTTTCGCATCGCCGGCTTCGCTGCCTACGTCAGCATGATCTTCCTCAACGCCTTTGTGGATTTGGGGCACAAGATCATCATCCAGAACACCCTCTTCAAGACCTATGACGGCGATCTCCAGATCCTGCTGACCGCCGTCGTCAATGCCCTGATCCTGCTGCCGTTCGTTCTTCTGTTCACCCCCTCGGGGTTCCTTGCCGACCGCTTCCCCAAGCATCGCGTCATGCGGGCGAGCGCCTGGGCAGCCGTGGCCTTAACCCTTCTGATTACGCTTTTCTATCACCTGGCGTGGTTCTGGCCGGCGTTCGCCATGACCTTCCTGCTCGCGGTTCAAAGTGCCTTCTACTCGCCGGCCAAATACGGGTACCTCAAGGAACTGGTGGGCAAGGAGTCTCTGGCGGCGGCCAACGGCTGGGTCCAAGCGACGACCACCACGGCGATCCTGGCCGGGATCTTCTTCTTCTCGGTCTTGTTCGAGGGGCGCCTTGCCGGCCAGAGCGCTGCCAGCCCGGATCGGGTGATGGGGCTGATGGCGCCCCTCGGCTGGGTGCTGGTGCTGGGTGCCCTGATCGAGGTGACCCTGGCCTACCGGCTGCCCCAGACAGGTCCCGGTGCCACAATGCGGTTTGCCTGGCCGGACTACGCGAGCGCGCGGTATCTGCGCCACAACCTGCGCGCGGCCTGGGACAACCGGGTGATCTGGCTCTCGATCGTAGGGCTCGCGATCTTCTGGTCGATCGCCCAGGTCATCCTGGCCGCCTTCCCTGCCTTCGCAAAGGAGACCCTCGGAGAGACCAACACGGTTGTGATCCAGGGCATGCTGGCCTGCTCCGGCATCGGCATCATCGTCGGGTCGGTCATCGCCGGTCGGATCTCGCGCAGCCACATCGAGACTGGCCTGATCCCGGTTGGAGCGCTCGGCGTCGCCGCGGCCCTGTTTCTCCTGCCGGGGCTGGGATCTGCCTGGGCGCACGGGCTGAACTTCCTGCTGCTCGGGTTCCTCGGCGGCCTGTTCTTGGTGCCGCTCAATGCCCTGATCCAGTTCAACGCGGGCGAGCAGGGCCTCGGCCGCGTGCTCGCCGCAAACAACTTCATCCAGAACGTCGTGATGCTGGCCTTCCTCGGCCTGACGGTGCTCGCGGCCCATCTCGCGATCGGTGGTCTGGCGGTGATGCTCGCGCTGGCCGTGGTGGCGCTGGGCGGCGCCATCTACACGCTCTATCAGCTGCCCCAGTCGCTGGTGCGCTTCCTGATCGCACGCCTCATGGCGACCCACTACCGCCTGGATGTGATCGGGTTGAACAACATGCCGGCCCAGGGCGGCGTGCTGATGCTCGGTAACCATATCAGCTGGATCGATTGGGCGATGGTCCAGATGGCCAGCCCGCGTCCGGTGCGCTTCGTCATGGAACGGGTGATTTACGAGCGCTGGTACCTGCGCTGGTTCCTCGACTTCTTCGGCGTGGTCCCCATCTCGGGTGCGCGCAGCCGCGAGGCGATCGACACCGTCTCGCGTTTGCTCGATGCCGGCGAGGTGGTCTGTATCTTCCCCGAGGGGACCATCAGCAAGAACGGACAGCTCTCGGAGTTCAAGCGCGGCTTCGAGCGATCCGCCCGGGCGGCGACGAACGGCGTGATCCTGCCCTTCTATCTGCGCGGTCTCTGGGGGAGCCGCTTTTCCTACGCCAGCGAGAAGCTC
>NZ_JAJDNA010000014.1 GCF_022340925.1 Thiocapsa sp.
CCTGTACTCGGCCCGCAAGGAGGAGCTGATCAAGCCTTTGCTCGATCGCTTTACCGAGCAGACTGGGGTCGAGGTCAACATGGTGACAGACAAGGCCGAGACCCTGCTCAAGCGTCTGCAGAGCGAGGGGATCAACTCGCCTGCCGATCTCTTGGTGACGGTCGACGCGGGCAACCTCCACCGGGCGCGCGCGGCGGGGGTGACCCAAGCGGTCCACAGTCAGGCGTTGACGGAGGCGATCCCCGCGACCTATCGAGACCCGGACGGCCACTGGTTCGGACTCTCGTTGCGCGCACGCCCGATCATGTATGTCGACGGCAAGGTGGAGCCGGGCAGTCTCTCGACGTACGAAGATCTCGCCAACCCCATGTGGAAGGGACGCATCTGTGTTCGCTCCTCCGACAATGTCTACAACCAATCGCTGGTCGCGTCCATGATCGCGGCGGACGGAGTCGAGGCCACCGAAGCATGGGCCAGAGGGCTGGTTGCCAACATGGCACGCCCCCCTCAGGGTGGTGACCGAGACCAGATCGCGGCGGCAGCGGCCGGGCTGTGCGACATCGCCATCGCGAATACCTATTACCTCGTCGGCATGCTGACCTCGGGTGATCCGAGTCAGGTCACCGCGGCCGAGGCGATGCGTGTCCTCTGGCCCAACCAGGACGGTCGCGGCGCGCATGTGAACGTGAGCGGGATTGCCATGACCCGCTCGGCGAGGAACCAGGAGGCAGCGCTCAAGCTCATGGAGTTCCTGGCCAGTCCCGAGTCACAGGCCTGGTATGCGGAGGTCAACGGGGAGTACCCCATACGCAAGGATGCCGAGATCAGCAAGCTCCTCCGGTCCTGGGGCACGTTTAAGGCCGATGACTTGCAGCTCTCGAAGCTCGGCGAGCTCGGCCCGGACGCCGTGCGACTGATGGACCGCGCGGGCTGGAAATAGACGCAAGGCGGCGGGAGCAGCGATAATGAGGCCGCGCGCGGCCTCATCGCTCAACTCAACCGAGAGACCTTTGCAGGTTTGAGTCCACGCGCGGTGCCGAACCCCGGTCGCCCGCAGTCAGGGCGATCCCACCCCTGTACCGTACCCATACCCGTTCACGGGCTCCAATCGACCGGATTGCGGCCACCTCCGCATCGCCAACCGGAAGGCCTCCCGCAGAGCCGCCTCTGCGTGAGTCGACGAAACGCCCGTAGGAAAACCGGGAGACCATCCGACTGATGAGGCAATCTTGAGCAGCAACGGGCAACGCGGCCTCTGGACCGCCGGGGTCACTGCGACAGCGCTCGTGCTGGCTTTGCCGGTGCTGGTGATCATCGGTTTTCTCTTCGTGCCCTCGGGCGATGTCTGGCAGCATCTGGTCGACACCGTGCTCGCTGACTATGTCGCGAGCTCGCTCCTGCTGATGCTCGGCGTTGCCATCGGCACCCTGATCGGGGGTGTGGGAACCGCCTGGCTGACGAGCATGTGTCGGTTCCCCGGCCGCGGGTTGTTCGAGTGGGCGCTGATCCTGCCGATGGCGATGCCCGCGTATATCATTGCCTACACCTACACCGGCTTGCTCGATTTTGCGGGCCCTGTGCAGACCGCCCTGCGGAGCTGGAGCGGGTGGGGAGTCGGGGACTACTGGTTCCCGCAGATCCGCTCCCTCGAGGGTGCCGCGGTGATGCTCGCGCTGGTCCTCTATCCCTATGTCTACCTGCTGAGTCGCGCCGCCTTTCTCAGCCAGTCGCTGTGCGTCTTGGACGTGAGTCGCACGCTCGGCAACGGACCCTGGCGGACCTTCTTCGTTGTCGCCCTGCCGTTGGCGCGTCCCGCGATCGTCGCGGGGTTGACGCTTGCCCTCATGGAGACCCTCGCCGACTACGGAACGGTGCACTATTTCGGGGTCCAGACCTTCACCACCGGTATCTTTCGCACCTGGTTCGGACTGGACAATGCCGCAGCAGCCGCACAGCTTTCGGCGATGCTGCTCGGTTTCGTCCTGGCCCTGATCGCCCTGGAGCGCATCTCGCGCCGCCAGGCCCGCTATCACGACACCAGCCAGCGTCATCAGTCGATTCGACGCTATCCGCTGGGCGGCTGGCGCGCCGGGGCGGCCATCGGCTTCTGCCTCATCCCGGTGATGCTCGGTTTCGTGATCCCCGCCGCGCAGCTCGCCAGCTGGGCCATGACGACCGCCGACCGCGCCTACGATGCCGCTTTTTGGCGCCTGGTCCTCAACAGCCTGGAGCTTGCGTCCGTGGCCGCGTTCCTGTGCTTGCTGCTGGCCCTTTTGCTTGGCTACGGCAGACGCCTCCATCCAACCCGCCAGGTGACCACTGCGGTCAAGCTGGCCGGTCTCGGGTATGCGGTGCCGGGCACCGTGATTGCCATCGGCGTCATCATCCCCTTTGGCTGGTTCGACAACACGCTCGATGCCTGGATGCGCCGAAGCTTTGGCATCTCCTCTGGCCTCCTGCTGAGCGGCACGCTCGCGGCCCTGATCTTCGCCTACCTGACACGGTTTCTCGCCGTCGCGCTCCAGACGGTCGAGGCGGGTCTTGCCCGGATCCGGCCGTCGATGGACGAGGCCAGCCGGGCCATGGGTTATCGACCGGGTCAGGTGTTGCGACGCGTGCACATCCCGATGCTGCGCGGGAGTTTGCTGACGGCCGTCCTGCTGGTCTTCGTCGATGTGCTCAAAGAGCTCCCGGCAACCCTGATCCTGCGGCCATTCAATTTCAATACCCTCGCGGTCCGCGCCTACGAGCTGGCCTCAGACGAACGCCTGGCCGATACCGCACCCGCCGCGCTGACCATCGTGCTCGCCGGGCTGCTTCCGGTTATCCTGCTCAGCCGGTCCATCACTAAGTCCCGCAATGCCGACACAGCTTGAGGTTCGAGACGTCTGCGTCGCCTACGGCGACAACACCATCGTGCGCGAGGTCTCCTTCGTCCTGGAAGAAGGAATCATCGGCTGCCTGCTCGGGCCGAGCGGCTGCGGGAAGACGACGCTGCTGCGCGCCATCGCCGGCTTCGAGCCGATCAGTCACGGCGAGATCCTGCTCCACGGGCACCGGGTCTCCGCGCCTTGGAGCACGCTCCCGCCCGAGCAACGCCGAGTCGGCATGGTCTTCCAGGATTTCGCCCTATTCCCGCACCTGAGCGTGGCCCGCAACGTCGCGTTCGGGCTCCAAGGGCTCGGGCGGGCCGAACGCGGTCAGCGTGTTGCCGAGCTCCTGGACCTGGTGGGTCTGCGTCACGCGGCCCACCAGTATCCGCATGAGCTCTCCGGCGGCATGCAGCAACGCGTTGCCCTCGCCCGCGCCATGGCGCCGCGCCCGCAGATCTTATTGCTCGACGAACCCTTTTCCAGCATCGACGCCGAATTGCGCGAGCAGCTTGCGCGCGAGGTCCGGGATCTGCTGAAGCGTGAAGGCGTGACGGCGATCCTCGTCACCCACGATCAGCTTGAGGCCTTCGCCATGGCCGACCAGATCGGGGTCATCGCAAACGGCCGCGTCCGCCAATGGGGGACCGGGTTCGGACTCTACCATGAGCCCGCGGACCGTTTCGTCGCCGACTTCATCGGCCAAGGCGTCCTCCTCCCGGCCGTTGTCGTGGACGAGACTCGCGTCAAGACCGAGCTGGGCCGAGTCGCCGGAAGCAAGCCGCACGGTCTCTCGCCGGGGACACTGGCGGAGGTGCTGATCCGGCCGGACGACATGCTCTATGACGAGACCAGTCCCAGGCGGGCGGTCGTGGTGGAGCGAGCGTTTCGAGGGGCGGAGTATCTCTATCAACTCCGGCTCGCGAGCGGGACCGAGGTCCTCTGTCTCGTCCCGAGCCATCATCAGCACGCCATCGGAGAGGAGATCGGGATTCGGCTCGAGGCAGACCATCTGGTGGTCTTCCCGTGCGAGACCGACGAGCCCTCTCGGCCCGCCTCCCTCGCTGACCCGGTCGGTCAATGATCAACATGGCAGGAAAGCCCGTCACGCCACACGTCCCCGATCCGCCAGGCGCCTCGGCTCCGGCGATCCCGGCGATGTTGCGCAATCTCATCCTGATCGATCTCGCCGCCGCCATCCTTGTTGCCCTGCCCTCGTTCGGTGGCAACCCCCCGACCGGCAGCCTTCGGGTCCTCTTTGCGCTACCATGGAGGCCCTGCGTGAGCAATGTGGCCGGGCTGCTCGGTTTGGAGTCGCCTACGTTGAATCCCGCCTTGCTCGCAATCGGCGCGGGCATCAATGCAGCCATGCCGGCTGTGATTGGTGGCTCGAGCCGCGGCGGTAAGTCTCCCTGATGCTCAACCTGGGATCTCAGATGGAACGCTCTAACCTTTCCCCGTGGCCTGGTCTCCTCTTGGCTTGCACCTTGGTGGTTCCGACGCTTTCCGGTTGCGCGAGCCAGTTTCGCGAGCGGCAGCTGATTCCGCCCACCGATCCCGGGGCGCAAACCTGTATGGCGCAATGCGAATTCAACAAGGCGCAGTGCGAGCAGCGCCAACACGGACGGGAAGAAGAATGCCGGACTCACCACGACCGGCTGACGGCGGACCTGAATGCGTGCCGTGCCACGCCGGGCGCACTCTGCCCGCAGCCCGAGATCTGCCTGGGTGCGGACCTGGTGATCTGCGAGACCCGGTACGACGAGTGCGTCGTCGCCTGTGGCGGCAGGGTCGAGACCCGTTTCTCGCTCACCGGGGAGTCCGCACCCTGACCTCGTCGCGCACCTCACGGCTGGGGTGGACGATCGCCAGTTCTCCCGCGTCCGCACCCCCGAGCAGCTCGGTCACGAGCCCGCCCCGGCGCCCCACCGCGACCTCGCGCAGGTGAGCCCGCCCCTGCTCCATCACGAACATCGCCCACGCCTCATCCTGGCGGAACAGACTGCTGGTCGGGACTTGCAGCACCCCTTCCGCCTCCCACAGGATGAATCGGGCATTCACTCGATAGCCATCCCCAAGACGGTCCCAGTCGTTTGTCGGTGAGACGATCTCCACGATCACCCAGACGCGTTGCTCCTCGACGCCCAGTGCGGAGATCTTTGTGAAGGCGGTGGGTTCGACCCGCTTGACCCGCCCCTCCAGCGGATGGGGCGAGCCCCAACGCTCGAGCCAAACCCGTTGACCCGGGGCGATCCGCACCGCATCGGCGGACAGGACATCCACCTCGACCTCGAGACGGCTGGGATCGCCGATGACCAGAATCGGCTCCCCCGGCTGAACCACCCGCGCGCTCTCGAAGTACCGCCCCAGCACGAACCCGGCCACGGGCGAGCGCAGCTCCAAGACGCCACTGGCCTCCGGGTCCTGTCGGCCCGCGTAGGCGAGCTCAGTGCGCGCTGCCTCCAGCTCGCAGTCGGCGACGCGCATCCGAAAGCGCGCCGACGCCAGCTCTGCCACCGCCCTCCTGGCTTCGGCCTCAGCCTGCTCGACCAGGCTCTCCGAGATCATCCCCTGTCGGCCCAACGGCCGAAGCCGTGCATATTCGCTGCGCGCGAGCGCGTCTTCGGCCTCGGCGGCCTTGACCCCCTCGCCTGCGGCAGCCAACAAACCCTCGGCAGCGGCAACCCGAGCCCGCGCCCGCTCGATGCTGCGCACATCGAGTGCCGGCGATGCCGGGGCATCCAGGGTCGCGACCAGATCACCCTCCGCCACCGGGTCGCCGACCTCCAGGGCGAGACGCCGTGCGTGCCCGGCAATGGGCGCGGAGATCTCATAGCGGTCGACGACCCGGGCCCGGCCCTCCTCCTCTAGACTGACCTCGAAATGCCCGCGGGCGATAGGTTCCACATCCACCAGGATCGGCACCGGACGAAAGCCCCAGAACAGGATTGCGAGCAATCCCGCCACGGTCAAATAGGGGACGGCGCGTCGCCACCTGGTGACCTGATCCCGGTTCATTCTCGTGTCTTCAAGACCGACAACAAGTCGAGACGACCGAGCTGTCGAGAGACGATCAACCCCGACAACAGGGTCGCCAGGACAACGACGGTCGCGGCGAACGCGTACACACTCGGCACGATGACCAGGGGAATGCGATAGAGATCGGACTCGACCCCATGGACGATACCGACAATCAAAGCCGTCCCGATGATGAACCCGACCGGGATCGCCGCCAGCGTGATCAAGGCGAGCTCCCCCAGCAGGACGTAAGCGATCTCGCCGCGGCTGAACCCAAGCACCCGAAGGCTAGCCAGCTCCCGAGACCGCTCGGTGAGCGCAATCCGCGCATTACTGTAGACCACCCCCACGGCAATGCTTCCGGCCAACAGGGTGCTGATGAAGGCGAAGGTCAGCACGATCTGCCCCATCGAGTCAGTGAAGCTCTCCACTGCCGTGAGCCGATCCGTGACACCAGCAACGCGTGGCGTTTCCTTCATTGAGGCGACGATCGCCTCCCGGTTTCCCGGACTCACCGCGAGCAAGGCGCCGGATATCGCGCGGCCCTCCTTCAGGAGCCTGTTCAATGCCTGGAGGTCCATGTAAGCGGCAACCCCGATAAGCTCCTGAACCACCCCCGTGACCGGCACCTCAAGGACGTCTCGCCGACCCTCGAGCACCTCCAACGTTACCCGCCCCCCTGGACGCACATTCAAGACGCCCGCGAGGAAATCACTCAAGACCAATCCCGCCGGCGGGAGCTCTACCGGCCCGAGCCGGTCATCGAGGACCCGTCTCAGGATGGACGGCGACTCGATCCCCTGAACGGTGCTGAGGTAACTGGCTGGGCCGTGACGGAGCCGAACGGCGACGGCTCGCACCGGCTCGACGCGGTAGACGCCGGACAAGGACGCCAGCTCCTGCATGGCCCGGCGCGAGGTCGGCTCGACGAACGTCAGTGCCAGATCATCCCGCTGTGCCAACCCGTATTGAACCTGGATCAGGTAGTCAAGCGCACCTTCCTGAAAACGCCCTACCATGAGAATCCCGCACGCCATGGCGATGCCGATTACGGACAACATCGCCTTGAACGGACGTCGCTCGATATTGCGCAGGATCATTCGGGTGCGTTGGTTAAAGCAGCGCTGCAGACCCAGACGTTCGACCAGCGTCGGACGAAAGACCGGCGGCGCCTCCGGGCGCATCGCCTCGGCCGGTGGCAGCAGCACCGCACGACGCACCGCGGCAAGCGCACCGGCAATGCCGGCCAACAGGGTGACCAGTATGCCAATGATGATCGTCGCGGGACGTATGCAGAAGTCGAGGTACGGGAAATGGAAGAAGCCGCGATAGAGCTCGGCCATCTGTCGGCCGAGCCAGGTGCCAGCGGCCAATCCGATCGTCAGACCCAGCGCGACGATCAGCAGCACCCACAGGCTGTAGTGGAGTCCGATCTGCCGATTGGTGTAGCCGAATGCCTTGAGGATGGCAATCTGCTCGCGCTGCGTGCCGATCAAACGCCCGAAGACGACATTCAGCAGAAAGGCCGCAACCCCCAGGAAGATCGCCGGGAACAGCCTGGCCATGGCTCCCAGCTGGTCAAGCTCGGAGCTCAGATAACGATCCGAGATCTGCTCCTCGCGGGGAATCGCGCCGAGCCCGCCGTAGGGGGCCAACAGCAGATCCAGTCGCTCGATCACGTCGCCGATGCGTGCCTCGCGGCGCAAGCTGACCGTCAGGCTGTTGAAGGCCCCGTCCATGTCGTAGGCATTGGCAAGCTGGGTTCGGTTCATCCAAAGCACGCCGTGGCGTGCGAAATCCGGGAAGAGATCACCTGGCTTGATCTGATAAATGTGTTCCGGAGACAGGGCAATACCCACGATCTCAAGGGCTTGGCGACGGCCATTGATAATCGCGCTCAACTGATCGCCCGGATGAAAGCCGTGCGCATCGGCGAAGGCTTGGCTGACGACCAAGTCCCGATCACGGTCCGGCTCCGGAAGTCGCCCCTCGCGGATATACAAGCGATTCAGCGCTGCATTCCGGCCATCGGGTAATGAAATCAGCATCCCGGTGGCCGGATCGTCAAAATCGGGGATATCCAGATTGACGCCTGCAACCACTCGGGTCTCGACCTGCTGCACGCCTGGGATCGCTTCGATTTCCTCACGCAGTGACTCGGGCGCACGCTCTAGCGTGACGAACAGGTCGGCAAAGCGATAGTCCCGATAAAAGGCGTTACGGGTGAGGGTCAGAGCATCCAGCGAGGAAAGCGCCATCAGCAGGGTCGAAACGCCGCCGGCAATGACGACGGCGATCGCAACGGCCTGACCGCGCATCCGCCAAGCCTCGCGCAGCAGCTTGCGGGTCAGGGCATTCACCAGCTCAAATCCCGCGGCGATCGCCTGACCGGATTGGTCCGCTCGGCAAGGATCCGCCCGTCGCCGAACTGGATGACGCGGTCCGCCATGTCAGCGATCACCGCATTGTGGGTGATGACGACCGTCGCGGCGCCGAGGTCGCGATTGATGCGTTCCAGGACCTCCAGAACGACGACGCCGGTGCTCGAATCGAGCGCGCCCGTGGGCTCGTCGCACAGCAGCACGCGAGGGCGCTTCGCAACCGCCCGGGCGATGGCGACGCGCTGCTGCTCGCCACCAGAGAGCTGCGCGGGGAAATGGTCCATCCGCCGGCTCAGGCCGACCAGCTCAAGGGCTGCCTCCGGGGTCATGGCGTCCTGGGCGATCTCGGTCACGATGGCCACGTTCTCACGCGCCGTCAGGCTCGGGATGAGGTTGTAGAACTGAAAGACGAACCCCACCGTTTGGCGTCGGAACGCAGTCAACCCACGCTCGTCCAGGCGGGTCAGGTCCAGTCCGTCGAAGATGATCTGACCTGCTGTCGGGGAATCCAGGCCGCCGAGGATATTGAGAAGGGTTGACTTGCCGCTGCCCGAAGCGCCGAGCAGCACCGCGAGCTCGCCCGAATAGAGGATCAGATCGACGCCGCGAAGGGCCTCGACCCGCACCTCGCCCATGAGGTAGACCTTGGTGATGCCGCGGGCCTGGAAGACCGGAGCCGCCGGGACACCCGGGTGATTCATTCGACCTGATACCGGCGGACCGGGTCGGCAGACAGTGCCGAGCGGAGGATGCGCGTGGAGCTCGTTTCAGCACAGGCACCCTCTCGCAGGGACGCAGGCTCCAAGCGGTTGGGGCCGCAGCGCCGCAGGCGATCGGCCATTCCCTGGCACCGTCGGAATAGAACAGGCATAATCATTGCCTATCGTTAACGGATTTCCTTACACACTGGACTGAGGCTAGACGATGAATGACACGAATGTGACCTGGCACGAGCATCAGGTCTCTCGTTTCGAACGCGAAGCGATGAAGGGACACAAGGGCTGTGTCATCTGGTTCACCGGACTGAGCGGCTCGGGCAAGAGCACGGTCGCCAATACGCTCGATCACAAGCTGCACCGCGCTGGCCTGCACAGCGCCGTGTTGGACGGCGACAATGTACGCCATGCGCTCAATGCAGGACCCGGCATGCTCCGGGAAACGCATGGCGAGTCATTCGCGGAGCGCTTTGGTCTGGGATTCTCGGCCATCGACCGCGAAGAGAACATCCGGCGGATCGGCGCCGTGGCTCAGCTCTTCTCCCAAGCCGGCATCATCGCCCTCACGGCATTCATCAGTCCGTACCGACAGGATCGGGATCGCGTCCGCCGCACCATGGATGCAGGCGAGTTCATCGAGGTCCTGGTCGATACACCCATCGAGATCTGCGAGACCCGCGACCCCAAAGGACTCTACAAAAAGGCGCGGGCGGGCGAGATTAAGGGATTCACTGGGATTGATGACCCCTACGAAGCCCCGCTGGCGCCCGAGCTCCGGCTCGATGCCAGTGAGAAAGCCCCTGAAATCCTGGCCGACGAGGTGATCGGCTACCTGGTGGACCGCGGCATCATCCCGTCGATTGCCTGAGGCCGGCTCGCTGCCCAGAGCCACGGATGTGACACGAAAACGGCAGTGGAGCGAGTCCGTTCCGCTGCCGTTCTCAAGCTCAGCCCTTTTCCAACAGGTTGCGGAGATCGATGATCGCGGCATTCGCCCGCGAGATATAGGAGGCCATGACCAGGGAATGGTTACCCATAGGGCCGAAGCCGGTGCCGTTCAGGATCATCGGGCTCCAGATGGGATTCTGGGTGTTCTCCAACTCGCGGATAATCTGCTTGAGTGAGACCAGGGCGTTTTTGTCACGCAGCACCGGCTCGAAATCGATTAGCAGCGCCTGCAGGCTGTGAAGGAGCGCCCAGGTATAGCCGCGCGCTTCGAAGAAGACATCGTCGATCTTGAGCCAAGGGGTCTTGTTCTGGGCCTCCTGCGGGGATGGGCGCGCCTGCTGGGCGTTTGGATCACCCGCGAGCGAGATGTCCAGCTGGGCTTGGCCGACGGCATAGGAGAGGCGTTGTGCGAGGCTCCCGAGACGCTTCTCCGCCACCGCCAGATAGGACCGCAAATTGTCAGAACGTGCGAAAAACTGTCCGTCTCCGGCCCTATCGTCGCTGAGACGGTCAAAGTAACGATACAAGGCCTGGACGCCGCGGCGATACTCCGACTCGGTCGATGGCAGGATCCAGGACTCCGAGTCGTAGCTGAACTGGGGCTCGGCGATCTGTAGATCGGCATCTTCAACCGATTGGGTCTGTGAGCGCGAGAACTCGTTGCGCATCGCCCGATTCAGGTCACGCAGCTCGGTCAGGGCACCGAATTCCCAATTTGGGATGTTGTCCAGGAAGACGCCGGGCGGCGTCATGTCGTTGCTGAGATAGCCGCCGGGTTTCTTCAACAGGGTCTCGGCGATACCGATGGCAGCGGCTGTGGTCCGCGTGCCGGTCACGAGCTTCGTCTCGTCGCCGCCTGCAAGCTCCTTCGCCCGCTCGTTGACGTCGAACTTTGCCGGCGATCGCGACCAGATGATCGCGAGGATGGAAATGACCACCAGATAGGTCAGGAGAAAGAGGCCGAGGGTCCACCACAAGCCTTTCTCTCGCCAGGTCCGAGGATCATAGAGCGTGACGACCTTGGTGACCGTCTTGGGCAGTTGCGCCTTATCCATCGTTGTCTCCGTAGGGGCTCAGGGGGAATTCAGCCTTCGCGGCGGCATTCTCCGCTTAATCTCGAGCAAGGTCCAGCCAGCGGCACCCACGCGTCAACAGGGTGGAAAGGCGCATTCCTCGTGATCCCCGGACTCGCCTGAGCCAAGACGCCACACCGCGCCGGACAGGTGTGTGATCAGGGGGAAAGCGGAGGTGAGGATCCAGCCCACACGCCGGCTCCCGAACGGGCGGCCAGCGCGTGGGGCGACCGTTAGCGCATGGGGGCGAAATGCATCATCCAGCGCGGCACGGTGTCAGCAGGCTGACGCGGCGCAGTGGACTCTGTCGGGAGCGGCTCCGCCTCCGCGGGCGCCGCGTGTGAAGACGACTCGGCGGATGATTCCGGCCTCTCGGCTGCTCCCGGCTGAAGGGTAGCGGGAACCTCGGGCGCCGCCGGCTCGGCCACGGCAGCAGGGGCCGGCGCAACCGGTTGCGTCGCCTGCGCGGGCGTCTCGGGCACGAGCTGCACGTCAACCGGGACTAGGGGAGCGGGCTCGACCGAAGTGACCGACTCTGCACCGAGGCCGGCCGGCTGGGCTGCAGGCAGAGGGCCGGCCTCGGGACTCGTGGGTAGGGTCGGGTGTGCCAGCCCCGCTTCGACCTCGGTCGCGGGGTGAGTCATCGAGTGCGGGGCGGGCAGCGGCGCGAAATGTGGTGCCCCAAATGCCCTCGGAGGCTGCACCGGAGCCGGCGCGGCGGTGTCGACGGCACCAGCCTCGTCTGCGGGGGCGGCGGTCATTGGTGCAGGCTCGGGCTCGCCTGCAACGACCTCAGCCTCCGGGGGCGGGGCTGTCTCAGGCCGGGCCGTCGCGGCGGACTCTGGCTCCGGGGCCGCAGCCGCGGCCGCCACGCCCTCGGGCGTGGCAGTCGCCTCGGGCTCCGGGGCCGCCACTCCCTCCGCCTCCGGTATCTCTGGAACGACATCCGGCGCCGGCAGCGGAGCGAAGTGCGGCATCCTGTACTCCGGCACCGGTGGCGCTTCAGCAGGGGCTTCGGTGACCGACCCGGCGGCGGGGCCTGACGCGGTCCCCGCCTCCACCGCCCCGGCGGCGGGTCCCGGGCCGGGCGGAGCTGATGGCGTCGGCGCGGGTTCGGCCACAGCCGTCTCGGGCTGAGGGCTCGGCGGCGCGGCAGGCTGGGCCAAAGTCAGGCTTCCGATCGGGGCGAGGTTGGCAGCGACTTGCGCCGGATCAAGCTGACCCTGGCGCGCCGCCAGAGGGTCGGCAAGGGTGACGTACAGGGTCCCAAGCACAGTCAAAACGCCCACCGTCCAGACGGACGTCTTACCGATATCGATAGCCGCCAGTTTTGCTCGCGCCTCGTCGAGCATGGCCACGACCTCTTTCATCAGGCTGATCCTCTTGTTCGGGTGGCTTCGCGTGTTTTGTTGTCTGAAAAACCTGCTTAGGCTGCCTGAATGGGCGCGGCGGTTCAAGGGAGAATGACATGGACGAGGCCGCGCAACCGGGCACCCCAAGGTATACTGCACCGGTCCTCTTCAATGCGAGTCCCGGACTGTCAACTGCTCGGCGCGGCCTATCTGGGGTCGGACGAGCGATGCCTCGGGCGCAGTTCACGACATCCGGCAAGGCTCCAACAACGCGCTCCCTCAATGCCGACCAACCTTCTCGCAGGTGCCGGATATCTCCTCGCAGGGGTCCGGCTGATCATCCGGCCGGGACTTCGGCGCTTCGTCGTCATTCCGCTCGCGATCAATGTCCTGCTTTTCTCAGCCGCAGTCTACTCCGGCGTGACCCTGTTCGAGCACCTGGTCGACTCCTTGCAATCGCGCCTACCGGGCTGGCTCGGCTGGTTGGACTGGATCCTCTGGCCGATGTTCGTCCTGGTTCTCCTGGTCGTCGTTTTCAACGGATTCGCACTGGTCGCCAACCTGATTGCCGCCCCCTTCAACGGCCTCCTCGCCGAAAAGGTCGAGCAGATCCTCACGGGTCGCCCGCTCGATCAGAACAGCAGCCTTGCGACGCTGTCCGCCGCGATCCTGCCGAGCCTGATCGACGAGATCAGGAAGCTGATCTACGCGTTTTCCCTGGCGATCCCCTTTCTTGTGCTCCTGTTCGTCCCTCTCGTGGGCCAAGCCCTGTGGTTCGTCTATACCGCATGGGTGCTCGCTGTCCAGTATTCCGATTACCCGATGGGCAACCACGGCCTGCGATTCCGTGATATGCGTCAGCGTCTTGCCCGGCGGCGCGCGCTGAGCCTTGGATTCGGAGCAGCTGCCGCGCTGCTCAGTGTGGTCCCCTTGGTCAACTTCATCCTCATGCCGAGCGCGGTGGCCGGCGCAACCGCCATGTGGGTGCGCGAGCTCAGGGGCGCGAGCAACTACCAGCGCGCCAGCGAGTCCCGCGTGGCGACCCGATCTGTCCTGCTGTCGATCGATCACCTCTCCGGTGGCATGAGCGGCGAGGTGCTGACAGGGCCTCACTCGGGCCAACCGCTCAGTGGCATCCCGACGGAGGATCTGATCGACCTGCTGCAAACCTGCTACCGAAACGACCCGGAGTCCGCCGAGGCGCTGGAGGTCTACCTGGAGCGCGAGCGCGGGTACAAGACGACCGAGTCGATCAGTTACCAGCGTCGCGAGCCCCCGACCGCACCGGCCGAACGCATGCACCCCGACGAGGCCCGGGCGGTCCTTGGACTGGGTCTGGATGCTGGTGCACAGGAGGTCCGCAGTGCGCATCGACGGCTGATCCAGCGACTGCATCCCGACCGCGGCGGGTCGGATTATCTGGCCGCGAAGGTCAACGAAGCCAAGCAGATCCTGCTCGAGTGAGCGTCCGATCATGATGGCCGATGCGGCGGAACCGAGAGGATCAACACGGCCATCCCGCAAAGACCTATACTCGCGCGTTGCCGAGACGAGCCGTTCTCGCATCCGAGCCAGTCCTTGCGAGCCCCTGGTCCGGGCTGATTGGGCCGTGGCAGGATCGCCGCTGGCGCGCTCCAGACGGAACGCGGCGCCGTCTCGACCGTCTGATGATCGCAGTCCGGCTGCATGCGAGCCCAGTCCCGATATCCGTCGCCGCGCACGCCAGGTCGTTTCCAGATCAAGAGGCACTGATCCGCCATGTTTGCCCGTATCCTGCTCGTCCTGGTGGTGCTCGCGGCACTCATCGGCGGGCTCGCCTACTTCAAGTACCGCCAGATCGAGGAGCAGATCGCCTTGTCCTCGCAGCCCATGCCGGCGCCCACGGTCACGGCCGTGACGGTCGCGCCGAAGGACTGGGAGCCGACTCTGGAGGCGGTCGGCACCGTGCAGGCGATCCAGGGTGTGGAGGTCAACAACGAGGTGGCGGGTCAGGTCACGGCGATCGAGTTTGACTCTGGCGCCATGGTCAAGCGGGGCGAGGTGCTGGTTCGCCTTGCCGACGAGGTCGACCAAGCCGACTTGGAAGGGTTGCAGGCCGCCGAGCGCCTTGCGCAGATCAAGGTCGAGCGCAACCGCACGCTGCTCAAGGACCGTGCCGTCGCCCAAGGCGACTTCGACGAGATCAGCGCACAGCTCGACCAGGCCCGCGCCCAGGTCAAGGCGAAGCAGGCGACGATCGAGAAGAAGACCATTCGTGCACCCTTCGACGGTCAGTTGGGCATTCGTCAGATCAATCTTGGCCAGTTCCTTCCCGAAGGCTCGCCGATCGTCCCGCTCCAGACGCTCGACCCGATTTATGTCGACTATGCCCTTCCAGAGCGGCACCTGGGACTCTTGTCGGTCGGTCAGGCCGTGCGGGTACGCATCTCCGCCCATCCCGAGCGGGCATTCCCCGGGACCGTCCAAGTCATCAGCCCGGGGATCGACCAGGGTACGCGGAACGTCCGCGTCCGTGCCCTGCTGAGCAACCCCGACCTCGCCCTGCGGCCCGGTATGTTCGCCCGCGTGGCGACCCTGTTGCCGCGTGAAGAGGCCGTGCTCACCCTCCCCCGCGAGGCCATCGCCTTCAACACCTATGGGGATGCGGTCTTCGTCGTCCGTGCTGAGGAGGGCAAGACGATCGTCGAGCGCCGGCAGGTCCGCACCGGCGCGGTGCGCGGCGACGAGATTGCGGTCATCGAGGGCCTCGCCGCGGGCGACCGCGTCGTCTCATCCGGCCAGGTGAAGCTCAGGAACGGGCTGGAGGTGAGGACCGTCGAGCCGGATCAGCCGCGCGAGTCCGAGGCGGCGCCGGAATGAAATTCACCGACATCTTTGTCTACCGCCCGGTGCTGGCCAGCGTCGTCAGCCTCCTGATCCTCATCCTCGGAATCCGGGCCTTCGTCGACCTGGAGATCCGCCAGTATCCGGAAACCCAGAACACCGTGGTCACGGTCACCACCGCCTACCCCGGCGCCAGCAGCGATCTGGTCCAGGGCTTCATCACCACCCCCCTGCAGCAGGCGATCGCCGAGGCCAACGGCATCGACTACCTGGTCGGAACCAGCACCGCCGGGGTCTCGGTCATCGAGGCGAACATGCGCCTCAACTATGACCCCAACGCAGCCGTGGCCGAGATCCAGGCCAAGGTCGCCAGCCGCCTCAATGTCCTCCCCGAGGCCGCCCAGAACCCGGTCATCGACTCCACGACCGGCGACTCCACCGCACTCATGTATCTCGCCTTCTACAGCGAGGAGATGACGCTGCCGCAGATCACCGATTACCTCATCCGGGTCGTTCAGCCCCAGCTCCAGGCCTTGGATGGAGTCGCCAAGGCCGAGATCTTCGGCGACCAGACCTTTGCGATGCGGATCTGGCTCGACCCCGCTCGGATGGCCTCCCTGGGCGTGAGCGGGGATGATGTAGCGCGCGTCCTCGAGGAGAACAACTATCTCGCCGGAGTCGGACGGCTGCGCGGGGAGCAGGTGCAGATCGACCTCTCCGCGACCACCGATGTCAGCCGCGTAGAGGATTTCCGGCGCCTGGTGGTCCGCACCGAGGACGACACCCTCATTCGGCTCGACGACATCGCCACGGTCGAGATGGGGGCCAAGACATATGACTCCAGCACCTTGTACAAGGGAATCCCCGCCATCTTCATCGGCATCGAGCCCTCCCCGGGCTCCAATCCGCTCGAGGTCGCCGCGCGGGTTCAGGATCTGATGCCGGAGCTCAGGCAGCAGTTTCCGGAGGGACTCAAGGCGTTCGTCCCCTATGACGCCAGCGAGTTCATCCAGGAATCCATTAAGGAGGTCTTCACCACACTCGCCGAGGCGGTGCTGATTGTGCTGTTCGTGATCTTCCTCTCCCTGGGCTCGGTCCGCGCCGCCCTGGTTCCCTCGGTGGCCGTGCCCCTGTCGATTGTGGGCGCAGGCTTCCTGATGTTGCTCATGGGCTTCTCGGTCAACCTTCTGACCCTGTTGGCGATGGTCCTGGCGATCGGACTGGTGGTCGATGACGCCATCATCGTGGTGGAGAACGTGCATCGCCATCTGGAGATGGGCAAGAGCGGCATTCAGGCGGCGCTCGATGGGGCCCGTGAGCTCGCCATGCCCATCATCGCCATGACCACGACGCTGGTCGCTGTCTATGCCCCCATCGGGTTCATGGGCGGACTCGTGGGCTCCCTCTTCACTGAGTTTGCCTTCACCCTCGCGGGGGCGGTGGTGGTCTCGGGTGTCGTTGCCCTGACCCTCTCCCCCATGCTGGCCGGTCGCGTGCTGCGCGCAGGCAGCGAGCAGAGCCGCTTCGAGCGCCGCGTCGAGCACGCCTTCGGCGGGCTCGCGGCCGGCTATCGGCGCCTGCTGCGCGGCTGGTTGGACTACCCGGGCGTCACCCTGCTGGTCGCAGTTGTGGTGCTGGGCGCCATCTACGGCATGTACAGCATGACCAAGAAGGAGTTGGCGCCGACCGAGGACCAGAGCATCCTCTTCTTCATGGGCACCACCCCGCAGACCGCCACCGTCGATCTCAATCTGCGCGCCATCGACGAGATGCTGCCCATCTTCGATTCCTTCCCTGAGTACAAGGAAAGCTTCATTATCGCCGGTATGGGTGGTGACCAGAGCAGTACCTTCGGTGGCTTCAAGATGTCCCCGCCCTCTGAGCGGAAGCGTTCGCAAATGGAGATCCAGCCGCAGCTGCAGGGTATGCTCGGCGCAATCACCGGGATGCAGACCGTCGTCTTCCCCCGGCCGAGTCTGCCGACACCGGGGAGAGGCATCCCGCTCGAATTCGTCATCCTGTCCGACCGCCCCTTCGTCGAGCTTGATGGGCTTGCCGATCGGTTGCTGGGCAAGGCGATGGCCAGCGGCAACTTCATGTTCCTGAGCAAGGACATCAAGTACGAGCGACCGCGTACCGTCCTTGACGTCGACCGCGACCTCGCCGGCGATCTCGGGATCAGCATGGCCGATCTCGGACGGAGCCTCTCAGTGATGCTGAACGAGGATTACGTCAACTGGTTCAGCCTTGAGGGGCGGAGTTATCAGGTCATTCCTCAGGTCGAGCAGCGCTTCCGCAACGACATCGGCGAGCTGCAGGACTTCTACGTCCGCAATTCAGCCGGCGACCTGATCCCCCTGGCGGCCCTGGTCGACATCCACGACGAGGTCGAGCCGTCGAAGCGCGTCCAGTTCCAGCAGCTCAATGCCATCACCCTCTCCGGTGTCATGACGCCCGGGATCCCGCTGGGAGCGGCCCTGAGCTATCTCGAGCAGGAGGCCTCAGCCCTCTTTCCGCGTGGCGTGCGCTGGGACTTCAAGGGCGAGTCGCGCCAGTTCAAGACCGAGGGCGCCGCGCTCGAGGTTACCTTCTTCCTCTCGCTCCTGATCATCTATCTGGTCCTCGCGGCGCAGTTCGAGAGCTGGCGCGACCCCTTCGTCATCCTGATGTCTGTCCCGCTCACCATCGCCGGCGCCCTTGCCTTCCTCTTCCTCGGGTTCGCGAGTGTCAACATCTACACCCAGGTGGGCCTGATCACCCTGATCGGCCTGATCGCCAAGAACGGCATCCTGATCGTGGAGTTCGCCAACCAGCTCCGCGAGCACGAGGGTCTCTCGAAACGTGAGGCGGTCGAGCGGGCTTCGGCGATCCGGCTCCGCCCGATCCTGATGACGACGGTGTCTATGCTGGTGGCCATGATCCCGCTCCTGACCGCAAGCGGGCCGGGTGCCGTCAGCCGGTTCGACATCGGCCTGGTGATCGTGACCGGCCTTGGTATCGGCACACTCTTGACGCTGTTTGTCGTGCCGGCCTTCTACCTGCTCCTTTCGCCCGAGAAACACCGGGCGATGGGCGCCCCGCGCCCCGGACTGGAAGCTGCACAGCATCCCTAGAAGCCTGTTGACGTTCATCTGAGCGAGGCTGACGGCGAGCAGTTCGTCACGCTGGCAAGGCGCGGCGAGGAGCAACAGTCGGCTCGATGACACCGTCGACGCGGTCGCTCGGGATGCTGCTCGGCGGTGCGCCCGCGCAGCCGAATGCCCCCGCACCTCTCCGGTGCAGCCCCAGGGGAAGCGCACCAATCCGTTCCGGACAGCCCGCCTTGCATCCCGGCCCCGGCGGCGGCACCTCGGGCGGCATCTGATGGCCCGGGAATTGCGCTTAGCTGAAGTACGCTGGCGCCACGCGGGCCCTGCCCTACCATCCGCTCGCGGATACGCCAACATGGAGCCGGATCCCGGGTAGAGCCTGTCTGACTTGAGGCTGATCGACTGCGCCGGAGGGACAGCGGTCCGTATCCGCACGATAACCGACTCAGGAGGCGAGCCGAGGCGATGATGGCCCTTGCAAGCAGCGCGGTCTTCACCGCGCCCGCCCGGATCTTCAACCACGACATCATGGGCTGCACAGCGGAGGGTGTTGCCGGGAATCACCTCTATTCGGGCCGAGCGCTGGCCCTTACCGAGCCCGGGGACATCATCCAGCTCCACCCCGCACTCAAGCCCCAGTGGGACTTCATCTGCGCGCACTACACTCGCGTTGGACTCTCCTTCACCGAGCAGGTGATCTGGAATGTCAGACAGCGCGCCCTGGAGGAGCATGCAGATCGCGAGATCTCCGTCTTCTTCTTCGGCGCCGCCGAGCATGCGGCGCGCCCGAACCAGGCCTGGCATGGGGTGGTGCAGCACATCAATTCCAAGAACAACTTCATGGCCCTGGCGGAGGCGCTGGGGGTGCCGGTCCCGCGGACGCTCTGCCTCGCCGACGTGGCAGATATTGGGACGACGGAGATTGCACGAGCGCCTTACCCCTGCTATCTCAAAGCCGCCGTCTCCGTCTCGGGGGTGGGCATCTACCGCTGCGCCGATTCGGCGGAGCTGCGCGACGCGTTGAGCCGGTTCGCGACCGGCGTTCCGATCCAGATCCAGGCGGAGGTTGCCACCGATCTCTTCCTCAATCTCCAGTACGAGGCGGACGCCGTCGGCTACCGGCCCATCGCGACCACCGAGCAGTTGCTGGAGGGGCCGGTGCACCAGGGCAACCGCTATCCTGCGCGCCACGCCCCATGGTCCTGCGTCGAGCCGATGGCGGAGTGGCTGCACCAGGAGGGAATCCGAGGCGTATACGCCTTCGATGTCGCCGTGATCGACCGCGACCAGGGCCCGGAATATCTCGCCATCGAGTGCAACCCGCGGTTCAACGGGGCCTCCTACCCCACCGCCGTGGCGCGCAAGCTTGGCATCGACTCCTGGCTCGCCCGCACCTTCCGCACCGAGCACCGCTCCCTGGCCGAGCTCGACCTGCTCGGCATCGAGTACGACCCAGCGAGTGGGGAGGGGGTGATCCTGGTCAACTGGGGGCCCTTGTTGGTGGGCAAGCTCCTCGTCCTGCTGGCCGGCCCGCCCCCTGCGCAGGAGCGCCTTGCCCTGGAGCTTCAGAGACGACTCTGATAGCTTCACCCCCATGCGCCCCGCGGCATCGAAAACGTCATGAGGCACCGCTTGCGGTGCCTCGATCGTACCTGGCCGACCTCGATCTGCCCACAACCTCTCGCGCGGACCCTCATCGAGCCTCATGCCCACCGACCGTTTCTCCCTCATGGTCCACGGCGGCGCCGGCGCCCTGGACAACGTCAAGGACGACAGGACCGCGGTGCGCTACCTGGAGAGCTTGCGCATCGTGCTCGAGCACGGCCGGGCTATCCTCTCCCGCGGGGCCAGCGCCATTGAGGCCGTGGAGACCTGCGCCTCCCTGCTGGAGGACGACCCCCTGTTCAACGCGGGCTGCGGCTCGGTGCTCAACGAGCTGGGTCGGGTGGAGATGGACGCGGGGATCATGGACGGCCGCGACCTGGCCGCCGGTGCCGTCGCCGGGATCTCCAATATCGCCAACCCGGTCCAACTCGCCCGCCTGGTGATGGACGGCAGCGAGCATGTGATGCTGATCGGGGAGGGGGCGATGCGCTTCGCGGAGCACTGCAAGGTACCCTTCGCGCCGGATCACTACTTCCTCACCCCCGAGCGCATCGCCCAGCTCGATCAGGCGCGCCTGAAGCACCGCATCATGCTCGACCACGACGAGGCCGACGAGCTAGCGGAGTCGCAGAAATACGGCACCATCGGCGCGGTCGCGCGCGACGTGACGGGGAACCTCGCGGCGGCGACCTCCACCGGCGGCGTCGTCAACAAACGCCTCGGCCGGGTCGGGGACACGCCGATCATCGGCGCCGGGGTGTACGCGGACAACGAGACCTGCGCCGTCTCAGCGACCGGCTTCGGCGAGGACTTCATGCGCACAGTCATCGCCAAGACCATCGCCGACGTCCTCGACTTCAAGGGCGGCGATGCGCACTCGGCGGCGGATGAAGGCATGAGCTACCTGAAACGCAAGGTTGCCGGCCGCGGCGGGGTCATCGTCATCGACCGGGACGGCCGCTGTGCCGCCGGCTTCACCACCAAGCGGATGATCCACGGCTGGATCGCGCACGGCGGCGAGACCGTCTGCCGCTTCTGAGTGGCTGTCATGATGGGGGGGAAGACCGCTCGCGCGGCACGCTCCGGTCACGGACGACGATGGCAGCGAGCCGGAATGCGATCCCAGTCGGGCGCCGCACAGGACGACACTGAGGCTTCAGGTCCAACCGAGGCGGGAGCCGTCCGACCCCCGAAAGCGCTCACCCACCCTTGCCCGAACCATCCACCGCACGCAGTCGGCCGCGTCCAGCGCGCCCTCTTCCGGAGCCCAACGCGCAAAGTCCTCGGCCTGAACCGGTGAGAATGGTCCCGGCTTGCACTCGAAGACGAGGGTGTCGGGCCTCAAACAGATCAACGAATGCCAGGTTCCCTGAGGACATTCGAGACCCGTGCAGTCCTGGTCCGCTCCGGCCTCGGTTCGCCCGGTGACGCGCCCTTGCTCGTCAAAGCCGATCCACGCGGCGATCCCCTTCAGCACGAGAATGAGCTCCCACTTCGGTGGACGGCGGTGTCGGTGGGGCCGGACATAGGTTCCCGGCTGCATAGCGATCAAGATTCGCTGGACCGACTCGCCGTGGGAGTCGTGAATGAGGTGATGGGCCCGCCGCCGCGGAGACGCAAGGGCCCTTTCGCAGAGGTCATCGAACAATGCGGTATTGATGATCTTCATCGCGTGATCCAGCAGCTGACAACCAGGCGAACGCGGTCGGGTCGCGCGGCCGTTCGCCGGGTGCCAGCCAACTCACCATCGATCCTCAGCCGCCCTGCGGGCCTGCCACATCGACGAGCTGATAGAGGGTTCTGCGTTCCTTTGGCGCCCTCCCCGGCGTGATATGCCCGTCCAGTAACCCAGCAGCCGTGGAATCGCGGCGCACCCGGGCACAAACGGTTGCCCTTCCCTTGCAGACGTCGGCCCCGGGGGCTTGGCGGTTCACAGGGTTGAGATCCCCGGGACCAATCCCAGCTCGCCTGGGCGTTCATGCTCATCGCGCTGACCGATCCGCTGACCCTGCCCTCGCGCGCCAGCCAGGTGTCTTCCAGGCCGGCCGGTCGCGCCGCATCCAGCGCCCGCCGCGCCCCGATCGGACGGACCCGATGCCAAGTCCCGATGCGATCTGCGTTGCACTTGGACGGCCGGCTCTTTCGGTTGGGGGTCAAGCGCTGGGCTCGATCGGCACGCTCAGGTTTGTGCCGCGATTGAGACCGGCTGCCACAAGGCGCTCGACGCGGCCACCAAGAGACCAGCACGGCGCCCGACAGGTTGTGCCAAACGGGTTAGGGCGCGCCTGGCAAGCGCACTGCATCGAGACCGCTGCCCTAAGCCGCTGCTTCCAACGCCTGCTCCAGGTCGGCGATGATGTCGTCGATGTGCTCGATGCCGACCGACAGGCGCACCAGGTCCTCGGAAACCCCGGCACGGGCCAGCTCCGCGGGTGACAGCTGACGATGTGTGGTCGTCGCCGGATGGCAAGCCAGCGTCTTGGCGTCGCCGATGTTCACCAGACGCACCGCGAGGTTGAGGGCGTCGATAAAGCGCGCACCGGCCTCGCGTCCGCCCCTGATGCCGAACGACAGGATCGAGCTCGCCTTGGCGCCGTCCATATATTTCTCGACCAGCGGGTAATCGGGGCTGTCGGGCAGTCCGGCATACCGGACCCATTCGACCCGGGGCTGCTCCCTGAGAAAATTGGCCACCGCCACCGCGTTCTCACAGTGGCGATCCATGCGCACGTGCAGCGTCTCGATCCCTTGGAGGATCAGGAAGCTGTTAAAGGGGGAGATGGCCGCGCCCATGTTGCGTAGTGGCACCACGCGCGTGCGGCCGATGTAGGCTGCCGGGCCGAGCGCCTCGGTGTAAACCACCCCGTGATAGGAAACGTCCGGCTCGTTGAGCATCGGGAAGCGGCTCGCATGCTCGGCCCAAGGGAACTGGCCTGAGTCCACGAGGATGCCGCCGATGGTGGTGCCGTGTCCGCCCATGTACTTGGTCAGGGCATGGACGACGATGTCGCAACCGTGCTCGAAAGGGCGGCAGAGGTAGGGGCTCGGCACCGTGTTGTCGACGATGACCGGCACGCCGTGAGCGTGCGCCATCTCGGCGATTGCGGTCAGATCCGCGACATTCCCGGCAGGGTTGCCGATCGACTCGCAGAACACCGCCTTGGTCTGATCGTCGATCAACGCTGCCATGCCGTCAATGTCATTGGGCACGGCGAAACGGACCTGGATCCCGAGCCGCGGCAATGTGTGTGCAAACAGGTTGTAGGTCCCGCCATAGAGGGTCGAGACCGCAACGATGTTGTCGCCGGACTGGGCGATGGTCAGAACGGCGTCGGTGATCGCCGCCATGCCCGACGCCAAAGCCAAGGCAGCAACGCCCCCCTCCATGGCCGTGACCCGCTTCTCAAGCACATCGCTGGTAGGGTTCATGATCCGCGTATAGATGTTCCCGGGGACCTTCAGATCGAAGAGATCAGCGCCGTGCTGCGTGTCGTCGAAAGCGTAGCTTGTCGTCTGATAGATGGGGGTTGCCACCGCCTTCGTGGTCGGGTCGGGGGCAAAGCCGGCGTGAATCGCGAGGGTCTCGATCTTCATGGTAGCTCCTGGTGGTGTTCTGATTATGGTCGCCGCGACGCTCCGGAACGGAACGCTGTCGCGGCAGCGCGCCGGCCGTTGGGCGGTGGTTTGATGGTCGCGGTCCGCGCGCCGGGTGGTCCGACAGTGCCCGCGGCACGGCACGGGGTTCGGCGAGGCCCTGCGATGTTAGCCAGCGACGAGCGGGCTGTCGATCCGCGGTCGCGCAGCGGCACACGACCGTTGGCCGACGCGGCTGTGGTTGCCAAACGAAGGCGGCCCAGCCGGCCGGGACGAGGTTCGCGAGACGACAGCGGGGCGAAACCCCGGTTTGCTTGACATCAAGACCGTCACTCCGGTCCGCGGCTTCTGGTAGATTTGCGCAAACCGAAGCCGCTATTCGCTGACGACAGACGACAACATCGGAGGACGGGGCAGATGGTCGAGATCAAACATCACGAGACGGGAAAGATCCTGGAGAGGATCGACGCGGACTCCCTGGCCGGTGCCGACCTGCGTGACATGCAGCTGAACGGGGCCGATCTGCGGGATGCCGACCTCACGGGCGCCAACCTCGAGTCCAGTGACCTCGTCGGGGCCAGGTTGAGCCGGGCGCGCCTGGTCGACGCCATCCTTGTGGCAGCCGATCTGACCGATGCCGACCTCAACGCGGCCGATCTGCGCCAGGCCCATCTGGGCGCGGAGCGCCCTGCACGCGCGGCGACCCTCAATGGCGCGGACCTCTCGCATGCCAACCTGGAGCGCGCGGATCTTCGCCATGCCCACATCCGATTCGCCAACCTGCAGGGCGCCAGCCTGAGCCATGCAGACATGCGCGACACCGACTTCCATGGCAGCAATCTCTGCCACGTGACAGCTTCCAAGGCACTCTTCATCCGTGCCAACCTGCGCGAGGCAAACCTCTGCGGCGCCGACCTGCGCGACTGTCATCTCAACGATGCGAACCTGGTCGCCGCGAGTATGCACGAGGCGGACCTGACCAGCGCCAGCCCCGGCGGCTTCACCGTCGTGAATCTCGCCAATTTCGAGGGCGCCGACCTGAGCGGGGCCAAGATGCGCAGCGTCTCGGCACAGGAGACCAATTTCCGAAACGCCAACCTCACCGATGTCGATTTCACCGACGCGGTGCTCGGCGGTGCAATCTTGCGCCGTGCCGATGTCACCAATGCCGATTTTTCCGGGGTCGAGCTGGCGAGCGTCACCATGGAATTCGCCAACTTCTCAAAGGCTCGCAATGCCGTGTACCCATCCTACAAGAAGAATCTCCGATAACCCATGCCAACAGATGGATCGACAGCGGAACGGATCGCCGTTCTCGGCGCCGGCATCTCCGGTTTGAGCCTCGGCTGGCTGCTCTCACGAATCGGGAAGCGGGTCACCGTATTCGAGTCCACGGATCGCATCGGCGGGCTGGCGCGAACCTTCGACTGGTATGGCGTGCCCTGCGATATCGCGCCGCACCGGCTCTATTCGAAGGACCAGGACCTGATTGCCCTCATCGAGTCAATCGTGCCTTTGCGCGAGCATCGTCGCAACAGCCGGATCCTGATGAAAGACCGGGTCATCCAAGATCCGATCAACCCGCTCGAGTTGGTGCTGCGGTTCGACCGAAGAACCGGCGCCCGCCTGGTCTGGGGCTTTCTCGCGCGCCCGAAACTGCCGGAAGACTCTTTTGAGGCTCTCGCCCTGAACCGTTATGGAAAAGGACTCTACGATTTTTTCTTCGAGCCGTATACGAAGAAGATGTTTGGCGTACCCCCGAGTCAGATCTCGGTGACTTGGGGACGCGAGAAGCTCCGCTCGTCCGGACTCCTGGATGCAGTCCGGCGCGGCTCCAAGACCTTCTTCAGCACCTTTCACTACCCTGCGGAAGGGGGATACGGAGGCATCGCCGACGCGATGCGGGAGCGGATTGAGGGCGAGGTCAAGCTCGAGGCCAGGGTTACCGGCATGGAGCACTCCGAGCAGCGTATCACCGCGATCGAGTACCAGCAGCGCGGCGCGACGCATCGGTTCGAATGCGACCGCGTCTTCAGCACCATCCCCGCCACCCGACTCGGTCGGATGTTCGGGGAAGATATCCGGTTGCGGTTTCGCGGCATCCAGCTGGTCTATCTCCATGTCAAGCGGCCGCGGGTCATGCCCTATCAGTGGGTGTATTTCGGCGACGGCGAGGTGGTGATCAACCGCATGGCCGAGTTCCGCAACTTTCACGACCCCGGGATCGCATCGGACAACACGGTGCTCTGTGCCGAGGTCACGGCCGAGACCGATCGACCCGTGGAAGACGTGTTGGACGCCCTCGAGCGTTACCACCTCGTCGAGCGCGCCGATGTCGACGATGTGCTCGTCGTGCCGGAGCGATTCGGCTACCCCGTCTATGACCGGGGCTTCGAGGCGGCTAAGGCGCAGGCCGAGACCCTCTTCGGTCGCTTCGACAATCTGCATCCGGTCGGCCGCAACGCCGAGTTCCGCCACATCGAGGTCGACGAGGACCTCGAATCCGCCCTGGCGGTCGTCCGACGCCTGTACCCCGGCGCAAGGCTCGGCACATGAAGCGGCTCGCCGCTCTGCTGGTCCCCATCCTGTTCACGGCAGGCCTGCTGATCTATGCCCTGGCGGGCATCGATCTGGGTGCGTTCTGGACGACGTTGCTCGACGCACAGCTCTGGGTGATCGCGCCCTTCCTCGTCTTGCTCACGCTCTTCTGTCTCAGCAATGCGCAGCGCTGGGCACTGATCCTCCGTCCCTTTGGTCGCTACTCGACCCGGGACGTCGCCCCGTCGATGATGATCGGGTTGGCCGGGAACAATGTCCTGCCCCTGCGAATCGGCGAAATCATCCGCACGGTCATCTTCGCGAAGGAATTCGGGCGCTCGCGCAGCGGCGTCTTGATGACGCTGGTCGTTGAGCGCGCCTTGGACCTGGTCGGCATCCTGCTGGTCTTCGCCACCGGTGTGATCCTCGTCGGGGACGTCCCGAGCGGGTTCAAGGTGAGTCTGTTCCTCGCGCTCGCGGGCATCGCCGCGCTGATGCTCTCCTTGATCCTGTTCGCACGTTTCCCGCGGGTCCCGTTCGGCATCTGGACGCGCGCAAGCCGTCACCTGCCCACCAGAATCGCCAAGCGCGGCGATACCTACCTCGCCGAGCTCGCGAAGGGGCTCGAGTCACTCGCCATGCCGCCTGCCGCCCTCGCCCTGCTGCTCTACTCGCTGCTGCGCTGGTTCATCGCCGCGGCCATGGCTTGGCTCAGCGTCGCCAGCTATGGGGTGACGCTCCCCGCCGGACTCGCCATGTTGGTGATCGGCGTGACCGCGGTTGCCGTGTCCATGCCCAGCGTGCCCGGGTTCATCGGGCCGGTCCAGGCCGCTTTCGTCTTCGCCCTGACGCCATTCGGCGTGACTCAGGAGGTCGCCCTCGCCGCCAGCATCCTCTTCCTCATCGGTCAGTGGATCCCGGTCACGCTCACCGGCGCCTTGTATTTTCTCTCCAGGCATTACTCCTACCGGCAGATCCGCCGTGAGGCGGCATCCATGGAGGACGCTTGATCGTGGCGCATTGGCCCGACAAGCCGGGCCGGCCAGAGCTGGGCATCAACTGCATACGGTCAGTCAGCGCGGGCCCGCCTCATGCGCGCGCTGTCATCCCGCCGCAATCGTCGGATAAGCAGCCAATTCTTGATGTTCACATGCCCTTCGTCGGCGGCTCGACACGGACGACCCAAGTATCCATCGCGCCCAGGCGTTGCACCTGGGTGACGACCAAGCCGGCCTCGCGATAGCGCGCATCAACCGACAGTGAATCCGGTCCATCCTCGCCTTCTGAGCGCACGCGTAGCATCTGCAGCGAGTCGATCCCGAGATAGGCCATCAGGTCCTTTAGTCGGTCGAGAAACTGCGCATCGGGGATGGCCGGAAAGGTCCAGTGCCTGCGGTCACGGATCAGGAGACCAGCCGGCTCACACGCCCCCCTCATGCCGAAGACATCCCAATCCCGGCTCAAGCCGAGGCCATCGATCCAGCCAGTCCGATACGGGATCTCGACAGGCCGGCCGTCCTGCACACCGAGCGTCATCCGGAAATCGATCCCCTGCGGATAGGCGTCCGCGTAGAGTGGATAGAACGCCAGACTCTCCACATAGACTGCACCTGCCCGGGCACGCGTGGTCTCGAGCGCTTCCAACGCGCCGGACCAAGCGCCCTGGGTATTCCCCTCGCCGATCGGATCCAGGTGCTGCCCCCGATAGAGTCCGAGCAGGGCAAATGCCACAACGGCCAGACCGAAGGCGCGCTGCGAACGCGGCGAGCGAAGGCGTGACGAGATGGCGTCGACGGCCAGTACGAGCACGGACAGGTAGAGCGGCAGCAGCATCGCCTGGTGCCGCATCAGCCCGCCGAATGGATAGACCCCGACAACCGCCGCGAAAAAGACAAGAGCTGTCGCGCCAAAGGCACTCAGCACCAGGAGAAGCCGCGCCTGCTGTTGCCGGCGCAGCGCCGACACCAGGACGGCCGTAGCCGCAATCCAGAAGGCTCCGACCGCGATCGCCTGCCAAACGGGCGTCTGAGGAAACTGAGGGGTCAACCAGCCGGCATTGCCGACCAGACCCCTCCAGGCGAAGTCGAGCGGCGAATCCGTCTCGCGAAAGATCAGGGAATCGACATGCGCCGGCGCCACCGCGCCGCGACCGCGACCGTAGCCCACGGCGAACCAGGACATGATGAGGAGGCTCCCGATGCCCAGCAACCCGACCGCGAGCCGGTCGGGGAGACGCCATCGGCGCGGCCATTCCCCGAAGCGCAACGCCGGCTTCCCGGACTGCCCGGCCCAGATCATTGCCAGCACAAGCACCAACGCCAGCGTGACGAAGAGCGTCGAGTACATGAAGGCGAAGGCGATCGTGAGGCCCAGGGCGGCAGTCAGTGTCTGCGGCCGGGACGGGTTGGCGCGTCCCGACGCGTTCAACGCCACCGGCGGGACGAGCGAGGTCGCGGCGAGCAGGCCAAGGATCAGGAACAGGAGGCCGAGGCTGTAGGATCGCACGACCACGCCGAGCTCGAGGAAGCCCGCGCTGGTGACCAGCAGCAGGGTGCCGAGCAGCGCCGTCTCCGGATCGACTCGCAGACGCCGCAGCAGCACATACCAAAGCGGGACCGTCGCCGCGGCGGCCACCACCGAGGGCAGACGAAACCAAAAGGGATCGGAACCCAACGCCGCGATCGGCATCAGCAGGAGGTGATGCAGCGGCGGATGCGCGTCGACGAGACCCTCTTCGAGGGCCTTGGTCCAAGGCGAAAGGGTGCTCAGGTAAAGGTGCCACGCCTCGTCATATCCCCAGCGGGGATCCAATGCGAGGAGCAGGCCGATCGCGAGCGTGGCGAGCGTCAGGAGGACGACCGCCACCATAGGATTAGGATTGCCCCCTTGGGCCCCCACCAGCGCCGCGATGCCGTCGCGTGACGCCTGACCCGGCGAAACACCATCGGGCTCGAGTCCGGACATGGCGTCGGTGCAGTGGGACGTGGGGCCGCTCCGGCGCCCGCATGCACAGGGGGCGTCACGGAACGGCGCCGCCTACTTGATCGAGCGGTAGTAGTCCATCAGGATCTGCGCGACCTCGGGTCTGGAGAACTCGGGCGGCGGCGCAATGCCGTTGCCGAGCATCTCACGAACCTTGGTTCCCGACAGCAGAACGAAATCCTCTTTGGAGTGATCCGGTGCCTCACACATCATCACCACCCGGCTGAGCTTCTTTGAGTAAGCGGTATGGTCCGCCTTGAAGATCTCGATATCCAAGGCACCTGCTGGCACCTCCTCGTCGAAGATGGTCTGGGCATCGAAAGCGCCGTAGTAGTCGCCCACGCCGGCATGGTCGCGGCCGATGATGAAATGGCTTGCCCCCATGTTCTGCCTGAAGTACGCGTGCAGCACCGCCTCGCGCGGTCCTGCATAGAGCATATCGAATCCGTAGCCTGTCACCATGGCACTGTTCGGCGGGAAGTACAGCTCGACCATCTTGCGAATCGCCGCATCCCGCACCGGAGCCGGGATGTCGCCCGGCTTGAGCTTGCCGAGCAACATATGGATCACCAAGCCGTCGCAGTCGAGGCGCTGCATAGCCATGTGGCAGAGCTCCTCGTGCGCAAGGTGCATGGGATTACGGGTCTGGAAGGCAACCACCCGTTTCCAGCCGCGCTCTGCGATCTCGTTGCGGATCTCGACCGCGGTGCGGAAGGTATCCGGGAAGTCGTCTTGGAAGTAGGAGAAATGCAGAACCTGGATCGGCCCCGACAGCGCGAAGCGGCCCTGACTGTGGAAGGTCTTCACACCCGGATGCTCTTCGTCGGCGGTGCGATAAACCTTCTCGGTCATCAGCGCCATCTGATCATCGGTGACCTGCTCGATCGCCTCCACATCCATCACGGCGAGGACCGGGTTTCCCTCGACATTGGGGTCGCGCAATGCGATCCGATTGGCATCCGCGATCCCGCTGACGCTCTCTAGAAGGCAGAGAATCGGGACCGGAAAAAACAGACCGGCTGTGGTGCGCATCCCCTCCGCGACACTGACGGCGTCGGCGAGGTTCATGAAGCCCGGGAGCGGACTGAAGTAGCCACCGCCAAGCATGACGGCGTTGGCGGCCGCCTGGGAGCTGATCACCACCGACGGGAGTGTCTCCGCCTCTCGCATCAGCGCATGATGCGCATCCGGGTCGTAGACGAACAGCGGCATTAAAGCGTCGGAACCCACAGGTTTGATCATCGTCTGCCTCTCCTCACGGCGCCATCGCAGATCCGCCGGTGCTCGACCCCGGACCAGGATAGGACGGATTATTGAAGTCGTTGCGCATCAGTTGCGCCGCTCCGGCGGCGCGGCCCGTTCAGCCGCCAACCGGGGCTCCCACCGGTGTTGCGGGGCCCGGCGCGCCGACCACAAGGCTCGCCCGCCTGATCCCACCCCGCGGGCACCGCGACCGAGACTGCCCCGAGCAGCCTGGCCTGTAACCTTACCACGCACCTGGAATGACCTCGCCAAGGTTGTTTTTATGCAGCAAACAAATTCCCTTAAGCGGATGCTGATGAATCGCCATCCTGGCTGTCATCAGCTCGCCTTCCGCGAGGCGCGACAATCGGAAGACGCCAACTTCAGGCACTTGGGTGCCTGAACATGCCGGGGCAGGAGGCCCCGGACGGGAAACGCTGAATACATCAGCGTCTACTCAAGCCGAACGCGGCGCAGCAGGGTGCCGGAGTGCGCTAGACTTGCGGACGGCTCGATCCTGCCCGCTCGGCAGGTCGGGCCGCCCTGTTGGTCTCAGCCCGTCACGGATACGCCGATCATGCCCTATTTCGTTTATAAAATCTCTCCGCCGCTGCAGTTGGATTACATCGACACCCTGGAACGTTACCAAGACGCCCGCAAGCTGGTCCGCAGCCGCCGCCAGGCGGAAGAGCCGGGCAGCGGCATCCAGTACCGCCTGGTGTTTGCTCGGCAGCAGGCGGAAGCAGAGAAGCTCCTGTCGACCCCGCGCGACGAGCGGGTCATCGGGGAAGACTAGGAGCCTCGTTCCACCTCATTTTGCGCGACATTGAAAGCGGAACTCAGGACTGACCGGCGACACGCTCACTGATCGGGCCGCTCCGCCGATCAACGCGCGGACATGGCAACGCCGGGTCGCGTGCCCTTCTCCGCCAGAAGGAACTCGCGCACCTTGCGCACGTAATCCTGAGTCTCTGCGTAGGGCGGGATCTTGCGCCCATGCTTAATGACAGCGCCTTCTCCCGCATTGTAGCCGGCGAGTGCCAGCTCGAGGTCCCAATCGAACAGATCAAGCAGATCCCGCAGATAGGCGGAACCGCCACGGACGTTCTCGACCGGGTTGAAGCTGTCGGCCACCCCATAACGTGCCGCGGTGCCCGGCATCAACTGCATCAGGCCCTCCGCTCCGGCACGCGAGACCGCCGTAGGATCGTACGCGGATTCGGCGCGGATCACAGCGTGGATCAAGGCAGGCGGAAGGCCGTAGCGCCGTGCATTTGCCCCAATCAGGTTGTCATACAGCGCCCGTCGCTTGGCGAGTGAGCCGGCGACCCGGCTCGGCGACTTGGATGCGGCCCGCCTCTTTGCGCCGACGCTCGCCGATCGCGTCTGATTCTCACGAACCAATTTCTTTGACTCACGCTTCCATTCGAGACGATACTTCTTCCCTTTCAGGGGTGCATCGGTGAAGTACACCTTGCCCGTCGCGTCCACGTACTTGTAGACGTCCGCCTGCGCAGCCTCCGAAGCAAAGCAGGCGGTCAGCAGCGCCAATATCGCGATGAATCCATGCATCTCTGCCTCCGCGCGGGCCCGGCCGATCCACCACCGAAGCCAATGCCAGAAGACGATCCGACCGCACTCCCGGGCTCGGTCCCGCTGAGCCCGCACCAGCTGAAAATCCCGCTGCCCCCAGTAGAGCTAGAGACACCCAGCCGAGGGGCAAGCCCCGCTCACGCAGTTCTTGTGCGCATCGCGCCGGGACGCTCCGGTCCGGCGACACATCCTAGGGCAAAACGGCCACGGACGTCAGCCCTCTCGACGCCTGAAATTGACCCAGGTCGCATCTCAGTCGCCCAACAACCCGAATACGGATGCCTTGAACACTGTACCAAACAACAACTGCACAGCCCAATTCTAGACCAATTCGCCGCAGCCGTTTCGCAGTAGCGGCCAGCCCGCAAACGTCGCGATCGATCTTTTCAGATTGCGGGAAAATCGTTCGATGAAATACTTCATGCTGAATCAAGTGACTTGTCATGTTAAATAACATTTTCATGATATAACAATCAGTTATAATATTTTTATTTCTTCTCTATATAAAGTAATTTCAGATATTAAATCCGCGCAAATTTCTATTGCTTTTCCATTTTCGTTTCCTATAATGTCAACCTGCCTACAGATCAAACGTCAAATGTACCGGGGGGAACATGGATCGACGTTACTTTCTCAGTGCTGCCTTGTCCGCCTTTGCCGCGCCGGCGTTCGCCAGACGGCCCGCCGAGCGCCCGCGCGTCCTGTCATTCCACCATCTGCACACCGAGGAGCGCATCTCGGTAACCTACCGAGTCGGTGACAACTACCAACGGGGGGCATTGCAGAAGCTCAATCACTTCTTCCGCGACTTCCGAACCGGCGATACGGTTACCATGGATCCCAAGCTGTTCGACCTGCTCTATGACGTGAAGGCCCACCTCGGCGACACCGATGCTCGTTACGAGATCTTGAGCGCCTATCGTTCACCGAGCACCAACCGAATGCTCCGCGCGACGAACCGCGGCGTGGCCAAGAACAGCCTGCACCTGACCGGGCAGGCAATTGATGTACGCTTCCCCGACCTTCCAACGCGGCGCATCCGCGACGCGGCTCTCTCGCTCGCGCGCGGCGGCGTCGGCTATTACAGGCGCTCGGACTTCGTCCATCTCGATACCGGCAGTGTGCGGCGCTGGGGCGCCTAAGGAGCGGCTGATTCGCTGGCCGTTCCGGCCGGAAATTCAGCACGGAACCGCATGACGCGGTGGCCCGTCATTGTCAGGCGCCTTGGCGCCTGACAGCGGCGGGGCATGCTGCTTCGCACATGAAGCGCTGAATCTGTCAGCACGTCACGAACAGGAGGGCCATGGCTGGCTCTCCATGGGCAACGTCAGGGCGCACTTCGGCAACGCGGTTTCCGAAATCCCATCGGTTTGCCCGCTCATCCCAGGACGCGAAAACTCGCCGTGAGGACGGGGACATCGACCTCCGTCACCGCGATTCGCAGGCGATCATTCAGTGCCGGCGTCTCCCGCGATCGCACCCGCCCCTCCAATGCCAGCTCGGGGATCAGAATGGTCGTTTTGCGGTCATCGCGTTCGACGACGACGCCCTCGCCCCGCCAGTCTCCGTTGTCTCTCAGATAGACGTGCTTCCAGTGCTGGTTCGACAGACGCTCGCTCCGCCGAACCGAGGCGGCCGCAGCCTCCGCCCGTGCGATCCGCTCCTTGACCTCCTCCCGTGCAAGACCTTCGCCACCCGTAAGCTCAGCTCGAATCTGCTGGTGCACCAGGAGATCGGAATAGCGTCGCAGGGGGCTCGTCGCCCGGGTGTAGAAGTCCAGACCCAGGCCTGCATGAGCGTCCGGAACGTCTGACAGGCGAGTCGGCTTGAAACGCCGTCGCCGAGCATACATGGCCGCGAGATCGGCGGAATCGTCGAGATCGTCCGGGAGTGCCTGAGTGGCGAACGGGATGGGAATTCCACGATCCAGACAAAAACGTGCCGCGGCAACCCCGGCCATCAACATCGCATCCGTGACCATCGCACGACTCGTAAGCCTGGGCAGCGGCCGGATCGTCACCTGCCCCTCCTCATCCACTCGCACGCTCACCTCCGGTAGATCAAGGCCGGCCGCTCCGCGCGCATGGCGTCGCCTGCGAAAGGGCTCGACAAGGGCACGTATCGCCGAGAATGGCGGCGCATCGATCGACTGCTCTACGCGCTCGTAGCTCAAACGCTCGACGCGCACCCAGGTGCGCAGAATCTCGACGTCGACGAGCTCGCCGTGCTCGTCACAGCGGATTCCAAAGGAGAGGGCCGGCGAGGTCGGCGCGAGACCGAGGCCGAGGCGGTCGGTGACGCCCAGCGGCAGCATATTGACGATGCCCTCAGGCAGGTAGAGATTGGCCCCCCGTGCGCGCGCCTCGAGCTCGGGCTCCGAGTGCGCGGCCACCAATGCCGCCACGTCGGCCACGTGCACCCATAGCCGATCCCCGTCGACGCTGATCGCGTCGTCGGGGTCCCGGTTGCCTTCATCGTCGATGGCATAGGCGAGGAGATGGGTCAGGTCGAGCCGATCCTCGCCCGCCAGGTCGGGGACCGGCAAATCCGGATCCGAGGTCGGCACACCGCAGCGGGCCGGGTATGGATTGTGGTTCAGCCGCCAGTAACCGACCTGAACGAGTGCGCGGTGTGCATTGTCGGGGGTCTGGCCATGACCAAGGGCGGAGAGGATGCGACTATGCTCCGACTGGCCCAGTGCCAGGCGCTCGATCTCGCCGAGTCGAGAGACGTCCTCCGGCGCCGGCCTCGCCGCCGCCATGCGCTGCAGAAACGCCTGCCACTCGCGCGCCTCCGCCGCCTTGGCCTCCCGCTCCGCCCGATCGCGCTCCACCGCCTCCCGGGGACGTGCCCAGATTCGGCCTGGCGTCCCGCTGAAGGTCAGGCCCTCGGAGACCAACTGCCATGCGGCCCAAGCCGTGGCCGGCGTGAAGGCATCGAAGGCCAGCTCGGCGAGGTCTTTCAGGGTCGTCTCGCCCCCCTCCAACAACTCCCAGGCCTCCTCCAGCTCGCCCTCCCGGGGGGCGAGCTCCGACAGGTTCCGTAACGGACCTGGATGGAGCAGCTCGACATCCTTTGGCCGTACGCGCTTGCTTTGTCCGCCGTCAAGCTCGATTTCGATCTTCTCGCCCACGCTCACCACCCGGGCCGGGCGGGCCTTGTAGAGTACCAGGCTGTTGACTGGGGGACTGGATTGATATGACGACAAGCTGCTGTGATCTCCTGTTCGGGCTGAAATAATGCGGCCTGAGTCCGACCTGTCAGCCAGGGCCGACCAGGGCGCTCTCAACGCGTTCGGTTATGATAACGAATCTGGCCGCATCTCAACGCGGTCTCCCGGCGCGATCGGCGCGAGGTGATTTTCATGCATCCAACTTGGCGAGACGTTCTCACGGCGACCCGCGCGCAGCTCGGCGAGGATGGGGTCCCGCGCTTCCCGGAATCGGGCCCATCGAGCACCGACGGCTGTCGTCTGTTCGACCTCTCTCATCTCGGACTGATCGCGGTCCGTGGAGACGATGCCGCCGACTTCCTGCAGGGCCAGCTCACCAATGACATCCGGGAGCTCTCGGAGACCCATGTCCAGTGGAGCAGCCACTGTAGCCAGAAGGGGCGGATGCTGGCGAGCTTTCTCGTCATCCGCGCCGGCGATGCCTTCTATCTCCAGCTGCCCGCGCAGCGTGTTCCCGAATTGCTGAAACGACTCAGGATGTTCGTGCTCCGCAGTCGGGTCACCCTCGAAGACGCCAGCGACGAGCTGGTGCGGATCGCGCTGACGGGGGACTGCGCCGCGGTGCTCCTGGCCAAGCGAGGGCTCCCGGTGCCGGATCAGGCGAACGGCCTCGCGCTGACCGACGGGCTCGCCGTCATTCGGCTCTCCGGACATCTCCCCCGCCTCGAGCTCATCGGCCCGCCCGATTCCATGCGCGAGCACTGGGAGGCCTTCCGGGGCACGGCGACCCCTTCAAACGCGGACGGCTGGACGCTCCTGGACATCCGCGCCGGGATTCCCACCGTCTATAACCAGACCGCGGACGCCTTCGTTCCCCAGATGGCCAACATGCAGCTGATCGACGGGGTCAGCTTCAACAAAGGCTGCTACACCGGCCAAGAGGTCGTCGCCCGCATGCAGTACCTCGGCAAGCTCAAGAGGCGCATGTACCTGGCCGAGCTCGAGAGCGACGTGCCCCCGCAGCCCGGGGATGGACTCGTTTCAGCGTCCAGTGCGTCCCAACAGGGCAGCGGCTGGGTGGTGTCGGCGAGTCGCACCGAGGACGGGCGCTACGAGCTCCTTGCGGTCGTGGAGATCAACGCAGCGGAGTCCGGCGAGGTGCGCTTGGGTGAGGGCGGACCGCTTCTGCGTCTCAAGGACCCGCCTTACGGGTTTCCTGCGCAGGCAGAGCCCTAGGAGCCCGAACGCCCCGCGAGAGGCATGCCAAGGAGCGGGAGCTGCGCTGGACCACCCGACGCCGGGCCGCGCCATTGGCGGCCTCAGCCGCCGGCCTCGGGTCGCATGTGTGGAAACAGCACGACATCGCGGATCGAGGGTGAATCCGTGAAGAGCATCACCAGCCGGTCGATGCCGATGCCCTCGCCCGCCGTCGGCGGCATGCCATGCTCGAGGGCGCGAATGTAATCGGCATCGAAATACATGGCTTCGAGGTCTCCGGCCTCCTTTTCCGCAACCTGCTGGCGGAATCGCTCTGCCTGATCCTCGGCGTCGTTCAGCTCGGAGAAGCCGTTGGCGATCTCGCGTCCGCCGACGAAGAACTCGAAACGGTCGGTGACGAACGGATTCTCGTCGTTCCGCCGTGCCAATGGCGAGACCTCTGTCGGATACTGGGTGATGAAGGTCGGATCGGTCAGGCGATGCTCGACGGTACGCTCGAACAACTCGATCTGCATCTTTCCCAGACCCCAGCTCGCATTCGGGACGATCCCCAGCTGGACAGCGATGGCGCGGATGCGCTCCAGGTCGTCGACCTCGGCCGGATCGAGATCGGGATTGAACTGCAGGATCGCCTCGCGCACCGTCATCCGGGAAAAGGGCCGCGCCAGCTCGTACTGCTCGCCCTGGTAGTCGATGCGAGTCCGACCCAGGACCTGCCTCGCCATCTCGCGCAGCATGTCCTCGGTGAGATCCATCAGATCCTGATAATCTGCATAGGCCTCGTAGAACTCGAGCATAGTGAACTCGGGGTTGTGCCGCGCCGACAGCCCCTCGTTTCGGAAGTTGCGGTTGATCTCGTAGACCTTTTCCAACCCCCCCACAACCAGGCGCTTCAGGAACAGCTCGGGCGCGATGCGCAGGAACAGCTGCATGTCCAGGGCGTTGTGATGGGTAATAAAGGGCCGGGCGACCGCACCGCCCGGAATGACCTGCATCATCGGGGTCTCGACCTCCAGATAACCCCTGGCGTTGAGATAGTCGCGGATGAACTGGACCACCTTGGTGCGGATCCGAAAGGTCTCGCGCGTGGCGCCGTTCATGATCAGATCCAGATACCGCTGGCGGTAGCGGCTCTCCATGTCGGTCAATCCATGAAACTTCTCAGGAAGCGGCCGCAAGGCCTTGGTCAACAGGCGAATACTGTCGCACTTTATGGACAGCTCACCGGTCTTCGTCTTGAAGAGCATGCCCTCGGCGCCGAGGATGTCCCCAAGGTCGAGATCGCGCTTGAAGCGCGCATAGGCGTCCTCGCCGATCAGATCGCGCTGGACAAAGAGCTGGATGCGCCCCGACATGTCCTGGACGTGGGCAAAGCCCGCCTTCCCCATGATCCGACGGCTCATCAGGCGGCCCGCGACCTTCACACGCAACCCAAGCGCTTCGATCGCCCCGGCGTCGCGCTCGCCGTACTCCGCCTGGAGCTCTCCGGCGACGACATCGCGACGGAAATCGTTGGGAAAGGCCGCGCCCTGGGCACGCAGCTGTGCGAGCTTCTCGCGCCGTTGCGCAATCAGCTTGTGCTCATCGACTGCCTCCGGACCGCTGCCGGCCGCATCGACGGCCTGGCCGGACGCACGCGGGTGCCGGTCGACTTGGTCGCTCATCACCTCAGGTTCTCCGTAAAGCTGAATCCGAGCCAGATCCGCGCAAGGACCATCTCAGGGCCAGGCGTTTCGGCCGGCCTCGCCCGCGCCGCGGTCCGCTCCGTCAGAGCGATCCGCCCCGGCGCTTAGGATGTCCGCACTTCTTTTTGCTCAAGAATACGTTAGAGGCCGCTTTTCAGGCTGGCTTCAATAAAGGGATCGAGGTTGCCGTCTAACACCGACTGGGTGTTGGCGATCTCGACATTGGTTCTCAGGTCTTTGATACGCGCCTGATCGAGGACATAGGAGCGGATCTGACTGCCCCAACCGATGTCGGATTTGCCTTCTTCGACCACCTGCTGGTCCGCGCGCCGCTTCTGCATCTCGAGCTCGTAGAGCTTGGCCTTGAGCTGCTTCATCGCGTGATCCTTGTTCTTGTGCTGCGAGCGATCCGTCTGGCACTGGACCACGATGCCGGTCGGGTTGTGCGTGATGCGAACGGCCGATTCGGTGCGGTTGACGTGCTGACCGCCCGCGCCGCTCGCCCGATAGACATCGATGCGCAGATCGGCGGGATTGATCTCGATGTTGACGCTGTCATCCACCTCGGGCGAGACGAAGACGGCGGCAAACGAGGTATGGCGCCGATTACCCGAGTCAAACGGCGACTTGCGGACCAGCCGATGGACACCGGTCTCAGTGCGCAGCCAGCCGAAGGCGTAGTCGCCGGTGAACTTGATCGTGGCCGACTTGATCCCGGCGACCTCCCCGGGCGAAACCTCGAGCAGCTCGGTCCTGAACGCGCGCCGCTCGCCCCAGCGCAGATACATGCGCAACAGCATCTCCGCCCAATCCTGCGCCTCGGTCCCACCCGATCCGGCCTGAATATCCAGGAAGGCGTTCTTCGCATCCATCTCGCCGGCGAACATGCGCCGGAACTCCAGCTCGCGGACCCGTGCGTCCTGCTTCTCGAGGTCCACCGCGAGCGCGTCGAGCGTCTCCTCGTCCTGCTCTTCGGCGGCCAGCGCCAGGAGATCGTCTGCATCGGAGAGGCCCGTGTTGAGCTCGTCGATCGTGATCACGACCGCCTCGAGCGCCGCCCGCTCCCGCCCCAGGGCCTGGGCGCGCTCGGGGTCGTTCCAGATCTGCGGGTCTTCCAGCTCGCGCAGAACCTCCGTCAGGCGGTCTTTGCGCTCAACGTAGTCAAAGATACCCCCTAAGGGATTCAACGCGTCCCTTGAGGTCACTGATCCGATAGGCGATCGGGTTGATATCGAGCATCTTCGACTCCGGCAAGCAAACGTCATCAGTATACGCCGCTCAATGATTCCGAGACCAGTTGACCGGGCACCTCATACCCGTGCGCGAGACCGACGGCTGTCGTCCTCGCGATGTGCGTCCGGACCCGCCGCAACCCGGTCTTCCGGCAAGGGCGACGCGTCCGGTGCACGCCAGGGCAAGGCGCACCGACGCGTCGCAGCAGCCGTGCGGCGAGCAGCCGCAACGCCGGCCCGACGTGCGCGCGGCATACGGGGCGCCGAAAAATTCATGTACGGTGGGTCTATACTCGGGATCAGGTCAACCAACCGGCTCCGACCCCAACCATGGCTCGCCTGCCCCGATTCGTCCTTCCCGGCTATCCGCAACATGTCATCCAGCGCGGCAACAACCATGCGCGCATCCTGTACGCGGAGGACGACTACTGGTTCCTGTGGGAAAAGATCGGCGCCGCCGCCGACAAGTTCCAATGCGATCTGCACGCCTATGTGTTGATGCCTGATCATTTCCATCTTCTGCTCACGCCGCGTCTGGAGAACGGCGTGGGCAAGCTGATGCAGTACGTCGGACGCTATTATGTGCAGCACTTCAACTCCCGTTACGAGCGTACCGGCACCCTCTGGGAAGGACGCTACCGCGCGACCCTGCTCGATCCCAGGCAATATCTGCTCCCCGTCAGTCACTACGTGGAATCCAACCCCGTCCGCAGCGGATTGGTGAAGAGCGTCGAGGAGTACGGGTGGTCGAGCTATGGGGCCAATGCCCGCGGGGATGATGACCCCTTGGTCACACCTCACCCCGAGTACGAGCACCTCGGACGCAACGCAAAGGCCCGGCGCACCGCATATGCCGCGCAAGCCGAGAAGACCCTCGACGCGGCTCTGCTGACCCGGATCCGGGACGCGACGAACAAGGCCTGGGTGCTCGGCGACTCGACCTTCTGCGCCGCGATCGAAGGGGCATTGAACCGGCGCGCCCTGCCCCGCCCGCGGGGCGGTGATCGACGCTCCGCCGCTTACCGTCGAGCCACGGGAAAGCTGTGAATCGGCCGCAAGCCCTCGTTCGAACCCCCCCGGCGGAGGACGAATTCTTCACGGAGGAAGGCTGCTATATCCTGGAAACCTGGAACCGCTCGGACGACCCCGCCGTCTCCGTGGCGCGCGCGCGCGTCCCGCCAGGGGCGACGACACGCCGTCACCGGCTTGCCGGCATCGTGGAGCGCTATCTGATCCTGCTCGGCGAGGGGCGCGTTGAGGTTCAGGGGATGGCGCCTCGCGTCGTCGGCCCGGGTGATCTGGTCTACATCCCGGCGGGTTTCGGCCAGCGTATCCTCAACACGGGCAAGGCCGAACTGGTCTTCCTGGCCATCTGCACACCGCGCTTCGTCCCCGAGTCTTACCAGGATATCGACTCCGCCCCACGTCCCTGCCTTGACCCGCTGTAGCGTCGGACCAACAATACGAGTCATGGCCGATATCCTCATCGAACGCGAGCATACCCTTGGGCTGGAGCAGGCGCTGAGCCGCCTCGAGGCGGTCGCTGAGCTGCTCGGCAGCGAGCTCGACGCCCAATGCGCGTGGAACGGAAATCGGCTCGATTTCAAACGGACTGGGGCGACAGGATGTATCGAGGTCACCGACACCGGCCTCACCCTCGAGGTCAATCTTGGCTTCCTGCTCAAACCGCTCAAGGGGCCGATCGAGCAGGGCATCACCGACCGAATCGACAGCCTCATCCCCTGCCGCACCCCCGTCTGACCACGCGCCCAGCGCTCGCCTTCACGCGATGATCCCATGAGTCCCGAGACCCAGGCGGCCGTCAGCGAGATCTTTCACCTCTACGACCCCCCCCTGTGGCTGGTCACCGCGCGTGCAGGCGCGCGCCGCGGCGGCTTTGTCGCCACCTCCGCGACGCGCGCGTCCATCGTCCCCGATCTCCCCCGCATGCTCGTCGCCGTCGCCAAGCACCATCACACGTGGGAGCTGATCGAATCGAGCGGCGGCTTCGCCCTGCACCTGCTCTGTGCCGACGACCTTGCGAGTGTCTGGCGATTCGGGCTGGTCTCGGGCCACCAAGTCGACAAGCTCGCCGACCTGTCGCTCCCCGCAACACCGAACGGTGCCCCACTGCTCACGAGCGCCCTGTGCTGGTTGGACTGTCGCGTCGAGGATCGCCTGGATACCGGGGATCGAACCGCCTATCTGGCCGCGGTGACCGGCGGCGAGGTGCTGAGGCGTGGCCCGCCGCTGACCGTTGCGGGCGTGCTGCATCATGCACCCGAGGCGCGCCGCGCCGAGTTGAAGCGTCTCTACGCGGAGGATCAGACGACCGACCGTGCGGCGATTCTTGCCTGGCGCCGGCGCCGTGGCGCGGATTAGCCCGCGGGGGAGCTGTCGTCGCAGCGCCCGGCGATCCGCTGCTCGTCAAGCGAAGGTCATCGCCACCAGCACCGACCGTGGCCCCGACGGATGCGACACGATGACACGAAAGCATCAACCGGCGTCGGTATAAGGACAGCAGGGCGGCGTCAACGGCGCTTCGGGTCCGGCCACCTGCAAGGATCATGCGTCGATCCAAAGCCCTGATGCGATGACTCCTCGGAACCGAGACCGGCCCCGCACCCCCTCCAGAACAGCGAGACCTCACCATGAAACAGCCGACCCACAAGACCAAGATCGTCGCGACGATCGGCCCGGCCTCCGATTCGCCCGAGATGCTCCGCGCCTTGATCGAGGCCGGCACGAACGTCGCGCGACTGAACTTCTCCCACGGCGACGCAGCCTATCACGCGGCCCTGATCGGGCGTATCCGAGAGGCCGCCGCAGCGACCGCACGACGCATCGCCATCATGGGCGACCTGCCCGGCCCCAAGATGCGCATCGGCGATCTGGCAGAGGAACCGATCGAGCTCCTGCGCGACGAGGTCTTCACGCTGACGACAGATGAGATCCTTGGGGACAGATCGCGTGTGAGTATCAGCTTTCCGGATCTGCCCGCGGCGGTGCAGCCGGGCGACCGGCTCTTTCTAAACGACGGCTTCATCCTCCTGAAGGTGCTCGAGGTCGATGGGCCCGACGTCCGCTGCAGCGTGCGTGTCGGCGGCGAGCTGCGCTCCCGCAAGGGGCTCAACCTCCCAGGCATCGACCTCGGCATCAGCGCCTTCACCGAGGACGATCAACGGTGGCTTGGCTTCGCGGCCGAGCATCGGCTGGATGCTGTCAGTCAATCGTTCGTCGCGACCGCAGACGACATCCTGGCGGTTCGCCAGGCTGCCGAGGCCATGGGCTATGCACCCTTCATCATCGCCAAGATCGAGCGCGCCGGCGCGCTGGACAACCTGGAGGACATCCTGCATGCCGCCGACGGCATCATGGTCGCACGCGGCGACCTCGGCGTTGAGATCCCGATCGAGCGGATCGCCGTCGTGCAGAAACAGATCACCGAGCTTGCCAATCGCTTCGGCAAGCCCGTCATCACGGCCACCCAGATGCTCGAGTCCATGGTGAGCTTCCGCCGACCGACCCGCGCCGAGGCGACGGACGTGGCCAACGCCATCCTGGGCGGCACCGACTGTGTGATGCTCTCGGCGGAGTCCGCGATGGGTCGCTACCCGGTGGAGGCCGTCGCCATGCTCGCCGGCATCGCGACCCACGTGGAGCCGGAGCGCGCCAAGCAGCCTTTCGTCCGCACCATGGACGGGTTCCACGGCTCGGGGCGCATGCGCGCGGCCGACCTGATCGCCGCGAGCGTCTATCACACCATCAAGGACAGCGATCCCAAGGCCGTCGCGGTGCCGACCCAATCGGGCAGCACGGCGCGCAATGTCGCGCGCTTCCGGCTGCCGGTGTGGATCATCGCTTTCAGCCCCAACGCTTCCACCTGCCAGGCGCTGCAGTTCTCCTACGGCATCCACCCCATCGAGGTCGCTTCAGACCGCGCCGACTGGTCGAGCTTCCTGCGCCAATGGCTCTATGAACGGGGGGTCCGCGAAGGGCTGGTCCTGCTCACGCAAGGACCGAGCGCGGAGAACCCGTGCGGGAACCATCGGATGGAAGTCCTGGAGCTGCAACCCGAATCGGGACAGCAGTGTGACTAAGCTTGCCCGGGACCCGCTCGCACCGGAGGGCTCGCCGAGATTCGTCCGTCTGGCCGACGGCCGTCGCCTCGCCTATTGCGAATACGGGGATCCCGGCGGGAGAGCGAGCCTCTACTGCCATGGGTTCCCGAGCTCGCGTATCGAGGCGCGCCTTCTGCACGAGGAAGCCAAGGGCGCCGGCGTGCGGGTGATCAGCCCGGACCGGCCCGGCTACGGCGACTCGGACCCCGATCCGCAGCGGACCCTGTTGAAATGGGCCGAAGATATCCTCGGGCTGGCGGATCAGCTCGCGCTCCATGCTTTCGATCTGATCGGGGTCTCCGGCGGTGGTCCATATGCCCTGGCCTGTCTCGCCCGCATACCGGAGCGAGTCCGTGCCTGCGCGCTGGTCTGCCCGCTTGGTCCCATCTATCTGGATCCTGTGCGCATCGAGATGCGGCTCGTGACCCGTGTGAGCTTCACGCTCGCCCACCAGTCGCCCGACCTGGCCCGGCTGCTCCACGGGGGGGCTCTTCCGGCTCTGATCGCAGCCTCACCATGGCTGATCGACGGCGTCCGCACCCTGAATGCGGGCGCATCAGACCGTGCTGCCCTGCAAGACCGCCTCGCGCGCGAGGTTCTGACCCGCAGCGTGCAGGAGGCGATGCGAGTGGGTGCCCGGGGCGCCCGCCAGGATCTGGCCCTCTACACCCAACCCTGGAACATCGATTTCGGCGCCCTGACCCAGCCGATCGCGCTCTGGCACGGCGACGCCGACAACACGGTCCCCCTCGCCCATGCGCGCTGGTATGCCGAGCACCTAGCTGGGTGCAGCTTGCGGATCCTGCCCGGCGAAGGCCACTACTCGCTCCCGCTGCGCCACGGAGGCGACATCCTGCGATCGCTGGAGGCCGAGTCGTTTCAGGCAGGCCCCTGGGGCGCTCCAGCCGACATATCGCGACCAGAGCATGCCGAGCCCTGACGCCAAGGGACCCACGCCACGCTTCGCTACGCCTGCCCGACCCCCGGCCGGTCCCGCGGCGCCCTAACGGCCTATCTGGTTGAGCTGGAAGCGGCTGCGCAGAAAGCCCTGGAACTCCTTGACCTCTTCCAGCGCCAGTTTCAGGCGTCCCTCCTCGATCCGGTTCAGGTGCTCCAGCGGCAGATAGTTGTCCGGGGGACGCCCCTGCTCGCGCGCGAGCAGCTGGGCGCGGAGCCGCAGGTAAACCAGGAAATCGAAGGCTGCCTCCAGGTTCTCCGCCTGCTTCGGTCTCAGGACCCCGGCATCTTTCAGGCCGAGGATACGGGTGCGTGTGCCAGAGTCGATGATCCCGGCCTGCAGGGCCATCGCCTTGACGCCCTCCGTGATGGCGAAGATGCCGGCCTTCTTGAGCTCGATGCAGCCGCGGTGCGGCCCGCTCTTCTCCGGCTTGATCTGCCCCAACAGCCCAAGCGGCGGCCTGAAGCGCACCACGTTGGCGGCGCTGTATGCGAGAAACAGGTTGTTGGCCCGCAGCTGAGCCGTGATGTGGTCCTTGAGCTCGCGCTCAAACCGGTCGTCGCCGTGCAGCGTGCGCAGGTCGAAGAACATGCTCCCGGAGAGGATGTTCTCAGGCGTCGCTGTCCGCAGCCATCGCTCGAGCACCGCCTTCCAGTCCCCGAGGCTGCGCCGCCACTGCTCGTTCCTGGCCATGATGCCGCCAGGGCAGGCGGGCACGCCGATCCCGATCAGGCAGTCGATCAGGTCCAGGCTGAAGGCAGTCAGCCGGTCGCGCTCGGCCGCCGAGAGATCGTCCGCATAGACGATCGCGTTGTCCTGGTCGGTCACCAGCGTCTGCTCCCGGCGCCCCTCACTGCCCAGCACCAAAAAGGCAAAGCGGTTGGTGAGGTCGGGATAGCGCTCGCCGCGCACCAGCTCGATCAGGCGAGCGAGAATACGGTCGTTGAGGTGGGCAATCGTCTGCACCAGATCCTTCGTAGCGACACCCGTGCCCACCAGATGGACGACCAGCTCCTCGGTCTTCTCATGCAGGCTCTTGAGCTCCTCGGCGCTGCGCGCCTCCTCGATCTCCTTTATCAGCTGTTGCGGCGAGCGGCTCTGCAGGCGCAAGACGTCCGAGTCGGTCAGGATGCCGCAAAGCTTGCCGTCGGCATCGACCACGCACAGCCGGTGGATCCGCCGCCGGCTCATCAGGTAGAGGGCGTCGAAGAGATACTCCTCCTCTCCGATCGTCACCAACGGGCTGTTCATGATGTCGTCGACCCGCAATCCGCTCGGATCCAGCCCCTGCGCCACCACCTTGTTGCGAAGGTCGCGGTCGGTCACGATGCCCACCGGGCTCTGGCGCGCGCAGACCACGATGCTCGAGATATTGCGCTCCCGCATCCTGTCGGCGGCGGCCACCAGCGCATCGTTCGTCTCGCAGGTGACGACCCCACGCTGGCACAGCTCCTTGACCGGCACAAAAAAGACGTTTTCAGCAGACATTTCGCCTCAGAATCCGCTGTGTTTTGGTTGGCCTGCTGCGACCGCCCCGCATGGATCCGTCGCCCGACGGGGCTATCTCAGGGCGTGGCCAACCAATTTAGCCCAGCCGGCGACGCCGCGCGAGGACTAGGCGAGCCGCAGCCGCGGCGGCGGGACCCTCCTGGGCCCGTCGGCGTATCCGCCCAGCCCAGGTCACCATGTCGCGCGTGCGTTGACCCCAGCCCAGGTGACTGGTAGCCTTCTGCCCCTGATCGGGCGCATAGCTCAGTGGGAGAGCACTGTCTTCACACGGCAGGGGTCGCTGGTTCGAACCCAGCTGCGCCCACCA
>NZ_JAJDNA010000026.1 GCF_022340925.1 Thiocapsa sp.
CGCGACAGCGCCATGGTCGAGCTGAACGAGGATGTCGTGAAGCTAAAATCCAGCGAGGACCAGTCGACTGACGAGCCATCGAGCAAATAGGTCCGACGTGGCCTGACCGAGACCGCCCGCGGCTCGCGCCGCTGCCGAAGAGATGCCATCGACGGCGGCGGTGCAAACCCCTCCCCCGCCCCGCGCGACCAAGCCCCCAAGATTGACGCGACCTGACGCGCACCGGGCCCGGGCTCGCGCGGTCAAAGCACAGGCTCGCGTCTCTCAAGCAAGCACACGACGCGCATGTCAGTTGCATCTTGACAAGAATATATTAGAATTTGATTCTATAGTGATTCTATGGAGAGACAGAATGATAACCTCCTGCACCATGATGCGTTCTTTCGTCGCCTTGTCGGGGGCCTTGCTTCTCTCCGGGATGCTGCTGCTCCTGATCGCCGAGACGACCGGTCTGTCCGTGCCGACCGCGCACATCGCCCTGCTCACCGTGCTGGGCGGTGCTGCAACCCTGGCGGCCGCCTTCATACTGGCGATCCTTCCCGGTGCGGGCCGCCGGCTCGAGAACTGCCGGCACTGACCGGAAAGGCACCTCCCGAATGCGGATTGCCGGGCTTCAGTGTCCGCCGAGGAGTCGGTCGGCAGCCCCCGGATCCAGCCCGAACTGCTCTTCCACCATACGGTTCCAGGCCTCGCGCTTGAAGGTGCTCTTGTCGGGCACCGTGCGATGGACCAGGTTGTAATGACAGTCGATACAGGACTTGCCCTCTGTCTCTTCGCGATGGATGGCCGCGGTGTCGGCGCGCGTGCCTTGGATCGCGTCCTGGAGATGGCAACGCCGGCAGGTCACTGAGTCGCGGTCGCGGAACCATCTCCGTGCCGCAAACGCCGCCTCCGGCAGGTGCAAGGCGTTAATCACTGGGTCGTCGTAGTCGGGGCCGAACAGTTGCTTGAACAGATCCTTGCCCCCCCTGACATGATCCCAGGTCGCCGCGAAGATCCCCTCCGAGACATGGCAGTCTCCACAGGAGGCACGCACCCCCGATGCCGAGTTGTAGTGAACCGTTTGCCGATAGCGCTCATCCGCATACGACATCGAGTGGCAGGTCGTGCAGAAGCTGTTTTGGCTGGCGTAATGATCGAACTCGATCAGGAACGCCATGAACAGCACCCCGCCCAGGCTGCCGACGGCCAGTGCGATCAGCACCGGACGGGTGATGAACCCGGAGGATGTGCGCGGCGCAGTCATCAGTCGCCCTCCCTGCGACCTAAGCCCAGGATTGCACTCGTCTGGTCCGGCTGATCCAGCCAGCGATGGTGCTCGCTGCCGCGCAGGACGGCGTCAACCAGCGTACCGGTATGCTCCTTGGCCAGGGCACGCGCCCCGGGGAGGAACGCTGAGTAGAAATTCCGGCCGACCAGGTACATACCTTCCCACCAAGCGTGGTTGGGGCTCATCATGGACGCCCCGTGGCGACCCCGCGCACCCTCGTCGTGCCACAGCTCCCAATACATGAACTCGATCGGCTCGTCGAACGGCGTGGGTGTGAGCAGACCCCGGTCGTAGAGCCCGGCCATGATCGCCCGGGCCGGCTCGCCGAATTTGCTGTTGTAGAGCTCAACAACCGAGTCGAACTGTTTCATGAAGCTCTCGGTGAAGCCCTTGCCGTGGCACTCGAGACAGACCAAGGTCATGGCTTGACGGCGGCGCTCGGGCGTCGCCACCGTCTTCACGGTGCCGAGCGTTCCATCTGCACGCCTCAGCTCAGTCCCGCGCCTGGGGGCAGCCTCGTCTGCCGCGAGCTCCATCTTGTGGCCGTCCTCGAAGATCACCAGGAATTGCCGCTTTGAGACCGGGGTGTTGAGGCTCCATGCATTGCGAAGTCCCACATCATGTGTCGAGGGGAGCTTGCCGGCCGCACCCATGTGGCAGGTCACGCAGGTTGGCGCCGCTGTGTAGTCGCGACCGGCGACCCACTCGCCCGCGTCAAGATTCATCTCGTCACGGTGGGCGGCATAGACCATCCCATGCTTCGACGCCTCGAAAATCTCCTTGTCCGGAGAGTCGGGGCCGGAGTGGCAGCGCACGCAGGCATCGGGTTCGCGCGCCTGGGCCTTCGAGAAACGATGCCGACCGTGGCAGGATGAGCAGGACCCTTTGGATCCGTCCGGGTTGATTCTGCCGATACCCGAGTTTGGCCAGGTCGCCGGGTCCAGTGTGCCGTCGCCCCGGACATTCACCTGTGAGCCGTGGCATTGATCGCATGAGGCCGCCCGCATCGGCGACCCGCCGACATTGTCCGCGAGGGCCGGCAGCCGTTTCTCGATGATCGAATAGGCCTCGGCATGGACCGAGCCCTGGTGCTCCTCGAGCTCCTTTACGTGGCAGCGTCCGCAGTCCTTCGGCGAGACGATGGTCGCGATGACCTGCCCTTCATGCTCGATGGCGTCGATGTCGGATCGCGCCGCCTGATGGCAGTCCATACAGTTGACGCCGGCCGCGGCATGGGCGCTGTCTCGCCATTGCTGCGCCAGTCCGCTCGATGCCTTGGCATGGCAGCTCACACAGTCACTCCCGGCCTCGTGTCCCCAGTTGCCGGGATCGAGCTTCACCTTCTCGGCGACCGACGGGAGCGCCGCGAAGGAGATGAGAACGAGAACAAGGGATCGAAACGGGACCGAGAGCGGTTTGATCGACATTGGTGCTACCTCTGAAGCCTAACGCGCAGAAGACATGCAGCGAGGATTATAGGAGGCTCGTTGGGCACGGCAATTCAATTCACCAGTCGCCGATCCGCTGCATCCGCATTTCATTCCAAATTAATATAATAATAATCAAAAATGGGCGATACCCGTCTCCCAAGGTCAATGCCGACTGGTCCAGCGATTCGAGCGCAAGGCAGGGGCGGCATCCATCCCAGAACTTAACCAATTGAATATATGGGACGTCGAAGGCCGCGTTCGCGATAAGCGCTGGTCCTCGGGATCAATAGGGTATGATCAGGTCATTCCACAGCCCTGTTCCATGCTGCCCCTGCAGGTATTCGATGCACGCGGCCAACCGCCACATTCATGCGCGATCAGCTGCTCCTTTTCGGATCGATGAATCGCGAGTCGCGTTTAATTGACCGGGCGCACTTTAATGCGGAGTCGAGGTCGATAACAATCCTGTCCGACTGGATGACCCGTCCGGATCGAACCGTCAATATCACCAGATGAGGAGCGACAGACCATGCGACCTAAGCTCGCTGGACTCTCCATGTCATTCTGCCTTGCCGTCGGGTTCAGCGCCGCCGTCTCCGCGGCAGCCGCGTCCGAAGCCGCAGCGGAGCCGATCCACAGGATCCCGGCGGAGGTCTGCCAGAACTGCCACGAGGAAATCTATCGGCAGTGGAAAGGATCGATGCATGCCCAGAGCACGGCACTGCAAGACCCGATCCACGCTGCGTTTTACGGTTCGGAGGTCGGCGACCCGACGGCCGAAGGGCAGGTGCACAAGAGGTCGGGGACCTTCCCGGTCTGTCTGCAGTGTCATGCCCCGAACGCGGCTCGCGACAACACCACCAAGCTCAACGGACATGTTGCCTACAGCCAAGGCGTCAACTGCGTGGCCTGCCACACCCTGCAGAGCTACAAGGGCATCGAGGGAGAGGATGGCAAGCTGCAGCTGGGCTTGAAGGCCTATGAGGTCTCAGACAAGCTGCACGGGCCGGCGGCCTTCCCACGCGGACTGCAAAAGCTCGCCGCGGCCGGCGACGATCTCTTCGGAGGCGCGGTCGAGGAGGCATCGGATTCACAGAAACCGAACCCCCACCTCGGCGAGCCCGTCGAGATGGGCGGCATCGAAATCCCCGCCTTGACGATGGAGGCAAGCCCGATCCTCATGAAGACCTCGGACGCCTGCATGGGCTGCCACGACAGACGCAACAATCCGCAGAACGTGGCTTTGTGCGCGACCGGCGACGAGTTCCTGGCAAGCGGCAGCAAGGCCGCGTGCCAGTCCTGCCACATGCCGGTCACAGCCGGTCTGGTCGATCATTCCATGGGCGGCGGACATGATCACAAGATGCTCAAACGTGCGATCGTCCTCGATCTTCAGAGCGAGCCGGAAGGCGAGGTCCTGAAGACCCGGGTCTTCATGCAAAACGCGCAGCCCCACGCGCTGCCCACCGGTGCGCCTTTCCGCAACATGTACCTGAAGTTGACCGCCTATGATGAGCAAGGCGAGGTGGTCTGGGAAAACGCCGAGGGCCATCCCGCCAAGAACGACCCGCAGGCCTACTTCTTCTATGGTCTGGCGGATGACAAAGGGGCGCCCGCCCCGCCACCGACGGCAACCCAGCCCGGCCTGGACTCTCGACTCAAGCCACACGAGACGCGCGAGCTGGTTTACGACATCCCTTCAGAGGGGGTGGTCCTAGTCCGAGGGGAGCTGTACTACAACCTGCTGTGGCCCTCCCTGGTGGATAAATTCGCCCAGCTGCCGAAGGAGCTCACCGACCCGGTGCTGGTCGCGGCGGCAGAGCGGAGCGTGGTGGCGCCCTGAGGAGCAGGCGCCGCCCAACATGAACGGGGCCGCTGCCGATGCAGCGGCCTCTTGCTTTACGGAGTCAATAGCGGAAGTGCGAAAAGACCGGACGGCCATTGAGTGGCTGAATGGGACGCGCATTCGCTCCCGTTGCCTGGGCGATCCGTTGAATCTGAGCGGCACTGACCTCGAGCGGCTCACGAAAGACGAGCCATAGGACCGGCTCGGTGCAAGGTGGCGTCACCAGCGACCCCGTGTACCGGTAGTAGCTTCGGTCGACCGGCAGCAGGAACAGGGGATTGATCCCCACCTGGCGATGTCGCACCCGTTCGCCCGGGCGGATCGGCCAATAGTCCAGGATGCGGTCGAGTATCCGGTTCTCGCGCTCACCGGTTCGAAGCCGCACGGCAACGATCGCATGGCCGCCTTGGCTGTCTCTATGCAGCAGGTGGATCTCCGCCTCCGAGGCGACACCCTGAAATCGGTGTTGGCCCGGCACGTAAAAACTGAACTCGATCAGGTCGTATGCGTGACCACGGATGACGAGCGCACTGCCAGGCGGGGAGAGCAGCCGGACACCGCGACCGGTGTTTTCCGCTTCGAGGAGCTGCGACCGATAACGAAAGAGCAACGGGATGTAGGTGACCCGCTGGGTCTCGGAAATGTCGATCGGCGACTGCAGCTCACCTGTTGCGCAGGATTGGTACGCCGTGCCGAGAGCCCCCCAATGCTCCGGGCCAAGCGGACCCGAGTAGGACCAGTCCGGTTCCGTGCCAGCCCCTGGATCTCGCGCCGATGCCTCTTCGGCAGCGCCCGCCGCCAGCATGAGCCTCCCCACATGGACGAGGAAACGGCGGCGACGTAAACCGCTTGAATGCGGAAAGCCAGAGATCATTGCATCACTCCTCCCGCTTCTTGAGGCTGGCGATCGGCACCACTCGGGCTGCTGGTGGCTCATCGGCATAATAGGGTCGCTCACCGCCTCGGCCCTGCGCATCAGCCAGCTCCTTCTCGCGCGCGGCGATCAAGCCGAGGCATTGCCGAACGTCTGCGATCGTTGAGTCCGACAGGGGGTGGCGCATGCCGGGCGGAGGGGTGACGTCCTTGATGATCGCCGACAGCGTCTTGCGCATCGCGATCAGGATCTGTTGCTCTTTGCTCAGCTCATTCATGTTTGTAAGTCCGTAGGCTGGATGGGTCGATCAAGGACGATCAAGCAGCGTCCGCAGTCCCTTTTCGTCGAGCGTCGGGATGCCGAGCGACTGCGCCTTCTCGAGCTTAGAGCCCGCCGCCTCGCCGGCCAGAAGATAGTCCGTTTTCTTCGATATGCCGGAGGTCACCCTCGCGCCCAGCTCCTGCAACCAGGTCGCGATCTCCTCGCGCGGACGACTCAGGATCCCGGTGATGACGAATGTCTTGCCGGCAAGCGGGCGGTCCTCCCGGGCCAGCGTCGGAGCGGACGGTCCAGGCCACTGGATTCCGGCCCCAAGGAGTCGGCCGATCGCCTCGCGGTTGTGCGCTTGGGCGAAAAAGCCGGCGATCTGTGCCGCAATGACGGGGCCAACACCCTCCACCCCGCGCTCCTGGAATCGCTCCGGCTCCCTCGCCTGCTCCAGGTCCGGGATCCCCGCGAATTCCTCTGCCAGGGCGCGCGCCGTGGTCTCCCCGACGCCCCGGATCCCCAGCGCATAGATGAAACGCGCGAATGTCGTCGACTTGCTGCGCTCCAGAGCCGCGATCAGGTTGGCCGCGGATTTCTCTCCCATCCGCTCCAGTCCGGCAAGCTGCTCCGCGGTCAGCCGATAGAGGTCGGCGGGCTCGCGAACCAATCCGAGATCGACGAGCTGCTCGACGAGCTTGTCCCCCAGACCCTCGATATCCATGGCCCGTCGCGATGCGAAATGCCTGATCGCCTGCTTGCGCTGGGCAGGACAATAGAGACCGCCGGTGCAGCGCGCCACGGCTTCACCCGGGGGGCGGATGACGTCGGATCCGCACACCGGGCAATGGGACGGCAGCTCGACCGGGCGGGCATCCGGCGGCCTGCGCTCGAGCAGCACGCCCACGACTTCGGGGATCACGTCGCCGGCACGGCGGATGCTCACGGTATCACCGATTCGCACATCCTTGCGCTTGACCTCATCCATATTGTGCAAGGTGGCATTGGCCACGGTCACACCCCCTACCTGCACCGGCTTGAGCCGCGCGACCGGCGTGACGGCTCCCGTGCGCCCGACCTGAAACCCCACCGACTCGACAACCGTCAGCTCCTCCTGAGCCGGGAACTTGCGTGCGATCGCCCAGCGCGGATGATGACTGGTCGCCCCCAGACTGGCCTGATCGGCAATCTGGTCGACCTTGAAGACCACGCCGTCGATATCGTATTCGAGGCTGTCCCGACGACGACCGAGCTCCTCGAAATAGTCGCGGCAGCCCGCAAGGCCATTGACCCGGCGCAGCTCTTTGGAGATCGGGATTCCCCATCCGGCGAGGCGTCGCAGCATCCGATACTGGCTGTCCCCGGGTGCGGTCGAGATCTCGCCCCAACCGTAACAGCAGAATCGCAAGGGGCGCGCGGCCGTGACCCGAGGATCGAGCTGGCGCAGGCTGCCAGCGGCGGCATTGCGCGGATTGGCGAAGGTCCGCTCGCCGCGGTGCCGAGCAGCTTCGTTGAGATGCTCGAACCCCCGCTGGGTCATGTAGACCTCACCGCGCACCTCCAGTACGGCCGGCCAGTCGTCTCCGATCAGATGGAGAGGCACGCTGTGGATGGTCCGCGCGTTGCTCGTGACGTCCTCACCGGTGGATCCGTCGCCTCGGGTAGCGGCCTGGACGAGGACACCCGCCTCGTAACGAACGCTCACCGCGAGACCGTCGAGCTTGGGCTCGCCGGTATAGACGATCGGATCCCTGTTGGGCAGGGCAGCGACGATCCGCCGGTGAAATTCCGCCAGGTCATGGTCGCTCATGGCGTTATCGAGCGAGATCATCGGCACGCGGTGACGGACTTGAGAGAACGCCGCAACCGGCGCCGCACCGACCCGCTGGGTCGGAGAGTCCGGGGTCACCAACTCGGGATGACGCGCCTCTAGAACCCTGAGCTCGGCGACCAGACGATCGTACTCGGCGTCCGGGATCTCCGGGTCATCGAGCACATAGTAGCGATAATTATGGTGACGGATCAGCGCACGCAGATGACCCGCGCGCTCGCGCGCGGCGTCGTGGTCGCTCAACGCTCCGCGACCCTCGCCCATCGGCGCTCGTTCTCCAGCACGGCCTCGCGCATCACCTCTTCTTTTCTGACGGTGAGCGGCCGGCGCGTGTCGTCGAGCACATCGCCATCGAGCTCGTTCGCGAGCTTGCGCGCCGTGGCGATCATCTCCTCGAGGATCGTCATATCCTCGGGGCGTCCCTCCAGCTGGGCGAACAGCATCAGACCCGGGGTCGAGAAATCATCCATGGCATCGAACGGGAAGGTCCCCGGCTTGACCATGTTGGCCATACTGAAGTAAACGCGCGTATCGTCATCAAACTCGTCGAGACAGTGAAAGATGTCCATGTTGCCGGGGCGCAGACCGCAGGCCTCAGCGGCATCCATCAGGTCGGGCCCGTCGAACGGTTCACGCCGGGCACTGATGCTCAACTGAATCAGCAGGGGCTCGGGCAGGCCGGACTGGAATCGCTCCGAGGCGGCCCCGGCCCCGCTCGCTTCGGCTGCCGACGTCGGGTGGCTCGCCCGATCGGGGGTGGCTCGCGAGCGAGCCGAGCCCCCGACAGGATCTGAATCGGCACTGCGCCCCAGACTGGGCTCACGTTTCGCTGACGAGAGACCATAGGGCGCTTCGCTCCCAAGGTCGTTGTCTTCGTCTTCATCCCCGCTATCGCGGCTCCGCTCCCAGAGGTAGAGCGCAAGGATGAGAAGGGCCCCGGCAACAATGAGAATCATGCGGATAGTGTCGGCGTCCATTCTGGCATTGGCAGTGGTCTGACGTTCTAGACTGTCAGGAGTATATCAATGCTCGACCCACCTGTATGCCGGATCGCCGGCGAATCGCCCCCGATCCGGCAGTGATCAGGAGACCGCGGCGAGTCGGACCGCTTCGTCGACGTCTACAGAGACAAGACGCGAGACACCCGGCTCGTGCATGGTGACGCCGAGCAGATGATCTGCGATCTCCATGGTCCCCTTGTTGTGGCTGATAAAGACGAACTGCACCCGGTCCGACATGGAGCGAACCAGCTCACAGAAGCGACCGACGTTCGCATCGTCGAGCGGTGCATCAACCTCGTCGAGCATGCAGAAGGGCGCCGGGTTGAGTTGGAAGATGGCGAACACCAAGGCCACAGCCGTGAGCGCCTTCTCGCCCCCCGAAAGCAGATGGATGCTTGCATTCCGCTTCCCCGGCGGACGAGCCATGACGGTCACGCCGGTCTCCAGCAGATCTTCATCGGTGAGGTCCAGGGTGGCGTGTCCACCTCCGAAAAGCCGCGGAAAGATCTGCTGCAGGCCCTGGTTCACCTGATCGTAGGTGTCACGGAAACGGCTCCGGGTCTCCCGATCGATCTTGCGGATCGCCTGCTCCAGCGTTTCCAGTGAGCGGCTGATGTCATCATGCTGTGAATCCAGATAGGCCTTGCGCTCGGTCTGCTGTCGATACTCCTCGACCGCCGCCAGGTTCACCGGACCCAGCCGCTGCAAGCGAGCGGTGGTCTTGCCGAGCGCCTCCAGCCAGAGCGCCTCGCTGGCGGACGGGTCGATCCCGACCAGCACCTCGGATGGGGTCTGCCCGGCCTCCGCGATCTGCTCCGCAAGGGTCTGCCGCCGAACCAGGCGCTCCTGGTGCTCGAGACGCTGACGATCGAGCTCACGCTGCCCGAGGTGGCTCTCCTGCTCGACGCGGTGCCGATCCTGCTCAAGCTCGCGGACCTCGCCGTCAAGCGCGTCGAGCCGCGAGCGCGCCGCGGCCAACGCCTCCTCGACCTCGACCCGCAGCACCAGCTGCTCATCGAGCAGCGCCCGCTGCTCGGCCAGAGGCTCGACGCCGGCTTCCAACGCCTGGAGCAGATCGGCCCGGCGCTCGTGCAAGAGGGCACGGCGCTCCTGGATCCGCACGAGACTCTGCTGCGTGGCCGCCCGCGCTGCCCGATTGGATTCGACGCTGACCCGAAGCCCCTGGCTGAGCTCGCGGCACCGGCGCTCCTCGGCACGGGCCGTGATGAGGGCAGAGCGCAGGTCGTCCCGCTCCTGGAGCATTGCCTCTCGCCGCTCGGCCAGGACATCGACCTCGGATAAGCGCTCGTGCAGCCTCTCCCGTGCCCCATCCATCGCCTCGAGGCTGTCGGCCATCTGGGCCATCAGCTCGTCGCGCTCGGCAGTGAGCGCCAGGAGCCGTTCCTCCCGGTCCTCGCGTCGAGTCCGCAGGCTTGCGAGCTCGGACCTGAGGGCGGAGAGCTCCCGGCCCAGCGCCGCCGACCGCTGTGCCGCAGCGGCGAGCTCCTCGCGGGCCTGCAGACGCGCCGCGCGCAAGCCTTCCTGCTCGCTGGAGAGGCCCGTCGCCCGGTCCTGCAAACCGGCGATCCGGGCGCTCAGTGATTTGATGGCCTCGGCCCGAGCAATCACGCCGCCCTGAGCCTCGTTGAAGGGCGTCATCAGCCAGTGACGACCAACCAGGTGACCGTCACGCGTCACCAGACGCTGGCCGAGCCCAAGGGCGTCGCGCATTTGCAAGGCTTCGGCCAGCCCCTCGACGGTCAGCACCGGTCCGATCAGACCGGCGAGTGCAGCAGGGGCGCGGAGATGGGAGAAAATCGTCTCGGACGAGCCGCCGAGCCGCAGGGCGGCGCCCGAGCCCCGTTCGGGTGGAATCGGCTCCTCACGCTCCGCTGACGTCGCCCCCGTCCCGGCGGCTTCCCACAGGACCAGCCCGGGGGGCAGAACGCCCCCGCCGGCGACGACCCGTTCGAGCCCCGGCGCCTCCACCGCGCGGATCGCGTCCCCGAGCACGACCTCGACCGCGCGCTCCCAACCGGGAGCGACCTCCAGCCGATCGATCAGCCGAGGGGCGTCGGCGAGACCCGAGCGCTCGAGCCAACTCGCCTGCTCATCTTCGGATCGTGCCAACGCCTCGTCCTGCAACGCGGACAGTGACGCCAGCCGGCCCTTGGACTCCTGCTGATCGGTGCGCACACGGTCCATCTCGACCGCCAAGGTCTCGATGTCCTGGTCGCGGCGGGCCAAATCGGCGCCGAGCTCCTCGCGGCGTGCTTCAAGCTCCGCCATCGCCGCGTCCAGCCGGATCTCCCGCTCGGCCAGTTGCTGGATCCTCGCCGCCAGATCCAAAGCCTGCAGGCGCGCGATCTCTTCGTCCAGTCGGCGAAGGCGCTCGCGATCCTGATCGCCACGCTGCTCGAGTGCATTGATTCGCGCTCGCTCCGCCTGTGCCTGCTCGGCCGGGCCGGCCGCCTCGCGACTGAAGTCATCCCATCGACGCTCCCAGTCCTGCACACGCTCTTCGGCCCCGGCCACCGCATGGAGGACCTCGGCCAATTCCCCATCCGCGTCGCTCAAACCGGGTTCGTCGCGTCGCAAATTCCGATCGATCTCGGCGAGGCGCCCCTGGTCGCGCTCCAGGTGGTCCTCGGCGTCACCGATCTCCTGGTCGAGACGAACCAGCTCGCCCTCCCGCCGCCCACGTGCCTCGCTGGCGAACTGGATCGCCTGCTCGGCTCGGGCGATCTCTGAGCCGACCGCGTAGAAGTGTCCTTGAACCGCGTTGAATGCCTCGGATGCTGCCAGATACTCCGCGCGCCGCGCCTCGATCTCGGCCTCGAGACGCCGGAGGTGGGCGAGTCCTGCCTCGGTCTGCGTCTCGGCCTCGGCAAGGCGGCGCTCACGCGCGTGAAGCTCCTCGTCCAACGCCCGCCACCGCAGCGCCTTGAGCTCCAGATCCAGGCGACTCTCCTCGGCCTTGAGCCGATTGTATCGCTCGGCGGATGCGGCCTGGCGCTCCAGATGCAGCAATTGCCTGCCCACCTCGTCGCGCAGGTCATCCAGCCGCTCCAGGTTCTCCCTGGTCTGACGCATGCGGGTCTCGGTCTCGCGGCGTCTCTCCTTGTACTTGGATATCCCGGCCGCCTCCTCCAGATAGAGCCGCAGGTCCTCGGGCCGAGCCTCGATGATTCGGGAGATCATCCCCTGCTCGATGATGGCATAGGAGCGCGGCCCCAGACCCGTCCCGAGAAACAGATCCTGAATGTCGCGCCGACGGCATCGGGACCCGTTCAGAAAGTAGGCCGACTGGCCGTCGCGCGAGACCTGGCGCTTAACCGCGATCTGATTAAAGCCCGCATAGGCGCCCCCGGCCGCGCCGTCGGTATTGTCGAATATCAGCTCGATGCTGGCGGTCCCGACGGGTTTCCGCCCGGTGCTGCCGTTGAAGATGACGTCAGCCATGGACTCGCCGCGCAGCATCTTCGCCGAGCTCTCGCCCATCACCCAGCGCACCGCGTCGATGACGTTGGATTTGCCGCATCCGTTGGGTCCGACCACTCCCACGAGATTGCTGGGAAAGCGCACGGTCGTGGGATCCACGAAGGATTTGAAACCGGCGAGTCGGATCTTTTCTAGACGCATCGCGGAAACATACCGGAAGCCGATTCC
>NZ_JAJDNA010000043.1 GCF_022340925.1 Thiocapsa sp.
CGCCTGACGTCCCCATGCAGTGACGGCCACCCAGCGTGGCAGGGTCCGACCGCCTTTGGTGCCATCGAGAATATTGATCCTCTGCTGTCGATCCGCCTCCTTGGCCAGGCGCTCCAGGTTGGCCTTGACGGCCTCCTCGGAGCGCATCCCAAAGGCGCGTGCGAGCCCAAGCACCGCCGCAGCGCGATCGAGACCCGCATCCCGCAGAGCCGTCTGTGCCGTTGCCACTGCTGCGAGATCCAGCGCTGCTGGTATCTCGGTTCGGACCACCGAGCGTGCGGCGCCGGCCAGTTCACGTGGTGAGACCGGGTTCCAATGGCCTTCGCGCGCATATCTCAGGATCACATTGATGGTGCTGAGTCGATTCTGGATCGTCGACACCGCTCTACCCTGCCCCTTAATGACCTCGGCGTAGCGGCCGACCAGCTCCGGTGTCACCTGGCGTAGATTGCGCACGCCGGCCTCGGCCTTGGCCCAGGTGGCAAAGCAGCGCCAGCGCTCGGCATGGCTGGCGACACTCGCGAAGTGTCCGCCGCCGAAGCGCGCCTGCAGGATCTGCTTGCCGGCATAGGCCAGATCCCGGCCCCAGCCCTGGTTGCGGGCCTGATGGCCGCCTTTATCTCTCATGGTCTTAGATGCTCCTCCGTGGTTCCGCCTCTGGATGAGCGAAACCGAACCCAATAAATCAGACAGAAACGCGCCAGTTGACCGGCTTCGACACACCGCTGGCGGGACCCCGGGGCGAGCGCTGTCGCGCGCGGCACCCGATGATCGTGTCGGTTCCGGTCGTCCCCAGGGTCCCGCCCTTGCGGTGTTCAGTGTTAACAGCGTTTGCGCCCGCTGCCGGCGTGGGGACTGGCGCCTGACGCAGCGCCGTTGCGGCTCCTACCATCCGGAGCGGGGATTCGGGGTGTCAGCACCACATCCGCTGGAACCTTTCGGGCGGGCGGGGTATGCGGCCGCGATGGACGCTCGCGGCGAGGTGCTGAGGATTAACGCGGTTGCGCGTGGAGGAAGAGGTTGTCATCACCCTTGCGGTGGATCATGCCTGCCAGGGTGCCGCCCTGGTGTCCGGGATGGACGCCTGATCCTGCTCGCAATAGGTTTTGACGTGGGTTTTGATGTCGCTTCGGTGTGACCGAAGGCTGATGGTACAAGGCCTGAAAGCCCATTCGCTTGACCCGTCTCTGTGTCTGGGCGGGGGACTTGATGAGGTTGGAGCGGCCGCTGTAGAAGCGGAAATCGAGACGCAGACACGTCGAAGCGGGTGTCCGTTGGACAGGGAGAGCATCGGAACAGATGGGTACAGGGCAGCGCCGCCTGCGGCGAGCAGACGTGGGGGAGGTCTTGGCGCCAGGTGTCGCGTCGGTGGCGGACACGGAGGCGTTGCGGGTCAGGATAAGCTCGAATCGAACCCTGACCAGGAGGCCAATTGGCCTTGGATCGACGTTGGTGACTCCGAGGGAGTCTTCTGCACGAGGCAGCGCGTGGCTACATTGATGGCGAGCGACCAGCGGCTTGACCCTGCCGCACGGGTATGCATGAAAACCTAGCACCGAGGATGCCCGGAGCGCAAGTATTTTCGATCATGATCAAGCACCTGTCGCGAAAGAGCGGCCAAAATGGGTGTCTTTCGCTGCGGCGGTGCGCGGATGACGGACGTATCGTTGGGTGGTGATTCTGCTGACACCTCAACACCCGGAGAACCCTGCGATGTCTGATCCGATGCCCGCCTTTGCCCTTGACCTGTATGACCGGGTGAGTCGGAGATCGCGTCCCTGTTGGTGCAGTTCGTCGATCAGCTACAGGATCTTGAGCGATCAGCTGTTGGTGTCCTTACCCTTCCGGCTGAAGGAACTGTTCAAGCGGTCGTTTCCCAGCGCCCTGTGGGGTCCGGAGGTTCGCTGCTGGGTCATTCCATTGGAGCAGGCGGAACGACTGCAGGCGTGGATCAGACTCGTCGAGCGCTCAGGCTTGCTCGAGGAGATTCGGGCCATCGAACGACGCTTGCCGGAGGCTCAGGAGGCGGAAGCGCTGATCAACGAACTCGATCAGCTCCGGGACGCGATCCGTGACTCGCTTGAGGAGACGATCAAGAATGACCAGCGCCGGTATCTGAAGCACTTGAAGGCGGAGATGACGATGCTGAAGCGCGATTTCGCGCAGCTCGCAGCTGCGCGTCAAGCTCAGGATGAGCCGTCACCAGCTGCAAGCGTAGATGCATCCAACGCCAACGCGTGACAAAGGGGCATTCAAATCTCCACACCGGCCCCCCATGTCGAGGTAACGAACGCGGGGATCTGTCGCCTTGAAACACCACGCCTGTGGTCTTTCAGCTAGCCTGGCCAATCAAGCCCGAAGTGGTCTTCGAGAGCGGCAACATTGAGCATGATGGTGCCGGCAACATTGACTTTCCTTGCGACGATATCGACCTTGGCGACGCGTGCTGCCACAGTTCAAGCGAGCGGGGCGCTTTTGCGCGAAGGTATTGACTGACTACCCCGCACTCTGGCCTGAGACGCTTCGCGTATTCCTCGTGCATTCCGCCGAGTGGACCGAGAGGCTATAGGCCATGCGCGGCCACCTCGTGCAGGTTGGCGGCAAGACGGCTCGGGCGCAGCTTCTGCGTCGCTAAGGCTTCCCAAGCCTAGAAGCCAGGCTTCGGAGTGCATCGAGCGCCGTCACCTTGGTCATACAGGCTGTGATCCGCCCCTTCGACGAAGAGAAGATGCGGAAGATCCATTTTTTGGTCTTCACTTGCCTTGCTCGGCGATGCTGCAGCCCGTCTCCGAGTGACATTGCCGAACGTGTGGCACCATCGCCGTCGATCCGGTGGCTGACTGGTGGAAAGCGCTCGAGCAGCCCGACCGGAGCGAGCATCGGATTCCCAATGCACTGGTCGTCTCCATCGAGACGGACAAGACGGATACTGACACCTGGACGCCGATCGCAAATCGGGTCGGCGTACCAATCGTTCTCCAGACTCAGCTGGGTAGAGTCATCAGTAACGCAGATGTCGTCACTGCTTCAACCAAGGCTTTGCCGAGTCTGGTTTCACTCTCCTGCCGAGGTGGAGAGCGGACGCTAAGACAGAAAAACCGGTAGTGTAGCGATCGCTAACTGGGGGACCAGATGGGGGACCGATTTTTGTATCTAATTATAATAACTTGACTTTTCTCTAATTTTTTTGCGTTATTGGCGGAGAGGGAGGGATTCGAACCCTCGATAGGCTATTAACCTATACACACTTTCCAGGCGTGCTCCTTAAGCCACTCGGACACCTCTCCGGGGATGGCGCGCGCGGCATTCCGCCCCGCCCGCGAGCGGCGAAGGGTACATGAACCGGGCATTGTGTTCAAACAGAGCCTCGGCTGAGGGGTCGCTGACCGGATACCCGGCCGTTGCCAGCCTGCGTTGTTAAGATACGGCAGAGACATGACTCCTCCCAACCGCAGGCCGGCTCCGACGATCGCTGATCGCGCGGACCGCCACCATCTCTACCAGCTCTCGGTCCAGAATCCATGGACGGAGGTCGACTTCGTCGATCGGATCTATCGGCTGCTGCGCGGACGCACCGCAACCAGGCTCCAGGAGGATTTCTGCGGTACCGCCGCCGTCTGCTGCGAGTGGGTGCGACGACGCAAGCGCAATCGCGCTTGGGGGGTCGACCTCGATCCACAGGTGCTGGAATGGGGCCGGCGTCACAACTTGGCTGCCTTGAATGCCGACCAGCAGACCCGGGTAGCATTGACCCAGGGCGACGTCCGCGCGGTCGAAACGGCCACGCCCGACATCCTTCTCGCAATGAATTTCAGCTACTGGCTGCTCCGCGACCGCCGGAGCCTGCGCGGGTATTTCACTCACGCGCGTCAAACACTGGCCGAGAACGGCATCTTTTTTCTCGACGCCTTCGGCGGTTATGACGCCTTTCGTTTGCTCACCGAGGAGCGCCGCATCCGGGACCCCGACGGAACCACCTTCACCTATGCCTGGGAGCAGGCCGCCTATGAGCCGATCACCGGCAGACTGGTCTGCCACATCCATTTCCGGTTCGATGACGGGTCCGAATGGCCGCGCGCCTTCAGCTACGACTGGCGGCTCTGGACGCTGCCCGAGATCCGCGAGTTGCTCGCCGAGGCTGGATTCTCGCGGGTGATGGTCTACTGGCAGGGGTGGGATGCCGACGGAAAACCGGATGGCGTCTTCGTGCCGGCCGAGGCCGGGGAGCCGGACGCCGGGTGGATCGCCTATCTGACGGCGGAGAAGTAGACACCGGCGTCCGCTGTCCGGCCTCCGATATCTGCAGGCACCGCACGCCTGGCCTGTTAACGTTTCAAGGGATACGTAAGCGGATCTCGTCCAGACGCGACAACACGAAGTCTGCGACGGTCTCGGGCTCGTTGAGCGGAAGGACGATCGCGGGCGGCTGGTGTGCGATCCGGGCGTCGGTCGCGACCGCGATGATGCTTGGGTCACCGGGATAGAGCGGTGGCTGGCGCAATGCCGGGCGAAAGACCTCGACCTTTGGATAGCGCGCATGCTTGAAACCCTCGACAAGGACCAGATCCAGACAATCCGCATCGAACTTGGCCAGCATCTCCTTGAGGTCCGGATCCTTACCCGGGACCGGACTCTCGACCTGCAGCGCCCACCTCGCCTTGGATGCCAACAGGGTCTGCCGCGCACCGGCTTCGCGGGCCTGGTAGCTGTCCTTCCCGGGGACGTCCAGGTCGAAGCGGTGGTGCGCGTGCTTAAGATAGCCGACACGGAGCCCGCGGCCGCTGAGGATCGCAACGAGCTGCCGGACCAAGGTCGTCTTGCCCGACCCGCTGGGTGCGACAAAGCCCAACACCGGAATGATTTTCACGCCCATGCTCTTCTCTCCAGACAGCGGTCTGAGACTGCGCCTCCCGGTCCGAGGCCGCGCAGCAGGGCGTCCCGGCCCTGCTCATGACTGGACGCGGATGCCCGCCCCAGCCGGTTTGGACATTTGAAGGATGCCAGCGCAGAATGGCGCCTATCAGCGTGCCACCAGGCCCCGGTCGCAGCGAATGATTCGGTCGACCGGACCTCCGCAACACAGCCCCCCAATCCCATGGCTCAGTACATCTTCACTATGAATCGGGTCGGCAAGATCGTGCCGCCCAAGCGCGTTATCCTGCGCGACATCTCGCTGTCTTTCTTCCCCGGCGCCAAGATCGGCGTGCTCGGCTTGAACGGCTCGGGAAAATCGACCCTCTTGCGGATCATGGCCGGTCTCGACACCGAGATCGAGGGCGAGGCCCGGCCTCAACCCGGCATCAAGATCGGGTTCCTCTCCCAGGAGCCTGGGCTCGACCGGACGAAGGACGTGCGCGGCAACGTCGAAGAGGCGCTGGCTCATATCAAGGCGGCCTTGGAACGGCTCGATGCGGTCTATGCCGCCTATGCGGACCCCGGTGCCGACTTCGATGCCTTGGCGAAAGAGCAGGCCGAGCTGGAGAACCTGATCGAAGCGACCGACGGTCACAACCTCGAGCGCACGCTCGAAGTTGCCGCGGACGCACTGCGACTGCCGCCCTGGGATGCCGATGTCACGCGGCTTTCGGGCGGCGAGCGCCGGCGTGTCGCGCTCTGCCGGCTGCTCCTGTCCAAGCCCGACATGCTCCTGCTCGACGAGCCGACCAACCACCTGGACGCCGAATCGGTCGCCTGGCTCGAGCGCTTCCTGCACGAGTACCCGGGCACCGTCGTGGCCGTGACGCACGATCGTTACTTCCTGGACAATGTCGCCGGCTGGATCCTCGAGCTCGACCGCGGGCATGGCATTCCCTGGGAGGGCAACTACTCCTCTTGGCTGGAGCAGAAGGAGCAGCGACTCGAGCTGGAGCAGAAGCAGGAGCAGGCGCGCATCAAGACCATGAAGCACGAGCTGGAATGGGTACGTTCCAATCCCAAGGGCCGCCACGCCAAGAGCAAGGCTCGGCTGGCCCGCTTCGAGGAGCTGCAGTCGCAGGAATTCCAGGCCCGCAACGAAACCAACGAGATCTATATCCCGCCTGGCCCGCGCCTGGGCGATCTGGTCATCGAGGCCGAGGCGCTCAGGAAGGCGTACGGGGACAACCTGCTCTACGACAACCTCTCGTTCAATCTGCCGAAGGGCGGGATCGTCGGGATCATCGGTCCGAACGGGGCCGGCAAGACGACGCTCTTTCGTATCCTGACCGGCCAAGAGCGCCCTGACGCGGGGGCGCTGCGGATTGGGGAGACGGTGCAGATCGCCTATGTCGACCAAAGCCGCGACGCACTTGACGACAGCAAGACCATTTGGGAGGAAATCTCGGACGGCGCCGACAACATCGTCGTCGGTCGTTACGAGATGCCGTCCCGCGCCTACTGCAGCCGGTTCAACTTCAAGGGCACGGACCAGCAGAAGCGCATCGGCGACCTCTCCGGCGGTGAGCGCAACCGCGTCCATCTGGCCAAGCTCCTCAAGAGCGGCGGCAACCTCTTGCTGCTCGACGAGCCCACTAACGATCTGGACGTCGAGACCCTGCGCGCACTTGAGGAAGCCCTGCTGGCCTTCCCCGGTTGCGCCGTCGTGATCAGCCACGATCGCTGGTTCCTCGATCGCATCGCAACACACATCCTCGCGTTCGAGGGTGACTCCCAAGCCACTTGGTTCGAGGGCAACTACGCAGACTACGAGGCCGACCGCCACCGGCGCCTGGGGACCGAGGCCGACCAACCACACCGGCTCAAATACAGACGGCTCACCGCCTAGGTGTCATCGAGCCGGGCTCATGCGTCCATCCCCCCAACGCTTCCTTACGCAGCCTCGAAAACGGGGACGGCGGCCCCTCGCGCGCTCCACACGCTGGGCGAGCCGCGGCTACCTGGTGGCCCTGGTCGGCGGGCTGGTGGCCGTGTGCTTGCTGGCCTGGGCTTATGGGCGGCTGCTCGAGTCAGGTGCGGTCGCATCCGGGCAGGGTGGATTCGGGCTCACCCTGCCAGTGAAGGCCGCGATGGGGATCGCCCTCGTTACGATTCTGGTCACCTTCGTATTCTATCTGCGATTCCGCGTGCTGGCATGGACGGAGCTCCGCGCCCTCACCGATCTTGATACCGCAGGCGAGACCTTACGCGCATTACTGGGGACCGTCTCGCACGGCGTGATCCTGACCGACAGGAACGGGCAGATCCGACTCTTCAACCCGGCCGCCGAGATCCTGTTTGGGCGACTCGGGGAGGAGACCCTGGCGTTGCCCATCAGCACCCTGATCCCCGATCTGAAACTCGTCGACGAGTGGGACACCTCCGCAGTCGATGACGTGGCTGGACATCGAGTTCGCTATGCCGCCGGCGTGCGAGCCGACGAGCACAGCTTCCCGTTGCGCATCCTGATGCGCACCTTGACGTTGGACTGCGAGCGGTTCTGGCTGCTGCTCGTCGAGGACCTGTCGGAGCTGGAGCGCAGCGAGCGGAGAGCGGAGTTCCTCGAGCAGTTCGATCCCCTCACCGGTCTTCAGAACCGACCCACGTTCGAGCGCATCCTCGCGGAGGTCGAAGGCACCACCGCGGAGGACAACCCGACGCACGCGCTCTGCCTGATCGACGTCGACCGCTTCAAGGTCGTCAACGACGCCTTCGGACATGCGGCAGGAAACAAGCTCCTAGAGCAATTCGGTCAGATCATCAAAACCAAGTTGTCCTCCGCCACCGCTCTGGCCCGCCTCAGCGGCGACGAGTTCGTCGCCCTGTTCGTTGGTCAGGCGGCAAACCACGCGGCCGGACTCTGCGAGGACCTCGTCCGCACAGCGCGTAACTTCCTCTTTACTTGGCAAGAGCATTCCTTGGATGTCACCCTCAGTGTCGGTCTGGTCGTCTTCGAGCCCTCCAAGATCGGCGGGATCGAGGCCTTGAGTCAAGCCGATATCGCCTGCCGTCTCGCCAAGGAAAAGGGGCGGGATCGAGTCCATGTCTATGGCCACGGTGATGCCGAGAGTCTGCGTCATCGCGCCGACATGACCATCATCCCAACCATCGGCAGTGCCCTGAGTGAGGGGCGGTTCCGGATCATGGCGCAGCCGATCCAGCCGCTTCAACACGACGATGGCCCGATCCACTTCGAAATCCTGGTTCGCATGCAGGACGAGGACGGGAAGGCCGTCGTGCCGGATCATTTCATTCCGGCTGCCGAGCGCCACATCCTGATGCCGGCCGTCGATCGTTGGATCATCACCTATGTGTTCAGTCGACGAGCCGAGCAACTGCGGGCATGGCACGAGCGGTTTCCCGATCACTTCATGCTCGCCATCAATCTATCCGGCACCACGCTGATCGATGAGGGCTTCATGTCGTATCTGAAGCGGCAGTTCACCGAGTTCGACATTCCCTACCCCAGCATCTGTTTCGAGATCACGGAAACCGCCGCCATCGCAGATCTGCATCAGGCGCGCCGCTTCATGCAGGAGATCCGCGCCTTGGGATCGGTCTTCGCGGTCGACGACTTCGGGACCGGCTTCGCCTCCTATTCCTACCTCAAATCCCTGCCCGTGGATTATCTGAAGATCGATGGGAGTTTCGTACGTGGACTTGCCAACGACCCGGTTGACCGGGCACTGGTCACCTCGATCAACCGAATCGGCCACGTCCTGGGTCTGGAGACGATCGCCGAGTGGGCCGAAACCCCGGAGCTGGTCTCGATCCTACGGGACATCGGTGTGGACTATGCGCAAGGCTTCGGCGTTGGCAAGCCGCTACAGCTCGACGAGCTGCCCATCGCCCGCCCCTTGGCGCGAACCGCCT
>NZ_JAJDNA010000046.1 GCF_022340925.1 Thiocapsa sp.
TGATCGCGATCTCCTGGCCGACCCGCTGGATGCCCGCGTTCAGCCCCAGACCCGCCTCGGAGCAGACCACCAGCAGATCCAGGGCGTCCGGGAGGCCGCGCCTCAGGCGCTCCTGACGCCGGTGGACCATTCTCTGCAGCAGGATGTCCGGCAGGAGAAAGCCGAGTGCCCCGGCGGCCAGGGCGAAGGGGATGGCATCCGCGATCGGGCTCCGCCGGGTGACCGCAACGCCCGCGATCACCAGCAGGGGAAGGAGCAGCGTGGACAGCACCTTGAGCCCGTAGAAGATGTTGAGGTCGCCCTCGCCGCGGAAGGCCGCCTGCTCCAGTAGCGTCGAGATCTTGAGGCGCTTGGACAGGGCCTTGGGCATCACCGCGTCGCCGAGCGCCTTGAGCCAGCCGCCGGAGGGGTTGCGTTTGACCGGGACCGGGAGGGGGTCCGCCACCTCGCCGGCCGCCTGGACCCGTCTCTTGAGCGGATCGAAGACCCCGGCGAGGAGGAAATAGGCCGCCACGATCACCATGAAGGCCGCCACGCCGAGCATGCCCGAGACCACCAGGCGGAGCCGTTCGGGATCCTCGGTCCAGCCGCCGAGCCAGCCGGTGAGACCAATCAAGCGCTCCATCGCGTCTCCCTCATACGTCGATCCGCACGATCTTGCGGAGCCACAGGATGCCCAGCACCATCAGCCCGAAGGCAACCATGACGAGCTTACGCCCGATCGGGTCTTCGGTCAGCATCGGCACGTAATCCGGGTTGATCGCCGTCATCGCGCCGGCCATGAAAAAGGGCAGGAGGGACAGGATCCAGGCCGTGAGGCGCCCTTCCGCGCTCAGGGTGCGGATGCTCCGCTGGAAACGGAAGCGCTCGCGCACCACGGCGGAGAGCTTGTCCAGGACCTCGGCGAGATTGCCGCCCGTCTCGCGTTGGATCAGGACCGTGGTCACCATGGCCATCACGGCCACGCTGGGCACCCGCTCCAGCATGCCGAGCAGGGCGCTGCGCACGTCGCCGCCATAATTGACCTCGTTGAAGACGATGCCGAATTCCTGACTGATGGGTTCAGGCATCTCCTGCGACACCAGGTGCAGCGCCTCGCCGAAGGGGAGTCCGGCGCGCAGTGCGCGGGCGACGACGGTCAGGGCGTCGGCGAGCTGCTCCTCGAACTTGGCCAGCCGCTTCGTGCGTTGTTGGCGGAAATACATGAAGGGCAGGACCGCGGCCGATGCGCCGATCAGGAGCGGGCCCAGCCCCCACCCAAGGAGCCTGCCGGCGAGCAGGGCTGCCACGACGGCCAGCGCGAGCGAGAGCAGGAGGACCTCGTGGGGTCGCCTCACAGAGCCGGCCTGCTCCATCAGGGTCTTGAGTGCGTCCATGCCCGGCAGACGCAGCAGGGCGCGCCCCAGCGGCGAGAGCTCCTTGAGGTAGCGGTCGCGCACCAGCGAGACATGCCCCGCGCCCTCTCCCTCCGTGGACAGGTCCCGGATGCGGTCGCGCAGGCGCTTCTTCGCCCCGCGCCCCGTCCCCATCAGCGGGCCGACGAACGCCTGGCTCAACAGGAAGCCGACGGTGAAGATCATCAGGATGATGAGCGTCTGGTCGGACACGGTCAGCCTCCGATCCTGGGTGATGTGGCGCGATTCATCGGCGGGCCTTGGGGGCGCGAGACGCGCCCGACTGACCCGGTGACCCGCGTCCGAGGTTTGAACCCGGCGGTGCGACGACGGTGAGCGGGCTGCGCCCTGTCCACCCGAAGGGTTCGTGTGGCTGCATCAGGCTTTGCCGGGTTGAAAGACATCGAGGTCCAAGTCCAGACCGCGCTTGCGGACCTGGTCGAAGAACTTGGGGACCAGGCCGGTCGGGCCGAAGCGACCCAGGACATTGCCGTCGCGATCAACGCCCTCGCGCTCGAAGCGGAAGATCTCCGACATGGTGATGATGTCGCCCTCCACGCCGCTGATCTCCTGGATGCTGACGATCCGCCGGCGCCCGTCCTCGTGGCGCTCGAGCTGAACGACCAGGTCCAGGGCCGAGGCGATCTGGGCACGCAGCGGCCTGCTCGGCAGGTTTACGCCGGACATGGCGACCATGCTCTCGATCCGGGTCAGGGCGTCGCGCGGTCCGTTGGCATGGATGGTGGTCAGGGAGCCGTCGTGGCCGGTGTTCATGGCCTGGAGCATGTCCAGCGCCTCGGCCCCGCGGACCTCGCCGACCACGATGCGGTCCGGGCGCATGCGCAGGCTGTTGCGCACCAGGTCGCGCTGGCTGACCTCGCCGCGGCCCTCGATGTTGGGCGGGCGGGTCTCGAGCCGGATCACATGCGGCTGCTGCAGCTGCAGCTCGGCGGAGTCCTCGATGGTGACGACGCGCTCGTCCGGCGGGATGAACCCGGAGAGCACGTTGAGCAGGGTCGTCTTACCGGTGCCGGTCCCGCCCGAGATCAGGATGTTCAGTCGTCCACGCACCACCGCCTGCAACACGCGGCCGACACTGTGGGTCAGCTCGCCCAGCTCGATCAGGCGCTCGATGGTGAGCCGGTCGACCGCGAAGCGCCGGATCGACATCACGGGGCCGTTGAGGGCGAGCGGCGGAATGATGGCATTGACGCGGGAGCCGTCCTTCAGCCGGGCGTCGACCATCGGCGAGGACTCGTCGATGCGCCGGCCGACCCGCGAGACGATCCGGTCGATGATGGTCATCAGGTGGCGGTCGTTGTCGAAGCAGGCGCCGGAGAGCTCGAGCCGTCCGTTGCGCTCCACGTAGATCTGCTCCGGGCCGTTGACCAGGATGTCCGAGATCGAGGGATCGGCGAGGAGCCCTTCCAGCGGACCCAGGCCGAGGATCTCGTTCTGGATCTCCTTGACGATGCGCTGGCGGGTCGGGACGTTGAAGGGCAGGGTCTGCTGCGCCATCAGGCGCTCGCAGATCTCCTGGATCTGGGCGCGCGCCTCGGGGTCCGCGAGCTTCGCGAGCGCCGAGAGGTCCATCATCTTGACCACGCTCTGCAGAAGCTCGTACTTGACCTCCTGCTCGGACCGCGAGAGTCCGCCTCCCAACCGCCCGCTCAGGCCGCGCCGGCGCAGGGCGTACTCGTCTTCGGTCAGCCCGGGGGGGGTGGCGAGATCGGCGGGACGCTTGTGCAACATGTCCATGGATCGGGGCCTCAGCGGCGAATGAGTGACATCCAGGGTTTCTTGGCCCGAGCGGACTCGGCATCGGCCTCGGGCTTGGCGTGGGTGGTGCGGATCAGCTCGAGTATGCGTCGGCTCAGCTGCGCGCGCGGCTCAAGCTCGAACAGCGGCACGCCGAGATTGATGCTCCGGGAGACCTCCCGGTAGTCGTTCGGCAGCGTCTCGATGCGGATGTTCGCCAGGGCCTCCCGGAAGTCGGGCAGGGTCACCTCGCCCTGTTTGCTGAACCGGTTCACGATCACGATGACCCGGTCGGGGCCGATGCCCAGCTGTCCCGTGACCATGGAGGTGAGCCGCTTGACGTCGTGCAGGTGCGCCACCGTCTGCTGGGTCACCAGCAGGATGTGGTCAGATCGGTCGAGCACGGCCGCGGTGGCCTGGTCGATGCGTCGCGGCAGATCGATGACGATCCGCTCGTAGGCCTCGTCGAGGACTGCGAGCAGCTTGGCGACCCGGTCCTCGTGCACGTCCTCCGGCAGCACCAGCCCTTCCGCGGCGGCGGCCAGCAGGGCCAGCCCGCTCGCGTGCACCTGCAGATAGCCCTGGAGCGCCGTGACGTCCAGCGAGTCGACCAGCTCCAGTGCCCGGATCAGGCCGTTGCGTGACTTGAGGTTGAAGTAGGTGGGGAGGCTGCCGAACTGAAGCTCGAAATCCAGCAGCACGGTGCGCTTCTCGAATGACTTCACCAGGATGTGCGCATAGTTCGCCGCCAGGAAGCTGGCGCCGCTGCCCCCCTTCGCATTCATGCACGTGGTGACCTCGGCCGAGAGGCCGCCGCGGCGCTCGTGCTCCTCCTTGGCGACGCGATCGAGGACCGGGACCAGGTCGTCGGCTTTGACGGGAAGGGGGAAGAAATCCCGCGCGCCGTAGCGCATGACCGCCCGCAGGAGCTCCAGATCCTCGGCCGGGCCGACCACCAGGAGCGGCTTGGCGGCCGGGCCTTCCTTCCTGAAACAGCTTTGGAGCGTGCTGCGCCAGTTGCCGGTCAGGACCAGGACGATCGCGTCGCAGACCTCCGACAGCTCCGACAGGATCGGATCCGCGCCGACACCGAGCGGCCGGGCGGAGACCAGCATTTGACGATGCTCGGCCAGCAGTGCCTCGACCTCGGAGAAGGGCGGGCTCGGCTCGCCGACGAGTAGGACTCTGAGCGGATGACGCATGGCTCGTTTACCGGTTCCGGGGCTGGTGAGGACTGACGACCAATGGCGCGGCGCGGGCGATTCGGGTCATTGGCCAAGATTGATCTGGAGAATCTCCTGCTGAACCCGTTCCGGATCCCCCACCTGGTCCCGATAGGCCCGAAGGACGTTGCCTGCCTTCTCGCCGTCGAGTCCGGTCCCGCCCGCCCAGGGGTCGCCGGTCTGGATGGCGATCATCTGCCGCACCGACTGCCCGAAGTCGGGGTCGTCGGTGATGTCCGGCTCGGTCACACAGCCATGCAAGAGCGGGCCGCAGCCAAGTGCCAAAATGCCCAATATCCGTGTCGCAGTCCTGTGTTTCATACCCTGTCCTCGTCTCCCGCTGAGATGACGGCCTCACAGATCATGACCGAAGTAGCCCTCGCTCCCGGTCTTGTCCGGACCCAGGTCGCCGCCGGTGGTGTAGCCGGAGCGCTGCTCGGGCGGCCGGGCGGTCATGCGACCCATCAGGTAGAACTCCATGTCGTCCGGCTCGACGAAGCTGTCGGTGGGCAGCTTGACCAGGGTCGGATCGTAGGAGCGCGCGAGGCGCGGGGTGACGAAGATCACCAGCTCGGTCTGGCCTTTGACGAAACTCTGACTGCGGAACAGCGTGCCGATCACCGGCAGCTCGCCGAGCCCCGGGAACTTGTCCACGTTCTCGCGCAGTGTCTCGTTGATCAGACCCGCGATCGCGATCGTCTGCCCGGTGCGGACCTCGACGGTCGAGTTCGCGCTGCGCTTGGTCAAGGCTGGAACCGCGAAGCTCTGGCTGTCACCCCCGGGG
>NZ_JAJDNA010000052.1 GCF_022340925.1 Thiocapsa sp.
CCGCACCGGGCCCGGACTTGAGTCGGGCGGGGCCGACTTGGTTCCTGCATCCGGGCGACCTGGATACGCCCACCGGCGGCTACCGCTACGACCGACGGATCATCGAGCACCTGGATCGAGCGGGACGAGCGGTCCGGGTCCGGCGCCTCGACGATAGCTTCCCTCATCCGACGGCAGCGGGGCTTCAGGATGCCGACCGCTGCCTCGCCGGCATCCCCGATGAGTCCCTGGTGGTCGTCGACGGACTGGCGTTCGCCCTGATGAGGGAGATCGCCGCTGTCCACGGGCGGCGCCTCTCCTTGATCGCCCTTGTGCACCATCCCCTCGCGCTGGAAACGGGCCTGCCGCCGCAGCGCGCCGCGGCGCTGCGTGCTAGCGAGGCCGATGCCCTGTGCTGGGCACGGCGCGTGATCGTAACCAGCCCGGAGACGGCCGCGCTGCTCGCGCGAGACTACCGGGTGGCGCACAACCGCTTGCGCGTCGTCGAGCCGGGGACGGACACAGCCCTCCTGTCGGCCGGATCGGGTCACTCGGCGCTGAATCTCTTGTGTGTCGCCTCGCTCACGCCCCGCAAGGGGCACGAGATCCTTCTGCGCGCACTGGCTCCGCTCCGCGATCGGCCCTGGCATCTGAGCTGCGCGGGCAGTCTGGAGCGCAGCCCGGGCAACGCGGCGGCGCTGCTGGATCTGTCCCATCGTCTCGGGCTTGCTGCGCGCGTGACCTTCACGGGGGCCGTCGATGAGCCCCGTCTCGCCCAGCTCTATCATCGGGCCGACCTCTTCGTGCTGCCCACCCGCTTCGAGGGCTATGGTATGGTGCTGACGGAGGCGCTGGCGCGGGGCCTGCCCATCGTCAGCACCCGCACCGGTCCCATCCCGCGGTTGGTGCCTCGGGAGGCTGGAATCCTCGTTGAGCCCGGTGATCCGGCGGCGCTCCGTCTCGCCCTGGCGTCCGTCATGGACGACGCCGGATTGCGCCGACGTCTTTCCGCCGGGGCGCGATCCGCGCGACGCCGTCTGCGCTCCTGGGAGACCGCTGGGACGGACTTCCTGCGTGTCCTCGACGAGATGCGGCATGAGTGACTTCGAGGTCGGCTGGTTGGCACTGCGTGCCGAGGCGGACAACCGCGCGCGTGACGCCGATCTGGTGCTCCCGCTGCGGCCCTGCACCCAGTCGGCGGAGCCGCTGCCTGTCCTGGACCTCGGTTGCGGCACCGGGTCGAACCTTCGTTTCCTGGCCCCGCTGCTCGAGGGGCACCAGCACTGGTTGTGTGTCGACACGGATCCCGAGCTCCTGGCCCGGGTGGTCCCGGAGACCAAGGCCTGGGCGGAGGAGGGCGGTTATCGCTGGTTGGTTCGAGCGCAGTCGGTGGTCTGCGCCCGGCCACCTTGGCAGTGCTCGCTGGAGACACGGCGACTCGACCTCGCGGGGTCCCTTTCTGAGCTGCCGATCGGGAGGTCGGGTCTGGTCACTGCATCGGCACTGCTTGACCTGGTCTCGGAGGACTGGCTTGCGCGCCTGGTCGAGCGTTGTGCGGAGGTCCATGTGCCCCTGCTGATGGCCCTGACCTATGACGGCCGTGTCGCGCTCGAGCCGGAGCTGAGCCTGGATCGCGACATGATTGAAGCAGTGAATGCACATCAGCGTCGCGACAAGGGTTTCGGCCCCGCGTTGGGCCCTGCCGCCAGCATACGACTGGAGCGCCTCGCGCGCTCGCATGGCTATCGCGTGGAGGTGCGCTCGAGTGACTGGATGATTCCTCCATCCGAACGCCACCTGCAGGCCGCCCTGATCCGCGGCTGGTGCGAAGCGGCGCGCCGGCAGACCCCGTCGCGGGCGACGGCGATCCTCGACTGGGAGGCGCAGCGCCTCGTCGCGGTTGACAGCGGCTGCTCCCGCATCCGGGTCGGACACCGCGATGTCCTTGCGATCCCGCCGCACCCCTATGGTCAAGGCATTCGTACCTCGCTCGAACGCTGCGGGCCTTACCGAATGCGTACCAGCATGTCCCCGCTGCCTGCCCCCGCGGGTTGACCCGTCTGGGCGGTGGTCAGATCGAAGTCGTAGAGTACGTCCTCACCCATGCGGAAGAGGCGGACGGGCGGACGCAAGGCCTCCGCCAGACGTTCCGGGGCCGGCAGTCGCAGTCCGGGTCGTCCCGTTCCGATCACCAGAGGCGCGACCGCAACCTGAAGTCGCGAGAGCAGGCCGGCCGCCAGGAACCGCGATACGGTGGTGCCGCCACCCTCGATGAAGATCCTCCGGATCCCGCGGTCCGCCAGGGTGAGTAGGAGCGCCTTCAGGTCCAGACCGGCATCGGCAGCAGGGACCCCGAGCAGCTCCGCCTGCCCGAAGCGTTGCTCATCCGGGCGCAGCCGTGCCCGATCGCAACACAGCAGGGTTTCGGCCTCGCCGTCCTGGAACACCAGATGATGGACCGCCAGGCGCCGCCGCGGGTCTAACAGGATGCGCAGCGGATTCGAGCCGGCGACCAGGCGGGTGGTGAGCCGGGGGTCATCCGCCGCGACGGTCTCGGCACCGACCAGAACGGCATCGCTCAGCGCACGCATCCGATGCAGGTGGCGAATGTTGGCCTCGCCCGTGACGAAGTGGGCATCACCGCTCAACGTGGCGATCCAGCCGTCGATGCTCTGGCCGAGGTGGGCGATCACCTCCACGGGTCCATGATGCGGCCGGCACAAGTGGAGATAGAGATCGAAAAGGGCGCCGACCTGCTCGGCGTGGAGTGCAGCGCCCGCGACCCAACCGGAACCCGGCTGCCAAACCAGCTCCGCATCCGCTCTCGGGCCTGAGCGGAACGATGAGACCATTTGGTCGGGTCCGGCCCGGAGGTGAAGCGCGCGGTCGAGCGGCAGCACATCATTGCGCGCCAGCCGCGCGGCACCGAGAATCAGGTTCCAGGCACGTTCCTCGCCCGTTTCGGCATCCGGTACTGTGCGCCGAACTCCTTTGGATTCATGGTGCTTTGCTTGAATAATTGTACACCTCTCGAGGTTTTTTCACCGAACACCCCGATCATGGGGCCGAGCGCCCCCAAGGGTGCAGGGATGGGTCAGGGGCTCTGGCAAGGATGATGGATTTGAGTGAAACCTAATCCTATGATTCAGTGTGTTAGAATGATTTCCTAAAATGACTTTCGGGGTAACTTCATGCGCACGGCGACCCGGGCGACATCCGGTGATACGAATCAGATAGGGCGCCGACCCAAGAAATCGAGACGACAGGGCGCACTGAAGAGGAGATGAGATTGCGATTCCTGCATGCCGCCGACGTGCATCTGGATAGCCCGATGCGTGGCCTGGAGCGCTACGAGGGCGCACCCGTCCCTGAGATCCGCGCTGCGACGCGCCGGGCACTGGAGAATCTCGTGGCCCTGGCGATCGATGAAGCGGTCGACTTCGTCCTGCTGGCCGGTGACCTCTATGACGGCGACTGGCGGGACTACAACACCGGACTGTTCTTCTCCGGTGAGATGGGCCGTCTGCATGAAGCAGGGATCCCGGTCTTCCTGATCGCGGGAAATCACGACGCGGCCAGCCAGATCACCAAAGCGCTGCGCGCGCCGCCGAACCTGCACAGCTTTGGGACCGGTGCGCCCGAGACGCGGGTGATCGAGGACCTGGGGGTGGCGATCCACGGTCGGGGGTTTCCAACCCGATCGGTCACAGAGGATCTGAGCCGGGGCTACCCGCAGGCCGTTCCGGGGCTGTTCAATATCGGATTGCTCCATACGTCTCTCGACGGCCGGCCCGGTCACGAGCCCTACGCGCCGTGCAATCTGGATGGCCTGAGGGCAAAAGGATACCAATATTGGGCGCTCGGGCATGTCCACCAGCATGAGTTGGTGGCGCGGGATCCGTACGTCGTCTTTCCCGGCAATACCCAAGGGCGTCACATTCGCGAGACCGGAGCAAAGGGTTGTGTGCTGGTTCGCGTCGAGGGCGGCGAGGTCGTCGAGGTCGAGCAACGCGCGCTGGATGTGGTTCGCTGGACGATTTGCACCCTGGATGTGGATGATGTTCGGACACCCGATCAGATCTATCCGCTGGTCGAGCGGGCACTCATCCATGCCGCCGACGCGGCGGAGGGCCGCTTGCTCGCCGCGCGTCTGCGTCTGTCCGGCCGCTGTCGGATCCATTCGCGCCTGCACGCCGATCACGAGCACCTGCTCAACGAGTCTCGCGCACTGGTCCCGACCATCGGTGCGGACAGCGTCTGGATTGAGAAGCTGGTCGTCGACACCCAGCCCGAGGGCGCTGAATCGCAGTTGTCGCGGGACGACGCATTCGGTGGCCTGTTGCGCTCGATCCGCGATCTCGAGCTCAACGAGGAGCGCCTGTCCGGCCTGAGCGCGGAGATGGAGCCGCTCGCACTCAAGCTGCCGTCCGCGTTGCGCACCGGCGACGACCCCTTCGATCCCAGCCGGCCGGAATACCTGCATGGGTGTCTCGAGGACGTCAAGGCCGTTCTGATCGAGCGGCTGCTCGGCCGGAACGACACGCCGGATCGTTCGGGATGAAGATCCTCGAGCTCGACCTCTTTGCCTTCGGTCCCTTCGCCGGGCGCCGGCTTGACCTGAGCGCCGGTCAGGAGGGGCTGCATCTCGTCTTCGGACCCAACGAGGCGGGCAAGAGCTCAGCACTGCGGGCCCTGCGCGACCTGCTCTTCGGGATCCCGGAGCGCACGCGCGACGACTTCCGGCACGCCAAGCACGAGCTTCGTCTCGGCGGACGCCTGCGCAAACGCAATGGCGACGAGCTGCGCTTCATCCGGCGCAAGGGCCGTAAGAGCACCCTGCTGGACGCCGAGGAGCGGCCGATCGGTGAGGATGCGCTGGCCCCCTTCATCGGTGACCTGGACGAGCGTCTGTTCGGCCGCCTCTTCGGGATCGACCACGAGACCTTGGTCAGCGGCGGGCAGACCTTGCTCGAAGAGCGGGGCAGGGAGGCCGAGGCCCTGTTCGGGACCGCGCTCGGCGCCACCGCCATCCATCGAGTCCTGGATGGACTCGATCAGGAGGCACAAGGACTCTTCGCGCCGCGCGCCTCCAAGCCGACGGTCAACGCCCTGATCGCCGAGCTTGCCGAGACCGAGCGGCGCCTGCGCGAGGCGAGCCTGTCGGTGCGTCACTGGGAGCACGCCAGGGCATCTGTGGACGAGACGACGCGTGACCTGGCCCGGATGGACGAGGAGATCGAGCAGGTCACGCGCGAGCGCAGTCGACTCGAGCGCATACGCCGCACGCTCCCGGAGTTGGTCCGCCGGACGCGATTGGCGGGGGAGCTGGCGCAGATCGGTCATGTGCCTGTGCTTGCGAGCGATTTCGCGACCCGACGTGAAGAGGCTGTCGCCAAGCGGTCCCGGGCCGGTGAGGCCAGGGCCAATGCAAGGAGCCGCCTGGAAGGCTTGGGGGCGACCATCCGCGATCTGCGCGAGCAGCTCTCGGAGGGTCTGCTCGGCGAGATGGACGCGGTCGACGACCTCAGGGAGCAGCTGGGCAGCCATCGCAAGGCCGCGCTGGATCGTATGGAGCTGACCGCCGAGCTCGCGCGGTGCCAGGCCGAGGCCGCAGCCTTGTTGCGCCGGGTTCGGCCCGACCTGGCCCAGGCCGGGTCCGGCGCGGACATCGACGTATTGAGGTCGATTCTCACGCGGCGGCGTCGGTCCGCAGACCTCGGCACCCAGAAGAAGGCCCTTGTCGTGGCGGCCGGCAGGGCCCAAGCCGAGCTCGCGGAGACGCGGGAACGACTCGCGCACGCGCGCGACAGGCTGACGAGGATGCCGGCGCCGGTCCCGTCCGATCGGCTCGAGCAGGTGCTCGACGACGCGCGTCGGGATGGTGATCTTGACCGGATGATCATCGAGACCCGGTCCGCCCTGGAAACACACCTCAAGGTCTGTGAGCGGGAGCTTGCTGCACTTGGTCTTTGGTGCGGACCCCTCCGCGATCTGCTGAACGCACCCTTGCCCGAGGAGGAGAGCCTGCGGGTGTTCGCGGAGGAGTGGCGCGCGCTGGAGGCGGAGCGCGAGGCGCTGCAGCAGAGGCGCTCCGATGAGCGGTCAGAGCTGAGCCGTTGCGAGGAAACCCTGCGGGCCCTTGAGCTGACGGGCGCGGTACCGTCGGAGGAGGAGCTGACCGAGGCCCGCGGGCGGCGTGAGCAGGGCTGGCAGATCGTCAAGCAGGCCTGGCTCGAGGGCGCGGACGTGACCGCCGCAGCCAGGGCCTATGGCGCCGATGCACCCCTCGAGGGCGCCTTCGAGGGTGCCGTGCATCAGGCGGACGAGATCGCCGATCGACTGCGCCGCGAGGCCCAGCACGTCCATGAACGCGCGTCGAC
>NZ_JAJDNA010000060.1 GCF_022340925.1 Thiocapsa sp.
GCCAAGATCGCGCGGAGCGTCTGGCTCGCAAGCCCGATGTCCACGACCAGCCCGTTGCGGTCGAGCTCGAGGCGTCGGAACTCGACATCCACCACATAGGTGGCTCCGTGCAGCCGTTGGGCGGGGCCGAAGACCTCGCCGCGGAGGCTGTGGGCGATCATGATGTGGTCACGGACACAGAGGCTGTACATGGCGTTCCTGACCCTCCGGTTTTTGGAAGCTGGATCGGCTCGGTCTTTGCCCCTCCGAAGCCGGCGCAGTTCCGCCCATGGGCCTTAAGGATATCGAATGCGATGCATCAGGGCATCGCCCGGGTTCGATGCCAGTCGTGCCTGGGCGAGCGGAAGATCGGCAAAGTCATCCTCTCCGCTGATCAGGCAATCCAGGACGGGATCCGCGAGCAGGGACAGGGCGAGCACGAGACGTCGGCGATGGTTCCAGCGCGCGCGTTGCGCGGCAGCCACGGCGCCGACCTGCGATGATCGCAAGGTCAGCCGGCGCCGGTGGAAGGCCCCGCCAAGCGGCAGCGCTACGCTCACCGTGCCGAACCAGCTCAGCTCGAGGATCGTTGCCTCGAAACCCGCCAGCTCGAGCGCCTTCTCCAGGCCGGCCGGGGATCCGCTGGCATGGATGACCAGATCCGCGTTCTCCGTCGCAGCCGACGCTGTGGCGAACCGAATCCCGAGCGCCTCGGCGATCCTGGCGCGGCCCGGTCTGATGTCGATCAGCTCGACCTCGCAGCCGGGGATCCGCGAGGCCAGCCAGGCGCACAGGCAGCCGACCGAGCCGGCGCCGATGACCGCGATGCGATCGCCGATCCGCGGCGGCGTATCCCAGAGTCCGTTGATCGCTGTCTCGAGATTCGCCGCCAGCACCGCGCGGCCCGGGGGCACCTGGTCCGGGACCGGATGAAGGGCGTCGACGGGCGCGCAGTAGAGCGTCTGGTGCGGATAGAGACAGAAGACCGTGCGTCCCAGCAGCCGGGTCGGGCCGGCCTCGACGCGACCCACGTTGCAGTAGCCATATTTGACCGGCCAGGGAAAGATGCCGGTCTGAAAGGGGGCCTGCATGCTCAAAGCCTCGCTCGGCGGGACCTCGCCACGGAGCACCAATGCCTCGGTCCCGCGGCTGATCCCGCTGTAGAGGGTGCGGATCAAGGCCTGATCTGGTCCGGGCGGAGCGATCACCTCATCCCTGAGCTCCCCCTGCATCGGGCCGGTCACCCAGTAGGCGCGGCCTTTCAGGTCGCTCATGCGGATCGTTCCCGCTTGGCGCGATCGGCGAGCTGGTTGCGCGTGCCTTGCGGCCACGCGGACTCGCGCGGTCCAACCCCAGACTCAGTCGCCAGGGTCATCGGACGGTCAGCGTCCGGGCAGGGGGTGATCGGCGTGCACCGCATAGATGTCACCGGAGTTCGCGGCCGACGGCAGCTCGTCCAACCACCGGCCGATCGATTCGGCGTCCAGCCAGGTGTCATGAACCAAGGCATAGGCTTCCCCCAACACGGCGTTGAACCTCACGAGATCGAGACGCAGGCACTCGCCCAAGGCTCGCCGCGCGACCGCCTTCTGGATGGTCGTGAACTCGAAGGACAAGGCATCGACGGATCGGGTCAACCCGCCGAGGACCTCGGCCTCGTAGCCTTCCACGTCGATCTTGATGAAACGCGGAACCCCGTTGCGCTCGATCAGGTCATCGAGCGTCGTACGCACGATCGGGCAGCTCTTCTCCCAGCGCTGCTCTCGCCAACCGTCGGCGTCCCGGGCGGCCCGGATGAAGCCGGTCGACAGGGTGCTGATGGTGGGATTGACGAGGTTCAGTCGCAGCTCCCCGACCCCAATGTCGCGCCCGACCGCCGTGGCCTCGATCTGGACCAGCGGATCGCGGCCATAGAGGAGCCGCAGGGTGCGAACGAGCGCCGGTTGAGGCTCGACTGCCAGCACCCGCGCGCCGAGGCGTCTGAAACTGGCGATGCGGTCGCCGACATGACTGCCGATGTCGAAGGCCAGGTCGCCGGGGCTCAGCAGACCGCGATAGAAGGCATCCATCCGGGGGCCGCGCCGATGCAGATAATAGATCCAGAGCGATCGCGCCACGCCTCGGGCAGCTCGAAGGGTGTCGAGCATCGGTGTCAGTCGCCGCCGACCGCATCGACCGCCACGGTCTCCCTGACGCGCATCGGATTCAGCGCCGGGGCCAGCACGGGAAGTCCGAGCGTGCCGATCTCGGGCGGCGGATCGACCTCCTCGGGGATCCTCCAGGCCCCGATCCTCGCCAGCCACTCACCGAGTGCCGGCCAGGCGGTCAGCACCGCGATCGGGACCGCGAGCAGCAGCCCGAGGATGAAGGGCGACAGGAAGGCCGCCCCGCCCGCGCTCGTCGAGGCCAGCCAGGCAAGGGCCGCGACGCCGAGGAGGGTTTGCGGCCAGAGACGCCGCGCGGCCTGCAGGGCCGTGACACGGTGGCTGTCGCGCCGCTGCGGAGACCAGACGATCGCCTTGCCCAGCAAGAGGCCACCGATGAAGAGGCTGTGGGCCAGCGCCATGATGGGGGCGAGCAAGGTGGAAAATAGGATCTCCCCGAGTGATCCAAGCAGCAGGCGCACACCGCCACCGAACCCGGCGCGGCCGCGTTCCGAGAGCAGCAGGTGCGCGAGCGTGGCGAGCTTCGGGGCGAGCACCATCGTCATGATCAACCCGAAGAGCGACCAGCCGAAGACCGGATCGAACAGCGCTCCACCGTCCGGTGCACGTCCGATCTGAAGGGCCGCGAGCGTCATGAAGAGCACCCAGGCAGGCGAGCCGAGGAACATGAGGATCGCGAGGAGAAGTTGGACGCGCCCGACCGGATGAAGTCCGGGCATGCCGAGCAGACGGAGGTATTGCAGGTTTCCCTGGCACCAGCGCAGATCGCGACGGATGAACTCGACCAGGGTTGGCGGATGCTCCTCCCAGCTCCCCCCTTCATCTGGCAGGACCCTCACCTCGTAGCCGGCACGCCGCATCAGCACGGCCTCGACCTGATCGTGGCTCAGAATCGCGCCCCCGAGGGGCGGTCGACCGGGCAGCGGGTCGAGGCGGCAGTGTGCGCGGAAGGGCCTGACGCGCACGATGGCATTGTGTCCCCAGTAGGGTCCGCAATCCCCCTGCCACCAGGCGCTCCCCAGCGAATACGAGCGCATGCCCAGGCGCATTCCGTACTGAAAGATCCGGGCAAAGCCGCTGGTGGCGGGCAGGCCCAGGATCAAGCTCTGCAGGATCCCCAGACGCGGATGGCTCTGCATGATCCCGACCATTCTCAGGATGGTTTCCGGGGCCATGAGGCTGTCGGCGTCCAGCACCATGGCCAGGTCGAACCGATGACCCCATCGGGCCATGAAATCCTGGATGTTACCCGCCTTGTATCCCGCATTGTTCGAGCGGCGTCGATAGCGGATCTTCGTCCGGTGTCCCCAACGCTCACGCAAGCGCCTGACTCCGGCCTCTTCTTCCTGGATGCGCTCGGGCCAGGTCGAGTCGCTCAGCACGAAGACCTCGAACAGATGTGCGCTGCCGGATTGCTGCAGCCCCCGCATCATTTGATCCAGATAGCGGACCACCCGTTCGGCATCCTCGTTGCGGATACAGCTCAGGATCGCGGTCCGCGAGGTGAGCGCGCGCGGCTGATCGCGGTCAAGCGGAAAGACGACCGCAACGGGGTCCGGATGTCGGCGCATCAAGACGAAGCCGACCAAGGCATTCCAGAACCCGACCACGGTCCACGGCAGCGTGAGCGCAAACAAAAGGGTCAGTAGCGCGTCCAGTGGGTCGAATTCACCCTGACCGAGCGCGGCGACCACCAGGGCGATCGCAAGCGCGATCGTGGCGACGACCACGAACAGGAAAGTCGCTCGGCGGCGCGGCAGTGCTGCCGGCGCCTGAACGCCGAGGTCAGGCTTGATTGGGTCGCGTTCCGACCGCATCGGAGGCTCCTCAAAGGCAGGCAGGGTTGCGAGGATGCCGACAGCGGACCACCGCCGTACGACCGGAATGGTTCCCACCTGCGGGCAAAGTCGGTGCGAAGATCAGGAAGTCAAGAACGGATTGATTGGCGTGCCCTCGAACCTTTGTCGCGTTATCCTAGTCGGAATTGATCCATTTCAATGTCCCATGCGGGGCGGCGACTCTGGAAAGAACAAAACGAGATGAGCGTGATGAGACCATATCGTTTGTCCCCCTTTTTTATTCATTCTGTTCGAGTCCTGGGCGCAGGGACATTCCTGATCGGCTTGGCCGGCTGCACTGAGCTGGCACGCTTCGTCAGCAAGCCCGAAGCCAAACCGAAAGAATCGGTCGTCGCCGAGGAGACCGCTCCACCTCAGCCCGTCTCCGAGGTCGTCGAGAAGCCCAAGCCGTCCCCGCTCTATGAGTGGAGGGGAGATGGGCGCCCGGTGTCGCGCATCGTCATCGATACCAATGAGCAGCGCGCTCGTTTCTATGTCGGTGATGAAGAGATCGGCTGGAGCACCGTGGCCACCGGGCTGCCGAACTATGCGACACCCATCGGGCAGTTTGCTGTCATGGAAAAGGTCGAAAACAAACGCTCCAATCTCTACGGCAAGGTCGTCAAGGGCAATAAGGTGGTGAAATCGAACGCCAAGGCCGGGCGCGATCCGATCCCGGCCGGTGCACGTTTCGAGGGCGCCCGCATGCCCTATTTCATGCGTCTGACCAATGACGGCATCGGTCTGCACGCCGGCCCGATCCCCCGCCCCGGTCGGCCGGCGTCACATGGCTGCATCCGGCTTCCGAGCAAGCTGGCGCCGGTCCTCTTCAGTCACGTCTCGTACGGCACCCAGGTTAGCATCGTCGGGAAGGGCCCCAGCTATGGGAACTATGTTGAGAAACAGCGCATTGCCGCGGCCCGCGCGGCAGAGCAACGGCGGGTCGCCCAGCAGAAGGCGGCGGCCGCTGCCGCAGCGACGGCTGGTGGAGCCTCCGGGGTGACCACGGCGCCGCCCCAGGTCGCCGCGCAGCCGACCGAGCCGGCTTCGACCCGATCATCGGTGCTGCCCGACGCCGGGCAGGCGCCGGCCCCTGCCGTCGCCGATGCGGTCACGCCAGCCGTTGCGAGCCCGTCGACGAGCGAGCTGCAAGCCCCGGCGAGCGAAGCGACAGAGGTCCCATCGACCGCGTCCGGGAGGACCGGCCCGGGGCCGGCGGCCGAATCGGCTCCACCGTTGACCACCAGCGGGGGCGGGCCGGCATCCGATCCCCAAGCGCCGATCGGATCCACGCCGGCGGCGGCCAGCACCGCCGCGAGCGTGGCGCCTCCGGCTCCGATCCAGACCAGCCCGGAGTCACCGCCACCGGCCGAGGCCGTGAAGACACCTGGACCTCAGCCCGCGGCCGTGACGGACACCGCCTCTGTGCCCGCTGCCCCGGCGGCCGAGGCGCCCGCGCCGCGTGTCCAGGTGCAACAGTCGGCCACGCCCGAAGCGACGGGGAACGACGGTTGAGTCTCGGCCGGAACGAATTCCCGCTCGACCCCTCGCTCTGTCACCTGAATCACGCCGCCGTCGGGCCCTGGCCCAACCGAGCGGCCGCCGCGGTCGCCCGCTTCGCCGAAGAGAACGCCCGGCTCGGCTCGCTGCACTACCCTCAGTGGCTCGCGACCGAGACCCGGCTGCGCGAGCGGCTCGCGCGCCTGATCGGAGCCGAGTCGGCGACCGATATCGCGCTGGCCAAGAATACCTCGGAGGCCCTCTCGATCATTGCCTACGGGCTGGCCTGGCAACCCGGTGACGAGATCATCGGGATCGCACAGGAGTTTCCGTCGAACCGGGTCGTGTGGCAGTCCCTCGCCGATCAGGGGGTGTCCTGGCATGCGCTCGACCTGGAGCAGTCCCCGCATCCGGAATCCGACCTTCTTGCCCTCTGCACGCCGCACACTCGGATGATCGCGGTCAGCTGGGTCCAGTATGCGCGGGGTCTCAGGCTCGACCTCCCACGAATCGGCAGCTTCTGCCGCGCCAGGGGCATCCTTCTCTGTGTCGATGCGATCCAGGGCCTCGGCGCCCTGCCCTTCGATCTGTCAGGCACGGGCGCCGACTTCGTGGTGGCCGACGGACACAAGTGGATGCTAGGCCCGGAAGGCATTGCGCTGCTCTATGTTCGGCCGTCGCTGCGTCCCACCCTGAGGCTACGGCAGTTCGGTTGGCACATGCTGGCGCATTCAGGGGACTACGATCGCCGGATCTGGGAACCTGCCGAGGACGCCCGCCGGTTCGAGTGTGGCAGCCCGAACCTGCTCGGGGTCCACGCGCTGGAGGCCAGTCTTTCGCTGATCGAGGAGGTCGGCATCGAGCGCGTCTGGCGTGAGATCGAGGAGCGCACCCGTCTTCTGATCGAACGAATCGACGCGCACGGCCTCGAGCTCCTCAGTCCGCGCAACCCGGATCAGCGTGCCGGTATCGTGACCTTCCGCGTGCCGGGGATGGCCTCGGCGGTTATCCACGGCGGACTCATGCGCCGCCGGGTCCTCTGTGCCGACAGAGGCGGGGGGATCCGCTTCTCACCTCACTTCCATACCCCTGAGGAGGTCATCGAAAGGGCGATGGCGCATGTCCTGGACCTCGCGGCGGGCGGCGGTCCCGCTTGAGCCTCGGGCCCCTGCCCTGTCGCGTTTGGTGCACGCGTCGGGGGCTGAACGTCCGGACCAGCCTGCAGCATGGCCGCCTTTCGTTCAGTCGGTTTGATCCATTTCTTCGCGTAGATCACACAATAAGGTCTCCGGCTCGATGACGACGCCGGTTCCGTCCGGAGCGGGAAAGACGGCGACCAGGCGGCCGTCCTTGGCCATTCCCGGCAACCAGCGTGTCATGAAGACCTCGAGCCCGATCGGCTCGGGTCGGCAGTCGGCCCATTCGCGGGTCGCGCACGCCTCGGCGCATGCCGCGTCGGGCCAGAATGGGAAGCAGTCGCGGCCTTCATCATCGGAAAAGGCGATGAAGCCGTCCTCCCCTTTCAAGGTCCAGACCTGTCCTTGGCGGGCGGCCTGGAACAGCAGCTCCATATAGCGCTCTTCGCCGGGTTGGTCGTAGACGCCGATCGAATCTGCCGCGTTCGGTGGTGCAGTCATGGCTTGGATCATCAGTGTGAGAACAAACACAACTGCCGTCATGGCGCCTTGCGACCGACGGCTCGGGCGCGTCCTTCAGCACCCTGGCCCGGATCCTTGAGCCCGGTGGGCTCCCGCCCCGCCCGCCGCTGGAGGCTCAGCCGAAGTCCTGATCCAGTATCGCATTGACGCGCCGGCAGATCTCGCGGCCGTAGTCGGTCCAGAGCCCCTGCCCCCAGTAACGGTAACAACTGGTCTGTGAGGCCATCAGGTGAAAGAGCGCGTTGCGGTAACGCGTTTCGTTGGTGCTGACGCCGGGGATCAGCACCTTCTGGTTAAACCTTGCGCTCGCCTCCTCCATCGGGCCGAGCACATCCTCGTAGCCCTTGACCCAGGAGAGATCGGAGGTCCAACTGCCGCCCTCCATGTGGAAGCGCCCGTCTTCCCGCTTGAGCTCGGCGATGGCCGTTTCGAGCTTGTCGGGGCCGTCCCCCGGCTGGACGCGGGCCCAGATACGGTCTTGGAAGAGGGGTTGGATCTCAGGCAGGTCGGATTCGCGGATCCCAGAGGCGAAGAGGTGCTCCAGGTATTCGCTCACGTTCATCAGGGGCGTAGCCGAATGGCTCGCCGCACCGACCACCTCCATGAACTTGCCCGGGAACTCGTTCATCATGACACCGCCGTTCTCCCCGTCGGCGATCTGGGTCACCAGTGGCGGGATGGACTTGCCGGCCAGCTCGACCCGCTGCAGCCCTTGGGCTTCGTACCAGGGCTGCATCTGCGCCACCAGCTTGGTGTCGGACCCCTGAGTCTTGACGACGGCGATGATGGTTGCGGTCTCGCCGTGCGAGTTGGTGCACACCAATCGATGGGGGATGTGGGGCCGCTCGGGGTGGCGCGCATTGTCCGTCTGCTGGACTGTGTGCTCCTGCACCAGGACCCATTGGTAGCCGCAATCCACGAGCGTCTTGACGAAGGCATAGGCAACGTCCGGGTGGTTCGGCAAGGCCATTTCCGACGGCGAGAAGCCGCGGATCCGCTCCAATGCCGCCCAACCGAAGATCGCGGCAAAGTGATGCTGGAAGGCCTTCACATGCAGGCGGAAGTCCTGCGCGGGGGTCGAGGGCGCCACCGCATGGCCCCAGGGCATTCCGAGCCACTCGATCGCCCAGTTGTAGTCCGGGTTACAGGTCACGCCCTTGAGCGCATCGATGACATGGTCCTCGCCCATTTTGCGCAGGCCATGCAGCAAGGTCCCGGAATATTCCAGCATGCAGCGCGGTGACCGTCCCTCGCCGATCAGCTGTGGGATGAACTCGCCCATCCGTTTGTAGCACCAGACGAAGACGGGCGCGTTATGGTTGTCCCCGATGTGCTGGTTCTCCATCATGTACTGGAGGTTGCTGATCAAGGCCGCGCTGCGGAGATCGCCCCCGCCCGCCGGGATCAGGGGCTGGTGCTGGTGCAATGCGATCGCGGTCGCCGAGCGGATGGCGCCGAAGTCGATGCCGCCGCGATCGGCGAACAGTGGGCGCCTGCGCGCGCCGGTGACGGTTGCCTCGACGTCCGACTCGCGGCCACAGATGTTCGGAAGGTCGTCGACATATTCGGGAAGCAGATTCACGCTGAGCTCCTTGTTGGGCCCCGGGACGCCCAGGGGCAGGATACGATCGGGATACCGCGGCGCCGAAGGGTGGCGGAGGTCTGACCACCGTCCGAGGCCGCTGGTCGGTTCAGGGGTCTGCATGGATGCGGCGCGGACGGGCGTCGCCCCTCAGTTTGGGCGCGGTGCCCTTCGCCCCATCTCAGCTACAGGGTCGTGTCGCTCAACCGGGACGGCGCCGCCGCCTCGGACTCAGGCGCGCGACCGGACCGGCCGTCCGGTGCGGCCTCCGCGCGGACCTCTGAGTCGGGCACCTGAGGCTCGGGCTCCGTTTGATCCGTCTCCGCAATCTGGACGCCGATGCGCTCGAGCGCGGCACGACTGGCCTCGAGGTCCGACTCGGCGCGGGGGACCCAGGCCTCGCCCCAGTACAGGTGGCAACTGGTCTCCGCTCGCAACAGGCGCCACATGGCCTCTTCGATCGCCTCGGCCTCGGGACCCTCCGAGACCCCCCGCTCGCCCGCGAACCATCGGGCCTCGTGGACCGCGCGACTCAGGCGTGTGAAGGCCTCGATCGTCTGCTGTTGTCGCTCCGACCCGGTCCACTGGGTGAAATCGCGGCCATGGTGCCAGCCCGTGTTCCATGCGCCGGTCCGGACGCTGACCTCGCCATGGGCACCATGGGCATCGAGGTACCGGCTGATGAAGGTCGGCGAAAGCGCGGCCTCGCCGGCGGCGATGCGCTCGAGCAGCGGAATATAAAAGGCGCTCCAGAAATTGGCCCCTTCGGTCACATTGCGGAACCATCCGCCGTTCTCGCCGTCGGTGCAGGTGGTCACCAGCGGGGTGAAATCGCACCACTTGGTCCGTTCGGCCACCTCGGCCAGGAACCAGTCGAGCTCCATCCCGGATTCTTGTGCATCGGACAGGTCACGATCCCGAACGATGACGGTAATCGCCTCTCCGCCGTGCCGCGCGATGTGTGGCCGATAGCGAAGCTCCTGCCAGCTCATCGCCGAGACCGGCTCGACATGCTCACTGTCGACCAGCACATACCGGTATCCGAAGGCGCGCAGCAACGGGATCAGCTCCATTGAGAAGCCCATCTCGGGGGGCCAGAAACCCTGAAAGCGCGGGCGCCACAGCAGATGGTGGGCGATGCCCAGCCAACGGCGCAGATGCTCCTCCCGGTCGGCTGCCGGGATCAAGGGCAGGACCGGGTGGTAGTAACCCGTGCCCAAGACCTCGAACAGGGTCTCGTTCTGAAGATGCCAGAGCAGTGATCCACAATCCACGGTGCCGTAGACCCGTTGTTGGAACTCGGGATTCGACAGGGTCTCGAGCAGGGTTCCGGACAAGGAGAGATGCACACGGGCCAATCCCTCATGGCCCCACAGACTTCGCGGGATCCGGTCCAAGGCGAACAGGATCTCCTTGGCCTCCCAGCTCTGATGATCCAGGAGCTCCTCCAGATTGCCGGCGGGCTGGTGCAGGTTCAGGACGAGTGCATGCTGGGCGATCACGGTACGACACTCCGGGATAGCACGAAGACGGTGAGGATAACAGAACCGCCGCCCCAGCCAAAAAGCCCGCCACGGCACCGGAGGCCGATGCGGGCTTGCGCGGGTCGACCGGACACTCCACTTCAGGGATAAAGGTGCGACACGGCGCCAGCGCATCGCGCCTAACGAGGCTGGCGGCTGAAAGCCCGGTCCCGCTCCCCCCTCTTCCGGCCGACGATGCGATGCCCAAGATCCTTATCGACCCCGACTCCAGATCGCTCGATCATCGCTTCGCGATCATCAAGACCAAGCGGACCGACCGTGCACGCTATCCGGAGGGCTGCGTCACCATCGTCGCCGAGGAAACTGCGGCGCGTGCCGGCGCGGATCCAGGAAAGGGCCTGCATCCCGCGCTGGTCTATGGCCCTTCGAGCTCATCCGAGGGCCAGCGCCTCTTCTACCTGGTGCGCTGGCTGACATGATGCCGGCCACCGCTGGCAGTCTGGACCGGTCCTGTCCGAGGTCCTGAAAGCCGCCCGCAAGGCCAAGGCGAAAATCGCGCGAACGATTCATCTGTTGTTAACGCAGGCGCGGGAATCCCGTGTATTCTTACCGGTGTCCGATATAGAGGGAACCCCGGTTCTGAATCAATAGGTCGCACGACCGATGGGGCCTTTGGAAGTGGCCCCTTAGAGACCAAACCAGAATCCAAGAGGCGAGCGAGTGACATGGCTGAAGACAAGAAGATCGTAACCAAGAAGACGGCGCCCAAGGCGGCTGCAGGGAGCAATAAGACAGTGACGAAGAAAACCGTCAGCAAGAAGCCGGTCACGACACCGGGAGCCCCCGAATCCAAGGCTCAGAGTCCCGTTGCGGCGACGTCCCGACCATCGACCACCGACGCGAAGGGCGCGCCCGCAAAGAAAGCAGGCTCGGCGGCACCGGCGCGTCGCTCGAACAAGCCCTCAGCCGAAGCCGCGCCGGGCCGGCTCGAAGGAAAGGCGATCAGCCTGAAAACCCTCGCCAACGTCTCGGCGGAGGAGCGTCAGCACATGATCCATGAGGCCGCCTACTACCGTGCCGAGAAGCGTCAGTTCGCGCCCGGGCACGAGGTGGAGGACTGGGCCGAGGCCGAACGCCAGATCGACGAATTGCTTGCCAATGCCAAGCGCATCTCCGGTGGCTGAGCGAGTCATTCCATCGGGCCGTTGATCCGCTGTCAGGGGCGGGGCGACCGGGAGGCCTTGCCCGGTCACTCACTCAAGCCGAGGTCTCGAGCCCCCGTTTCGCTCTGGATGGGTCGGCCCGCTGGCGGACCTCGTCCTGCCGGGTGTCCGCCGTTCAGACGCCGCCCGAGTGGACAACCTCGTAGTAGACCTTCTCCAGCTCGGTCTTGTGCTTGGTCTCCTCGCCGGCGAGAAAGCTGAACAGGTCATGGATCGGTCCGGGCGCGGTGCTCTCGGCCAGTGAACGGTAGTGCTCCATGGCGATCTGCTCGCGCCCCATCGCGTACTGGAGCACCGCCTGATCATCCGGGCTGGGGCCGAGATCGGGCAGGTGAACACAGTCGGAGAATCGGCTGTCGGTCGCCGGGGTGCGCACCTCCGCCTTGATCTGCTCGGCAATGTCTTCCCGGCCGGCAAGTCCGCTCAACAGATCGAGATGCTCCTGCTCCTCGGCGGCCAATTCCTCGACGACCCAGCGCACGTTCTTGCCGACCTTGGGGATCAGGTCGGTATAGAAATCCCGCGCGCTCGCCTCGAATGAGCAGGCGACATCGAGGATGTCCCGGAGTGAAGTCTTGGCCTTGATCTTTTCGTAGCTGCTGACGGCCCCTTCGATCATGCCGCGTCCTCCTGAATCGATAGGTAGGTATTGATGCTGGCCGCGACCCGATGTCCGTCGGCGACCGCCGAGACCACGTCAGGACCGCGCACCATGTCCCCGGCCGCCCACAGCCAGGGGAGATTGGTGCGACCCTGCCCGTCGACCTTCAGGCGTCCGCGCATCCACTCGAGCCGCTCGGTGAGGTCCTCGCCGAGCAGATCGACCTCGGCGGCCTGGCCGATCGCCTCGATCACCATCTCACCCTCGTGGATCTGCTCGTCGGCTTCGTCGTATCTCGGTGCGAACCGACCTTGATCGTCGAAGATGGAGAGAACCCGCCAGGTTCTCAATCCATGGACCTTGTCGACCTCATACTTGCGCGGCTTGAAGAGAATCTCCTGGGGACCGCGGGCATCGAGGATCTCGATCCCCTCCTCTCTGGCCTCTTTGATCTCCTGCGGGTCGGCGAGGAAGTGCTCTAGATCCTCCAGCGCCGTCACCGTGACCTTGACCGCCCCGAAGGTCTGCTTCTGCAGGCGCGCGACCGTGCGGGCGACATCCATGGCGACATTGCCGCCTCCGATGACGACGACCGAGGCGGGGATCGAAACCTTCACCTGGTCGGCGACGTCGCGCAGCAGGGTCACCGCACGCTTGACCCTCGGACTGTCCGAGCCCGGAATGCGGGTGGAACGTCCCATCCAGAGACCGATGGTCAGGATCACGGCGTCATAATCCCGCTCCAGCTCAGCCATGGTCACATCCTTGCCGACACGCGTCTGGTACTGAATCTTCACGCCCAGCGAGGTGATGACGTCCACATCGCGGTCGATCCGATCGGGCGGCATCCGATAATCCGGGATCCCGTAGCGCACCATACCGCCGGCCTTCGCCTGCGCCTCCAGGACCGTCACCTCGTGCCCCTGCTTGACCAGGTCGAAGGCGGCGGTGAGGCCGGCAGGCCCGGCGCCCACGACCGCGACCCGCTTGCCGGAGAGGAATCGCGCCTTGCCTTCCGCGGCGATCGCCTTGACCCGTTCATGATCGACGGCGTCCATTGCATAGCGCTTGAGCCAGCGGATCGCGATCGGGGTCCCGCGGTGTCCGACCGAGCAGGCGTCCTCGCAGCGATGGGTGCAGACGCGACCGCAGGTATGCGCGAAGGGGTTGGTGCGATAGATCTCGCGCACCGCCTGCTCCGGGTCGCCCTTCCAGATCGCGCGGATATACTCGGGCGCGTTCATGTGAGTGGGGCAGGCATCGAAGCACATGCCGCACTGCACGCACCGCGAGGCCTCGATGATCGCCTGATTGCTGTCATAACCGGCGACGATCTCCTGGAAGTGGCCGATCCGCTCCGCGGGCTCGAGCTCCTCCATCCGTTCGCGCTCGAGCGCGACGAGATCGGCGTCCTCGGACTTGGCCCATCCCTTTGGGTAAGGCGTGCCGTGAATGCCCTTGGCGTCCGGAAGCACGAAATAGCTGTCCAGCTCGCTATCGAGGCAGGTGTGGACGTACTCGCGCGAGAGTGAGATCGACCCGGTCGGACAGAGGTCGACGCACAGCGCGCACCAACAGCAGCGCCCGTAGTCGATGGCCGGGCGCAGGTTGCGGATCCCCTGCACCGGATCCTCCGGGAGATCCGGGATCCGGACCATGGTGATGGCGGCGTTGTCGCAGACCTTCTGACAGGTGCTGCACCCGATGCAGGTCTCCCAGTCGTTGAGATGGAAGCCGCGATAGTTGGCAGAGGCCGGACGGGGCTCCAGGGGAACGGTCACGGCCTTCCGGCCGAAGAAGGAGAGATTCTTCAACGGGTTCAGGACACCGCCCTTGTCCTTGTAGTCGATGTCGCGCATCAGCGGTCCACCTCCGGGGGACAGGCGTCGAGTGAAAACATCGTCTGGGCGATATCCTCCAGCCGCGCGCCGACCGAGAGCTTCTCGAGCACCTGGACGGCATGCATCTGCGAGGGACCGCGGACGTGGGTTCGATAGGGTCGCTCCCCGCCGTTGGAGACCACGTACCAGGCAAGCTCGCCCTTGGAGGATTCGACCCGCGTGTAGGCCGATCCGGCAGGGACGCTCCAGGCCAAGGGATTGGGAATCGGGCAACGGATCGTCCCGCGGATCTTGGGCAAAGCGGCGACCACCTGCCGGGCGATGCGGATGCTCTCAACCAGCTCCTTGCGCCTGACGAGGGTGCGGGCCCAGGCATCCCCGGCCTCCTCGCTGGGGATCTCGAACTCCAGATCCTCGTAGACGAGATAGGGGTCGTCTCGCCTGACGTCGAATTTGAGTCCGGTGGCGCGCAGGTTCGGTCCGGTGACCCCCCATTCGAGCGCCTGCTCGCGGCTCATGGTGCCGACACCCTTGGCACGCTGAACGAAGACCTGATTGGTGAAAAGCAGGTTGTCGTAGTCCGGCAGACGCGACTCCAGATAGTCCAGGGTGCGTTTCACACGGTCCAGGAAGCCGTCCGGGATGTCGCGCCTGACCCCGCCCGGGATGTTGTAGATGTGGTAGACGCGACCGCCGGTGAGCTCCTCGAAGAGGTCCAGCACCAGGTCGCGGTCGGCCATGCCCCAGAACATGGTGCTGTACATGCCGGTGGTGGCGGCATGTCCGCCGAATGTGAAGAGATGCGCGGCGATCCGCGAGAGCTCGAGCTGCAGGACCCGCAGCCACTGGGCGCGCTCGGGAACCTCGAGGCCGCAGAGCTCCTCGACGGCCAGCACATAGCTGACCTCCATGGGCACCGGGTCGGGGACGCAGATACGCGGTGTGATGGCGAGGTTCTGGATCCAGAGGCGCCCCTCCATGAGCTTTTCGAAGCCGCGGTGCAGATAGCCGGCGTCGGCCTTGCCCTCCAGCACGGTGTCGCCATGGAGTCTCAGCTTAAAGGCATAGTTGCCCTCGATCCCGGGATGGTTGGGTCCGATGTTCAGCTCGTACTCGTGGCTCGGCGGTTGTCGCTGGGCCTCGTAGTTCTCAGGACGCATCGAGATCCCTCCGGCTGAAGCGCTGCTCGTCCGGCCGCACGGCCACCCCGCCGCCCTTGGCCTCGATCTCCTGCAGCCAATCCGGCTGATAGTCCTGGAAATCGAAATGCGCGTTGACCCAGGCCTCCGAGTCGAAGTCCTTGCGCATCGGCGGCGGCCCGTCCCATTCGGTCAGGATGAAGCGGCTCATATCCGGGCTGCCCTCGAAGAAGACACCGAACATCTCGTGGATGTCGCGCTCGAAGAAGGCCGCCGGGGTATAGATGTCGTAGACCGAGATGTAGACGCCGGGGTCGCGCGCGATCCGCGTATGGGCCGAGACCAACGAGCCGATCTCATAGGACCAGACGTGATAGACCAGCTCGAACTCACCTTCATCGATCCAGTCCACACAGCTGATCGCGGAGAGATGGACGTAAGAGGCACGTCCACGCAGGAGCTCCAGCAAGGCCGGCAGGGCATCCGGCTGCACGTCGACACGGATGCGCCGGCTACTCCGACGCCGCACCTCGATGCCCTGCAGCTCATTGAGCAGCGTATCCAGCCAGGTCGAGAGGTCTTTGCTCATTCGGAGATCCAGCCAAACCTTGATTTCAATCGATGTTCAGGAGCCGAGAGTTGAGCCGCGAAGGCACGAACGGGGTCGAGACCAGGGGTGATCCATCGGACGTCTTCCCTCGCCGGCAACAGGCATGACGACCTGATCGGGCCGAAGATCAATTACTTCACCTCCGTTCTGCCTTTGCTGCCCAGCCCCGACCGACGCGCCATCAGCTCCGGGATGTCCAGCTTCATCTCCAGCGCCTCGAGCGGCTTCTGGTGTCTCTCCAAAAGGGCGGTACGCTCGCCGAGGGTCCCGGGGCCGAAGAGCCCATAATGTCTGGCCTCGGCGATCACATCGGTGGGGGTCTGCCAGTCCTCTCCGAACAGCCGCTGCTGATTGCCAAGATAGTGATCATAGCGTCTGTAGTAGTCCTTCCAGGTGTCGGCCGTCCCCCGACGGATGTCCTCGATGAGCCCGCGCAGCCCAGCGATCACGGCCTCGGGACGCGGCATGCAGCCCGCGATATAGATGTCCACCGGCATGTAGTCGTTGAGCTTCTTGGCTGTTGCATAGCTCTGCCAGTACATGCCGCCATTGACCGTACAGGAGCAGATGCCGATGACGTACTTCGGCGAATTCATCTGCTCATAGGTCAGGATGACACGCTTCAACGTCTTGACCGAGACATAGCCGGTGACCAGGAGGATATCCGCCTGGCGCGGCGAGACCATCGGCTGGATACCCAAGCGCTCCATGTCGAAGCGCGAGGTCATTGCCGGCGGGAGCTCGATGGCACCGCAGCCCGTGCAGTAGTGGAGCATGAAGAGCGAGCGCGATTGCGCGAAGCGCACCAGCTCGTCGAAGACGTTGGCCAGCGGGTTGGTCCGTTTGCCCGTCTTGACTGGCAATGCATCGCCCGCCGCCGGAGTCTTGGTCACCTCAGTCATGTCGGATACCCGTTCAGTGGTCGCGCCTGGTCAGCAGCCTTGTCGCGAAGAAAGACATGGAAGGGCGCCGTGCCTCGCACACAATTCCAATACGTGGCCGGCTGTTGCGTCAACGCCAGCGGATCCATGCGAAGACCAGCCCGGTCGCAAACGGCGCCTATCATGCCGGACGCGTCTCAATACATCAGAAAGGCGATCCCGAGCAGCCCGATCATCGCCGGCCACTTCCAGACCAGTCTGACCACGTCCTCGGTGCGGTAACGCGGAAACAGAAAGGCGATGGTCATGGGGATGGCAACGACACCGAACACTTTGATCAGGAAAGTCAGCCAATTCTCCCCTCCCCCGAGGAACAGAAGGGTATAGAGTGCGCCCGCGGTGTAGAGCTGAAAGCACTGCATGATGAAGAGCCCGCCGAGGAACTTCCCGCCCATCTCGACCATGGGGCCGGTGGCGATCTCGGCCGGGGCGATATAGATCTCGAACGGCTGCTTGCCCAGCATCGCCTGCATCGCGAACAGCCCTGCGATGGCCAGGAGCGGCATCTCGACCAGCCCCCAGGTGGCGATCCCGCCGGCCTGCTGGGCCTCGACGATCTGCACGAGGTTGGTCGAGCCGAAGAAGAAGGCAATCCCGAAGACCACGATCACCATGGGGATGTCGTAAGCGAGCATCGCCGTCAGGGCGCGCGAGATCCCGATGGACCCGTTGGGGTTAGCGCACTGTCCGACCCCAAGCGCGAGCCCCAGCGAGGGGATCATCATCATATAGATCAGGGCGATCAGACCGCCCTGCTCCGCCAGGCCGTTCATCCCGGGCACCGGGATGAGCGTGACCGCGGCCACGAAACCGCCGATCGCCATCACGATGCCGATCTCGTGGATCAGGCCATGCGAGGTCTGGGTCTCCTTGCCATGCAGCTTGATGATGTCCCAGAGGGGCTGAAGCAGCGGCGGACCGACGCGCCGCTGCAGGCGCGCCCCGATCCTGCGCATCAAGAGCACCATGGCGAGTCCGATGACGAACGCCACGAGGGGCATCAGGAACAGCTCAAGCATCAGGCGTAAGGCATCCAATACGCTTTCCCCTGTTCAGACAGTCGTCACGGCAAGCAGCGCGACCGCGGTCGCCAGCACGAAGAGCGTCGGCTGCGCGTAACGATAGACCCCGTTCATGGCCGCCGACAGGAACGCTATGGTCTCGGTCAGGGCCTTCTCCAGCCAGATGAAGGCGCCCCTATACCAGGGACCGATCAGGTGCATGAGGCCGGCATAGAAGTTGTCGCTGTACTGGTAGCGGACATCCGCCGTCAGGAAGTGACCGCCGGCATAATTGTCGAGCTGATGGACACGCTTGGATTTGCCGCCGAGCCCGAAGAAGACGAGTGCACCGACCCCGAAGCCCGCCATCAGCACGCCGACCAGCCAGAGCATGTCGAGACCGCCGCGCGGATCCTCGATCCCGCCGAGCGTGAAAGGCACCGGCGGGAGTCCGATCGAGCCCTGCACGGCCGCAACCCAGCTCAGCGCCGGGCCCGGCGTCAGGCCGGCGAGGAAGATCAGGGTGGAGAGCCCCAGCATCGGCAACAGCATGCTGAGCGGCGCCTCACGGACCTGCTCGTGCTCGATCCGCAGTTGGCCGAGGAAGATGTTGTGGATCAGCTTGTAGACAGACAGGATGGTGCCGAGCGTCCCGACCACCGCGGCGAGGAAGAGCAGCGGCATCCCCTCCGTGACGAGCGAGCGATAGACCATCCACTTGGACACGAAGCCCGCCATCGGCGGCAGTCCCGCCAGACTGATGATGCCGATCAGCAGCACCAGGAAGGTCAGGGGCATGCGCGCGACCAGACCGCCAAGCTTGTTGAGGTCCGCAGTGCCGGTGCGATACACGACCGCGAACACCGCCATCAGCAAGGCCGCTTGCGTGATGCCGTAGTTGAAGACATGCAGCAGCCCGCCCGCCGAGCCGACCGCATTACCGACCATCAGACCCAAGAGCATGTAACCGCCCTGCCCGATCCCGTGCCAGGCCAGCAGATAGCGTGCATCGTGCTGCTGAAGGGCGATGTAGGTCGGGATGATGGCCGTGAGCGCGGCGATCCAGGCGATGACATCACGGGCGCTCATGAAGGTGAACGGCACTTCCATCGCCGTCAGCCGCCCGATTCCCAACATGGCGATGATGACCAGGATGATGGCATAGAGACCCATGCGGGCCGAGATGGCGCCGAGAAAGCTCGAGCCGGGCCCGGGGGTCTCGGCATAGGCCGCTGCCTGCCAGAGATGGAAGGGCAGGAGGCCCATCTTCACCGCGAAGCCGCCGCCGATCAGCAGAAGCAGCAGCCAGACCTGGCCGTCCGGGAGCTGGCCGAGGAGCTCGAGGACAGCCCCGTAGTCCAGCGAGCCGATCTGGGCGTAGATCAGCATCATCCCGGCCAGGATCGCCATCGCCCCGGAGAAGGCATAGACCAGATAGCGCAGGGCCGCCCGGCCCGCGGGACCACCGCCGATCGCCATCAACAGGAAGCTCGCCCAGCTCACCAGCTCCCAACCGATAAAGAGCGAGAGCAGGTCGCCGCTGGCGAGCAACA
>NZ_JAJDNA010000065.1 GCF_022340925.1 Thiocapsa sp.
CGCAGCGCGGCGACCGGCGCCGCCTCATTGCTGAACGTCCTCTTGATCAGGTCCATGGCGGCGAGCATGGCGAGGTTGTCTCCCCGACGCGCCCGCTCGTAGTGCCTCAGCGCCCAGAGGCCGGCGATGTCCCGTCCACGATCGCGCGCGAGGTCGATGGCCGAGGCCAACTCGGCGGCATCGAGAAATCCGAGGTTCACCCCTTGACCCGCCAGCGGATGGACGGCGTGGGCCGCATCTCCGATCAAGGCCAAGCCGGGCAGCACGTATTGCTTGGCGTGCTGAAGGCGCAGCGAAAAGGCCGCCCGCGGCCCGTCGACGACCAGCGGACCGAGCCGCGCCTCCGACGCGTCCGTCAGGGCTGTCGAGAAGGCCGTATCATCCATCGCAAGCAGCTCCGTCGCCCGCTCCTCGCTTGCGGACCAGACAATGGAGCAGCGCCCGTCCGCGAGCGGCAGGAGCGCAAGGGGTCCGGTCGGCAGGAAGCGCTGCCAGGCGGTCTCCTGATGCCACTCCTGCGGCCTGACATGGGCGACGATGGCCCGTTGATCGTAGTCCCATCCCTGGGTTTCGATGCCCAACAGCTCGCGCACCAGTGAATCGCGCCCATCTGCGCCGATCAGCAGCCGCCCATGCAAGACCCGGCCGTCGGTCAGCAAGAGGCGCGTGGTCGCCTCCGTGGGCTGCAGCCCGGCGATGGATGCGGGGCAATGGAGGACCACGTCGGGCGACGCCTCCAACTGCTCCCAGAGCGCCAGCTGAATGACACGGTTCTCGACGATGTGCCCGAGATCGGGCTGCCCCAACGACTGGGCATCGAAGTGGATGGCCCCGCCGCCGAGCGCGTCCCACACGGACATCTTGCGGTATGGACTGGCCCCCCCCGTTTCGATCCGGTCCCAGGCGCCGAGGCGCTCGAGGATGCGCTGACTGGCACGGCTCAGCGCCGAGACGCGCAGGTCCACCTCACCCACGGGCCAGCTGCGCTGGGGCGCCCGGGTCTCGAGCAGCGCAATGCGCAGCCCCTTCCCCGAGCAGGCCCGGGCAAGGGCCGACCCGACCATCCCGCCACCCACGACGATCAGGTCAAAGCTCGCCTCGAGGGGCTGTGCGGGCTCAGGCATCGACCTTCTCCAGGGGGACGCCGCAGGCCAGACGCGGCAAACGTCCGCCGACCCCCATGAAGCGCCGGGCCAGAAGCCGGCGCAACGGCGGGATCAGGTCCAGGCCCAGCATCGCCGTACCGCGTGCAACGCCCAACGGGGGCCAGCGACTGACGAAGAGTCGGGCGAGCAGATCGGTCAAGGTCGCAGTGCCCGACTGATCGCGCCCACGCCAGCGCTGATAGTCCGACAGGGCCGCGGGGCCGCCGGGATCGGCGCCCGCGCGCGCACTCTGGGCGACCACCTCGGCGAGCGCGGCGACATCGCGCAACCCCAGGTTGAACCCCTGACCCGCAACCGGATGGAGGGTGTGTGCGGCGTTCCCAATCAAGACGACGCGCGGTTGGACCGGATTGCGGGTGAGCACCAGCTTCAACGGATAGGCGCGCCGCGGCGCAGCTTGTCGAAAGCCTCCGAGCCGGTATCCGAAACGCTGCTGCAGCCGCGCGAGGAAGGCGGCATCGGGCAGCGCCAGCAGCTCACCGGTCTGGTCCGGGCTGCAGGTCCAGACCACCGAGTAGCGTCCGCCGGTCATCGGCAGCAGTGCCAGGGGCCCGGTGTCCGTGAATCGCTCGAAGGCGACGCCCGACTGCGGCCGGTCGGGCGAGACCGTGGTGATGACGGCGTCCTGATCATAGCGCTCGTCCCTGACATTCAGAGCGAGCCGCTTGCGCACCGTCGAGTCGCCGCCATCGGCGGCGACCAGCAGGGCGGCCCGCAGCTGGAGGCGCTGCCCCTCGCATTGCACCCCGAGGTCCACTCGATCGGCTGCAACGCGATGTTCCAGGAGACGGGCCGGGCAGAGCAGCTCGATGTCCGGGGCCTCCCTGAGGGCGGCATGGATCGCGACACCGATCGCCCGCGCCGGGACCACATGGCCGAGCGCCTCCACGCCGATGTCGTCGCTGTCGAGCCGGGTGAACCCACACCCGCCGCGGTCGGAGACATGCACCCGACGGATCGGCTCTGCCTCGGGGGCAATGTCCGGCCAGAGCCCGATCGCCTCGAGGATACGCCGACTCCCCCAGGACAGGGCGATGACGCGCTCATCATAGCTCGGCTGCCCCTCGGCCGAAGGCCGGACCGCCTCCACGAGCGCGATCCGGAGTCCGGTACCGGAGAGCGCACAGGCGAGGCTCCCGCCTACCAGTCCGCCGCCGATGATGACCAGGTCGTATTCGTACATGCTCCGCTCTCTCTGCTACCGGGCCGAGCACCGGGGATGCCTCTTGGCCGCCTCAAGCCGCCATCAGGGATTCGATCGCTTCAGGGTCCTTGGGTACCGATGCGGACAGGATCTCATTGCCCCCTTCGGTAATCAGCACGTCGTCCTCGATGCGGATCCCGATCCGCCTGAAGGGCGCGGGCACGCCGTCCGCATCGCCCAGATAGAGCCCCGGCTCCACGGTCAAGACCATGCCGGGCTCGAAGGGCCGCCACCGCCCGGCCTGCTTGTAGCTTCCCACATCGTGGACGTCCATGCCCAGCCAATGACCGGTGCGATGCATATAGTAGGGCTTGTGTGCCTCGTCCTTGATCAGCTTCCCGAGCTTCCCCTTGAGGAGCCCTAGATCGACAAGCCCCTTGGTCAAGACCCGGACCGCCTCGTCGTGCGGCTCGTTCCACAGAAAGCCGGGCTGGGCCTTCCGGAGCGCCGCGACTTGCGCCTCGAGGACCAACTCGTAAAGCTCGCGCTGGGGCGGGGTGAAGCGGCCGTTGACCGGGAAGGTCCGGGTGATGTCGGAGGCATACCCCTCGAGCTCGCACCCGGCATCGATCAGCACCAGATCCCCGTCGCACAGCGGCGCCCGGTTATCCACATAGTGCAGGACACAGGCATTGGCGCCACCGCCCACGATTGGCGAGTAGGCCTGAAAGCGGGCACCAGCGGCCGCGCAGGCATGGTGGAACTCGGCCTCGAGCTGCTGCTCGCTCATGCCCGGCTCGCAGATCTGCATCAATCGCCGATGGGCGGCGGCGGAGATCTCGGCCGCGCGGCGCATCTGCTTGATCTCGGCAGGACTCTTACGGAGCCGCATCTCGTGCAGGACCGACTCGATGGTCACGAAGGTCGCGGGCGCGCTCGCCCCGGCGCGAACGTTGGCGCGAACCCGGTTGACCCAGCCCATGACCCGAGCATCGAGCCCCGCATCGGCCCCGATCGAGAAGTAGAGCCGCTCCCGCCCGTCGATGAGGGTCGGCATGACCTCGTCGAGGTCGCTCAGGGGATATGCCTGATCAGCCCCGTAGTGCGCGGTCGCACCCTCCACGCCGATGCGCGGACCTTCCCACTGCTCGCGCTCCGGGTCGCGAGACCGGCAAAAGAGCACGAAGTCCCCTTCCTTGCGCCGGGGGGCAATCACGGCAAAGGCCTCCGGCTCCGGGAAACCGGTCAGGTAGGCAAAGTCACTGCTCTGGCGGAAGGGGTAGTGCACATCGCGATTACGCACGACCTCGCGCCCCGCCGGGATGATGGCGAGACCCCCGGCGCCCATCCTCCTGGCGAGCGCGCGTCGACGGCGTCGGTACTCGGCCGCGGTCATCGACCGGGACCACTGGGGTGGGCGGCAATACGATCCTGATAAATCAACATCGCCGAAACTCGAACATGCTCACTCAACACAGTCAGCGCCTCCTCGGCTTCCTCGTCCTCGTCGAGTCGGTCCAGGTCCATCCGCATCATCCCATCGATGAAGAAATGAAGGATCTCGCGCGTCTCCGCCGAGGCATCGGAATCGGACAAACCGAGCATCCCCCAGCCATAGAGAAAGCCACGCACCCAGTCATGGAGCGCGATCGCCCTCTCCGGAAGGGGCCGCGCATCGTCGGGCAACAACAGGGTGAGGCCGAGCTCCCCGCCCTCGAGCTCCGCGAGCGTTCGCCCGGCGAGCTCGGCCAATGCCGGGCGTTCCTCGTCGCGCAGGAGGTCGCCGGATTCCGCGTCGGGCAGGAGCTGACTCATCCAGGTCGAGACGGGATCCGGGTCACCGCCGCAGATCAGCCCGCACAGCATGCCCTGGGCCTCAGCCGGAGTGGGGCAGAGGTCGCTGTGGCTCAGAGCACGGACGAGCTGATCGTGGTCGATGGCCGTGACGGCCTCCTCGCGGCAGAGTGGGGACGGGGTGTCGATGAGGAAGGCGGAAACGCCCCTGATGATAACACGACGGCGCTCGTGATTGACCGTCCCCCGCACCCCTTCTATAGTGCGTCGAACTGCAAGGGAGTCGTGGACTTTGGCTAAATTCGACCTCGACCAACTGGAGCAGCAGGTGGACGCCCTGATCCGTCTATGTCAGCGCCTGCGCGATGAGAACCGATCGCTGCGTGCACGCCAGGAGACACTGGTCGCCGAGCGCGGGGAGCTGATCGAGAAGACGGAGCAGGCACGCAGCCGCATCGAAGCCATGTTGTCGCGGTTGCGCGCGATGGAGGAGAGTCTGTGAACGAAGAGCCGATTCAAGTCAACATCCGGATCCTTGACAAGGATTACCGTATCGCGTGCGAGCCGCATGAGCAGGAAGGATTGCACGAATCCGCCCGGCTCTTGGATGGCAAGATGCGCGAGATCCGCCAGACGGGTCGGGTGATCGGCACGGATCGCATCGCCGTGATGGCCGCGCTCAACATCGCCCACGACCTCGTTCAGCTTCAGAAGGTGCACTCCGGTGCCGAAGAAGACGGCGAGACCACCCGCCGCCTGAGACACCTGCAGGAACGCGTCTCCCAGACGTTGGCGGCCGAGCCGACTCTGGACGCCTCGGGCGAAAGGGTATAGCCTTCGAGCTAGACACCCCCTGTAGTGTTCGACCGCGGCCTGGGTATTTTCTTGAGCCTAATCGCTACCCAGGGGACATGGAAGCGAAGCCGTTGTGCATGTCCGTCACCGAGCGGGAAGCCTGAAGCCCAGCCGAGTGTCCCCACTTGAACCGCCTGGTTCAAGAACAAAGGCCTTCAACGGCACCAACGGGGGGTGTCTCTCCCCCATCGACAGGCTCGCTGAGACAGCTCCGCCGGACGCTGCGCAGCGTCCGCCGCGCCCTACCCGATCGGTGTCAGCGCGCCCACGCCAGATGCCTCGCGCGACTGCTTCGTCGCGATATCGCCTTCCAGCGTGCACGGCGGATCGCGGCCTACTGGCCAAGCGACGGAGAGCTGGATCCGCGCGCGCTCATCCGGGCGGCGCTGGCGCGCGGCAAAGTGGCCTACCTCCCCGTCCTGCGTCGGGGGCACGACGGCGAGGGGGCGACCCGGCTCTGGTTCGTGCGATTCTCGCCGGACGAGCGCCTGCACCCCAATCGATTCGGCATCCCCGAACCGAAGGCACGCGGACGCCACCTCCGCCCCGCCCGGCACCTCGACCTCTTGCTGGTCCCGGTGGTGGGGTTCGACAGCGCCGCCAACCGCATCGGGATGGGTGGCGGCTACTACGACCGCACCCTGGCCTACCTGCTGCGACGCCGACACTGGCGAAGACCCCGCCTGGTCGGGATCGCCCACGAGTGCCAGCGGGTTGCCCGGATCGAGCCCCGCCCTTGGGACGTCCCGCTGGATGCAGTGGCGACCGAACGTCGCCTCTACATCAGACCGCGCCGCGCTGTGCCCATTGCTTGACGCAAGGCCGGGCCCAGCTTACGCACGCGCTGAAGCATGCAGCGCTTTCCGTGCTGATGGTCGGCCAGGGTGGCCGATTGCTCAGCATGTTCTTCAGGCGCTCGTCTCATTTTGGACGCTGTACTGATCCGGCGAAGATTCGACAGGCCGGGTTCTCGGTCTCGTCCCAATACGGATAGCCCAGGCCGTCGAGCGCCCGACGAAAGGCAGCGGCCTCTCCCCGCGGGATCTGCGCGCCCATCAGCACCCGCCCGTAGGCCGCACCATGGTTGCGATAGTGGAACAGCGTGATGTTCCAGCCTTTTCCCAGGGCCGAGAGAAAGTCCAGCAAGGCGCCGGGGCGCTCCGGGAACTCGAAACGCACCAACGTCTCGTCCCCGATCCCCTCCGCATGGCCGCCGACCATGTAACGGATATGGAGCTTGGCGGTCTCGTTGTCGGTCATATCGAGCACGCCAAAGCCCTTCTCGGCGAGGCGTCCGATCAGCTCCTCACGCTCCTCGTCCCCACGGGTCAGCTCGATGCCGACAAAGACCTGTGCGCGCAGGGCATCGGCATAGCGATAGTTGAACTCGGTGATCTGACGCTTGCCGATCACGCGGCAGAAAGCGAGAAAGCTGCCGGGACGCTCCGGGATCTCGACCGCAAAGAGGGCCTCCCGACGCTCGCCGAGCTCGGCACGCTCCGCGATATGGCGCAGGCGGTCGAAGTTGACGTTGGAGCCGCTCTCGATCGCGATCAGATGCTGGCCATGGATCCGGTCGCGCTCGACATAGCGCTTGAGGCCTGCCACCGCGAGCGCACCGGCCGGCTCGGCGATGCCGCGGGTATCGTCGAAGATGTCCTTGATTGCCGCACAGATCTCGTCGGTGCTGACCAAGACCACCGCGTCGACCCGGGACCGCGCGACGCGAAAGGTCTCCTCGCCGATCAGCTTCACGGCCACCCCGTCGGCGAAGAGCCCGACCTGATCGAGCTGCACCCGGTGGCCCGCCGCCAGGGCGTGGTGCAGGGTGGGGGCATCGTCTGGCTCGACCCCGATGATGCGGACCTCCGGGTGCAGCCACTTCACGTAGGCCGCCACGCCCGCGATCAGACCACCGCCGCCGACCGGGACGAAGATCGCGTAGGGGGCCACCGGGTGTTGTCGCAGGATCTCCATGCCGATGGTCCCCTGCCCGGCGATGACATCGGGATCATCGAAGGGGTGGAGGAAGGTCAGGCCCTTCTCCTCGACCAGGCTCATGGCATGGGCATAGGCCTCGTCGTAAGAGTCGCCGTGCAGCACGGCCTTGCCGCCGAGTTGGCGGACCGCGCGCACCTTGATGGCCGGCGTCGTGCGCGGCATCACGATGGTGGCCGGAACACCGAGACGGGAGGCGCCGAGCGCCACCCCTTGGGCGTGGTTTCCCGCACTGGCCGCGATCACGCCCCTGGCACGCACCTCGGGATCGAGATGGATCAGCTTGTTGTAGGCCCCGCGCAGCTTGAAGGAGAAGACGGGCTGCAGGTCCTCGCGTTTGAGGAAGACCTCGTTGTCGAGCCGAGCGGAGAGCTGTGGGGCGGGTGTCAGGGGCGTCTCATGCGCCACGTCGTAAACGCGTGCGCGCAGGATCCGTTCGATATAGGCGTCGGGCATCGGGGCCTCTGGGTCAAAGGGCTCTGCTATGATACCCGCCGGGCCGGGAAAGGGCAGTGAAGGTCCTTCGCCTCAAGCCTCCGGCCCCCAGCGATCAGCGGTCGGCTGCGCATGCAGGCGTCGTTTTGGATGAGCGGCGGCCACCGGCGAACGATGCATCGGCGTTCCCACCGACTCCCTCCGGTCGTCCGCGCAAGCCGCTGGGTCCGGAGGTCAATCCTAGACCAACAACCCGGAGTACGCATGAGCGATCAGGATGCCATGAAGAAGCAGGCCGCCGAGGCGGCGCTGAGCTATGTCGAGGGCGGGGTCATCGGGGTGGGCACCGGTTCCACCGTCAATCACTTCATCGATGCGCTGGCCGGCATCAAAGGGCGCATCGATGGCGCCGTCTCGAGCTCGGTGGCCTCCACCACCCGGCTCGAGGCACACGGCATTCGGGTCCTCGACCTCAATGCCGCCGGCGAGCTCTCACTCTACGTGGACGGCGCGGACGAGTCCAACGAGCGGCTCGAGCTCATCAAGGGCGGCGGCGGCGCGCTCACCCGGGAGAAGATCGTCGCGGCCGCGAGCCGTCAGTTCGTCTGCATCGCCGACGAGAGCAAGCTGGTCAGGGTGCTCGGCGCCTTCCCGCTGCCAGTGGAGGTCATCCCCATGGCGCGGAGCTTCGTTGCGCGCGAGCTCGTCCGCCTGGGCGGGAGCCCGGTCTGGCGCGACGGCTTCGTGACCGACAACGGCAATCAGATCCTGGACGTGCAGAACCTGGAGATCCTGGAGCCCGCGAAGCTCGAGCAGACCATCAACAATATCGCCGGGGTGGTGACCGTCGGCATCTTCGCGCTGCGTCCGGCCGACGTCCTGATCCTCGGCACACCCGACGGGCCCCGGACGCTGCGACGCTGAGAAGGCATTTGACTCACCAACACGTCTGAGAGGAGGAGACGATAGGACAGGCGAGATGCCTGGACGTCGCTGTCGATCCCGACGGGCCGGCCAGCGGCGTCCCGCGCGCGTCTCCCCATCGAGCGGACGGGCCGCCGGGCCCGTCTTCTGGTCGGAGCGCCGCATCACCGGCCGCACGGCCCTGACTCCGCGTCCCCGACCATCAGGACCCGACCGCTCTCAACACAAAAAACGGGGCCCGAAGGCCCCGTCTCGATCGCATCCGAGCGATTGCTCACAGCATCAGAAGCTGTGCATGACGCCCGCGGAGAAACCGCTCCAGCTCGAGCCGGCGAAGACATCTTCCAGATCGCTGTCGACGTCCGTGTAGAGCAGATAGGCCTTGGTGCGCTTGCTCAGGTTGTGATCGAAGCCCACGGCCCAGGTCGTCACGTCATAGTCGAGTGACTTCGTGCGGAAGTCCACGAAATTCGGACCATTGTTGATCGAGACATAGTTGCCGCCCGCAATGACTTCGTCGCCATTGTACTCACCCTGCCCGTACATGGCCTTGATCTGGCTGTTGCCGAAGGCATAGGCGGCCTGGATCTGCCACAGGTCGGCGTCCTGGACCGAGGGGAGGAAGAAGTTGTTCAACGGATTGGTCGGGTTGGTGATCCCAACGTAACGGTCGTTGTTGAACTGATCCTGGTTCTCGTAGATCGCCGTCAGGCTGAACCCGGCCCAGTCGAGGAGACCGAGACCGATACGCCAGGCCTGCGCGGAGTCGTCCTGATAGGTGCAGCTGGTGGCGAACGGACTGTTCGGATCGGTCGGATCCAACGGCGTAATGACCGGGCAGTTGTTGCCTGCCAGCGCCGTCGCCTGGTCGTTGAAGTGCTGGTTGTTCAGGTTCTCGAAGGCGGCCGACGCATAGAAGGGGCCGTTGGAGTAGATGGCCGCGATGGAGTAGGTCTCGCCGATGCTGTCCTCCTCCAGGTTCAGACCGTTCCCGCCGCCGGTGGCACCACCCGCCGGGACGATGGCCGCGGCCAGCTGGAAGCCGGCCCAGCTC
>NZ_JAJDNA010000068.1 GCF_022340925.1 Thiocapsa sp.
TGCGCGGGAGCTTGCGTTCTCAGTGCCGACCCGCCGCCAGCCCCACCCCACGACGCTCATGCAGGATGTAAGCCTGAAGCGCGATGAGGTCTGGGTCGTCCAACGCCAATGGACCTGATTCGAGCGGGTTCATGATGCACCAGTTGATCATTTCCCCGAGCGCGACGACCTTCCCGAGCTGCTGCTGAAACTTCGGATAGGTCTCGGGGTGGGTGTTGGCCGCGTTCGGATGACACTGGTCGCAGGAGACGGTGTTGTGGTTGCCCAACCCGCCGTGGAACAGAACATCGCCCCTGTTCACGACGCTGATGTACTCCTGTTGCCAACGCACCAGATCCTCGCGGGTAAACTCATCGCAACGCAGTTCGTCCGCCCCGCCCAGGATCAGGACGACGAGGGTGAGTGTCAAGCCGGCGGGCGCGATTGCGCTCAGTCTGGTTTTCATCGGACGCTCTTCCTCTGGGCTCAGAAGTGGATCTGCGGCGGGATGCGGTCGGCCCCCGAACGGTAGCGCTGGTCGATGGGTCGTTTGAGCCGGTGATCGAAGACGACGCTCCGGTTGCGGTTCTCCGGAAGCAGATAGTGCATGTCCACCTTTCCCGTGTGCAGATTGATGAGCTGCCAGCCGGTCGCGTCGCGCTCGAAGAACGGATCGGCCCGGTTCATCTCGATCGTGAGCTTCGGCAGGTGCGATTCGGCCTGGGCATAGCTGGAAGGATAGGGCCACGGCCAGGCGGTCGCCATCACGGCGTGGAAGCTGATGTTGCCGATCTGGTTGTACTGGATCTGATGCACGTGTCCATACAGGACGGTCGCCTTCTTAAAGCGCTTGAGCAGCGCCTGGATCTCCTCGGCATCCTCGGTCCAGAAGTTCCAGCCCTTGAAGATCCGCTGCAGCGGCGAGTGTGAAACTACCACGACCGGCGTGCGGCGGTTCACCCTGTCCAGATCCTGGCGCAGCCATTGGCGTTGTGCCGCTCCGACCATGAAGGGTGAGCCTTTCGGGTTGTCGAGCCGCGCCATCGCCTTCATCCGCGCCATCGGCGTGTCCCAGGGCCCATGGGTCCATGGGTCGTAGGTCAGGATGCTGTTGAGCACCACGAAGTGCACGCCTTTATGATCGAAGCTGTAATGGTCCGGTCCCAGTCGCTTCCGCCAGTGGTCGCCCAGGTCCAGATAGTAGTCGTGCTCGCCCATCACATAATGGACCTTGCCGCGCAGACCGCCCATCAGGTCGAGGGCATGGTCGATTTCCTCAGGCATGCCCAGTTGCGCGAGATCGCCGCCGTAGAGGATGAAGTCCGGCCGCGGCGTGAGCAGGTTGCATTCGCTGATCGCACGGATCAGGCCGCGATCCCAGTTGCGTACGAACTCGCTGCCCTTGAGGTGCGTGATATGGGAGTCGGAGATGTAGGCGAACGTGAAGTTCTCCGGCCGGGCTCGACCGAACGAGGCCTCGACGACACTGACCGGCAGTGCACCGGCCGCCAGCAGCGCGCCGCCGGCCTTGAGAAATTGACGTCTGTTCATGCGCATGACGGTGCTCCTCATTGACTGGCCAGGGCGGACGACGGCGTACCCGCGACATTGGGGCTCGTGAGGGACTTCAGGAACGCGATCAGATCCGCTTCCTGCTCATCCGAGAGACCCAGCGGACGGATGCCGCCGCTGAGGAAACCCGAGAGCGGGTCGTCGAGGTCTAACCGCCCGCCGTGGTCGTAGAACTCGACCACGTCCTCCAACGTCTGGAGGCTCCCGTCATGCATGTAGGGTGCGGTCAGGTCGATGTTTCGCAGGGTGGGCGTCTTGAACGAGCCGACCTGGGTCAGGTTTTCCGTGACTGCGAAGCGTCCGAGCTCGGAGGCATCCGGATCGGTCAGCACGGTCACATCGACATCGGCGCCGCTCTTCTTGGCTGCAAGGAATCGCGCCGCAATCTCCTCCTCTTTTCCACGGATGTGCTTGAAACCGACCCCGATGTTGTGGAACCGGTTGTCGGTGAACAGCGCCTGCGTCTGCTCGATGACATGACAGGAGACGCAGCGCCCCTGCCCGGTGAAGACCGCCAAACCGCGGATCGCCGATTGGCTCATGGCCGTTTTGTCGCCGCCGTAGAAATATCGGTCGAATGGTGAATCACCCGCGACCAGGGTCCGCTGGAAACTGGCGACGGCCTGCGCGAAATGCTTCAGGGTGACGGCCGCGGGCTCGACCTGGAAGACCTCGCGAATGGCCTTCACGTAGGCAGGGTCACTGCGCATGATCCGCAGGATCGTCTGATGATCGGCCAGACCGCCCTCGACAGGGTTGACCGGCGGCTGCTTCGATTGCCCCTCCAGGTCAGGCTCGCGTCCGTCCCAGAACAGGGTCCTCAGGTAGGCGGAGTTGATGACCGTGGGGGCGTTGCGGGTGCCGGTCATGTCACGGAATCCTTTGGAGACCGGCAGGTTATCGGTGAAGGCCTTGGCTGGGTCGTGGCAGGTCGCGCAACTGACCTGGCCGTCGGCGCTGAAGCGCGGGTCATTGAAGAGTGCCTCGCCCAGCGCGATCTTGGCCGGGGTCTGCGGGTTGTCGGCGGGGATCGGGACCGGCGGCAGCCCAAGCGGCGCGGCAAGCGGGGCGAGTGACGAGGCGACCAGTCCCACAAACATCACTCCGGCCGGGGGAGACCATCGTACGCCCATCGCTTACCTCCTCACGGTTTGTTGTCTTGGCCCCGCTGGATGCGCAGACAGCGCGTGGACCGGAGCCTTGGTAAAGAGTTTAGGACGAAAACTCGACCATGCCCGGGAACCGGACGCGAGAACACCGGTGAGGCACCGGCCGGCAGCGTCGCGGTCCTGTTCCTGACCTGTTGATACGGAAAGTCGGATTGCCCAGCCGCCTCATGCAGGGTCGGATGCATCATCCTGGGCGGGTGGTCCGCGGGCGGGCGGGATCCGTTGGTAGCTGAGCCGGCGCGCCGGGCTGTCCGGGCTTGCCCGCAAGCGGGGCGGCATCGGCTATGGAGGCAGTGATGCGGACAGCGGCCGCTGCCCGCCGTCTTCCGGAGTGTCGCCGATCACAGACGCGACCTGTTCCGCCCTAACGTAAGACCCCGGCCAGCATCCGGATCGCATCGCGATTGGTCCAAGACGAGGCGAGCGACCAGGCCGAGCTGGCGGGCAACCAGCGGTACTCGGCATGCTCACGCGGGTTCAGCCGAACCAGACGTCGCGTGTCCAGGACCAAGGCAAACCAATACTCGCGATTGAAGCAGACGTTGGGGGCGTAGCGCTCACGCCAGGCACGGATGATCGGAAAGAGCGTGGAATGGCGCAGGTCGACCAGCGCGCCGCCCGCCAGCAACCCGGTCTCCTCGTAGACCTCGCGCGCGGCGGCATGGCGAGCGGTCTCGCCCGGCGACAGACTCCCGGTGACCGACTGCCAAAACCCGCGCGGGCGGGTCCGTCTCAGGAGCAGACAGTCTCCACCCCGGGTGAAGATGACCACCAGGACCGACTGGGCACGCTTGCGAGGCAGATCGGACTCCGGCGTCGACGCAAGGGGATGGTCATCCGCCTGGGCGGCGGCATCCCCTCCCCGGCCTTCCGGTAGCTGTCTTTCCACGATGCGCCCAGCTCCCCCAGCCCTCGTCGCGGGTAAGACCGACATCGATCCCTCAGGGCCGCAGTCTGATTCGCAGCGCCAGCTCCTTGAGCTGATTCTCGTCCACCGCCGAGGGAGCGTCCGTCAGCAGGCAGGCCGCGGTCTGCGTCTTGGGGAACGCCATGACGTCGCGGATCGAGCCCGCCCCGGTCATCAGCATCACGAGGCGATCCAGACCGAAGGCGATCCCGCCATGCGGAGGAGCACCGAACCTCAATGCCTTGAGCAGGAAGCCGAATCGATCCTCGGCCTGCTCGTCACTGATGTTGAGAAGGCGGAAGACCCGGCGCTGGACCGCGTCACGATGTATACGGATCGAGCCGCCACCGATCTCGGTCCCGTTCAGGACCATGTCGTAGGCGCGCGAAAGACAGGCGCCCGGGTCACTCTCGAGCCGATCCAGGTGCTCCTCCTTCGGCGAGGTGAAGGGATGATGAAGCGCCACCCAACGTTGAGAGCCGGGTTCACGCTCGAACATCGGGAAGTCGACGACCCACAGCGGGTGCCAGCCGTCGGCAAGGAGCCCCCGATCCTGGCCTAGCCGAACCCGCAGCGCACCCATCGACTCGTTGACGACCTGTGTCTTGTCCGCACCGAAGAAGACCAGGTCCCCGTCGGCGGCCCCGGTTCGGGATATGATCGCCGCCACGGCCGCGTCAGGCAGGAACTTGAGGATGGGGGACTGCAGCCCGTCACGGCCCTGATCGGCCCAGGCATTGACCTTGATATACGCCAGACCCTTGGCACCGTAGATGCCGACGAGCTGGGTGTAGGTGTCGATCTCCTTGCGAGACAGCTCACACCCGTGCGGCAGGCGCAGTGCGACCACGCGCCCGTCCGGATCCCGGGCCGGCTCGGCGAACACCTTGAAGTCGACCGCGGTCATCAGGTCGCCGACGTCCACCAGCTCCAACGGGACGCGCAGATCCGGGCGATCCGAGCCGAAACGGCGCATCGCCTCCGCATAGGTGAGGCGCGGGAAGGGATCGGGAAGCTCGACGCCCAAGACGCCCCGGAACAACGCGCCCATCATGGTCTCCATCAGACCCATCAGCTCGTCCTCGCTCATGAACGAGACCTCGACGTCGAGCTGGGTGAACTCCGGCTGGCGATCCGCCCGGAGATCCTCGTCGCGAAAGCACCGGGCGATCTGGTAGTAACGATCCAGGCCCGACATCATGAGCAGCTGCTTGAAGAGCTGAGGGGACTGGGGCAGCGCGAAGAACTCGCCCGGATGGGTACGGCTCGGGACCAGATAGTCCCGCGCGCCCTCAGGTGTGGATTTGGTGAGGATGGGCGTCTCGATGTCCAGAAAACCCTGTCCGTTCAAGAAGTCGCGCAGGACCTGAGTCACGCGACTGCGGATCCGCAGGCGAGCCTGCATCTCCGGCCGGCGCAGATCGAGATAACGGTAGCGCAGGCGCAGCTCCTCGGAGACGTCGGCGCCGTGCTCGTCGAGTTGGATGGGCGGCGTCTCGGAGGCGTTGAGGACCTCGAGAGCCAGACCCAGGACCTCGATCTCGCCAGTGGGCAGATCGGGGTTGATGGTCCCGGCAGGTCGCGGACGCACCCGGCCCAGGACCTCGAGCACATATTCGCTGCGCACCTGCTCGGCCCGCTCGAAGACGGTGGCGCGATCCGGATCGAGCACGACCTGCACCAGACCCTCACGGTCGCGCAGGTCGATGAAGATCACGCCCCCGTGATCCCGGCGCCGATGCACCCAGCCGCAGAGCCGGACCTCCTGGCCCTCGTGGCGGCTGCTCAGTTCACCACAGTAATGCGTGCGCATCGTCGTCTCGCCCCGTTGCGTCGAGTCATTCAGTCGGTTTCGGTCCTGACCGCGAG
>NZ_JAJDNA010000115.1 GCF_022340925.1 Thiocapsa sp.
CCCCCCCTCGATGACATGACACCACTCCCGACGCCTTTAATGCTCTTTGGTCCTATGCGCCTCCGCGTCGCGATTCATCAAGGTCACAACCTTGTAGACCAGAAACACGATGATCAGGATTGCGATCAAGACCATCGCCAGAGACATCCAGGTCACAAAATCCCAGGTCAGTCCGCCGGTCATGTCTAGCTCCTCCCCATCTCCTCTCGTTGTATTCGGAAGGCTACGCCCGTCCGCCCATCCTCAAGACCGCGTCATCCACCGCCGCCGAGCTGATGCACGTAGATCGCCAGCTTCTTGATGTCTTGGTCGCCAAGCTTGCGAACCTCGACGTCTTCGACCTTGGCGACCGATCCGAAGGCTGGCATCACCGCGTCACGCGTCTCCGGGACGCCTGGCTGGTTGACGCCGTAGAGGATGGTATGCCTCGCGCTCTCGAGCCCGCCCGGCTCGAAGCGCCAGATGCTGTCGGTCAGATTCGCGGCGCCGACGCTTACGATCTCCCCGCCCGGCAGCTCTGCAAGCACGCCATTGGCCTTTTCACCGTGGCACGCGGTACAGCCCTTGGCACGAAACAGCTCCCAACCTTGAGGACTTCCTTCACCACCCTCGGACATCTCGACGGCCCAGTTTGCAAGGGCATCGACCTCAGCCTCCGTGAGGATGGTGCTGTGCGCGGTCATGGCGCTCTTGCGCCCGTTCGTGACGGTTTCCTTGATCTTGGCGAGCGAGCCGCCGTAGAGCCAGTCGTCGTCCGCCAGGACCGGATATCCGGGGTTGCCCTGCCCCCCGCTGCCATGACAGGCGGAGCAGTAGTCCCCGAACAGGACCTTCGCCGACGCCAGCGTGTACTGCAGGAGACCGGGGTCGGCAATGATCTCCTCGGCCGTCATCGCGGCGATCCGCTCTTCGAACGGCCCCCGCTTGGCCGCGACCTGGGCGACGCCGCGATCATATTCCTGGATCTGACTCCAGCCGAGGATGCCGGGGGTCGCCTGCTGACCAATCGGCCAGGTTGGATAGAGGATCGAGTACGCGATGACAAACAGGATGGAGGCCCAGAATCCGAGCATCCACCAGCCTGGCGGCGGGTTTGCCAGCTCCCGAAGGTTATCGTCCCAGACGTGCCCAGTGTTGTTCTCACCAGGAAAGGGGTTATTGTCGGCCATGTTGGTCTCCGGTGTTCTGGTTGTCCTCGTCGAACGGGATGTGCTTCATGGATTCGAGTCGATCCCGATTCTTGGGACGGAAGACGAAGAAGTAGGCGCCGATCATCAGCAGGAAGATGACGACGGTGAGGACCGTCCCGATCCAGTCATTCGCCGTCATCGCCTGCCAATCGGTCTGCAAGTGCTCGCTCAGGCTAGTCACGATAGGTCTTTGACTCGTCTAGCGCGACCATGGTCCCAAGCACCTGCAGGTAGGTCACCAGCGCATCCAGCTCAGTCTTCCCATCGACCACGGCCGGCGCGGCTTCGATGTCGGCGTCGGTATAGGGAACGCCGACCATCCGCAGGCCGCGCATGTGCCGCTGCATCTTTTTCCCGTTGACATACGCATCATCCAGCCACGGGTACCCCGGCATCACGGACTCCGGGACGACCGAGCGAGGCGCACGCATGTGCTGTCGCTGCCATTCGTCGGAATATTTACCGCCGACGCGCGCCAGATCAGGCCCGGTCCGTTTTGAGCCCCACTGGAACGGGTGGTCGAACATTGACTCGGAGGCCAGGGAGTAGTGCCCGTAGCGTTCTCGCTCGTCCCGGAATGGACGGATCATCTGCGAGTGGCACAGATAGCAGCCCTCGCGCTGATAGACGTCCCGCCCCGCCAGCTCGAGAGGCGTATAGGGGCGGATGCCCTCGCCCGTCTTCCAGTTCCACTGCTGCTGTCCGTTCTCGTCCACGGAGACGATCGGCTCCTGGCCCACCTTGTCCCAGACGATCTCGGGATAGGTGTGATGCTCCATGGTGTTCTTCATGTAGAAGAGCGGAACGATCTCCACCAGCCCTCCCACGGACAAGACCAGGGCCAGGACGACCAGCAGCCCCCAGATGTTGACCTCCATCCATTCCTGGAAGGTCTTCGGCTTCGTCTTCTTGTCAGCCATCGCTTCAATCCTCCCGGAATCAGGCCGTCGCCGGCAAGGCGCGAGCCTTATTCAGGCTGCCCTCGGACAGAGACTTGCGGACGGTCATCAAGACGTTGAAGAGCATGACGATCGCACCGAACAGGAAGATGGCACCGCCCACGGTGCGCATCGCGTAGTAGGGGTGCATGGCGTCCACCGACTCGACGAAGGTGTAGGCCAGCGTGCCGTACTCGTCATAGGCGCGCCACATCAACCCTTGCATGATCCCGGAGACCCACATCGCCACGATATAGATCACCGTGCCGATCGTTGCGGTCCAGAAATGGAAATTGATCAGGCGCACTGAGTACATCTCTGTGTGGTAGAGGCGCGTCATCAGATGATAGATGGCCCCGATGGAGATGCCGGCAACCCAGCCCAGCGCCCCGGAGTGGACATGGCCGATCGTCCAGTCGGTGTAATGGGAGAGGGCATTGACCGTCTTCAGCGACATGACAGGTCCCTCGAAGGTCGACATCGCATAGAAAGCGAGCGCGATGATCAGGAATCGCAGGACGTAGTCGGTCCGCAGACGGTCCCAGGCCCCGGACAGCGTCATCATGCCGTTCACGGCACCGCCCCAGGACGGAATGATCATGGCGATTGAGATCGCCGCGCCGAGCGACCCGGTCCAGTCCGGCAATGCGGTGTACTGGAGGTGGTGGGCACCCAGCCATACGTACCCGAACATGAGTGCCCAGAAGTGGATGACCGACAGCCGATAGGAGTAGATGGGCCGTCCGGCCTGCTTGGGCACGAAGTAATACATGATGCCCAGAAAACCGGCGGTCAGATAGAAACCGACTGCGTTATGGCCCCACCACCATTGGATCATGGCGTCCTGGACGCCCGAGAAAACGGAATAGGATTTGAAAAGGCCAACCGGAATCGCCAGGCTATTGACAACGTGCAGATAGACGATCATCACCATCATGCCCAGGAAGAACCAGTTGGACACATAGATGTGCGAGGTTTTCCGGGTCGCGATCGTCATGAGGAAGTTGATCGTGAAGGAGAGCCAGACGACCGCGATCAGGATGTCGATCGGCCACTCGAGCTCGGCATACTCCTTGGACTGGGTCAGGCCAAGCGGCAGGGTGATGACCGCCAGGACGATCACCAGGTTCCAGCCCCAGAAGGTGAACCAGGCCATCTTGTCGCTCCAGAGGCGTGTGCCGCAGGTGCGCTGTACCGTGTAGAAGGCGGTGGCCATCAGGGTCGAGCCGCCGAAGGCGAAAATGACGGCATTGGTATGCAGGGGGCGCAGACGCCCGAAGGAAAGATAGGGAATATCGAGATTCAGCGCCGGCCAAGCCAACTCCGCTGCGATATAAACCCCGACGGCAGCGCCCACCACGAGATAGGCGACGGCCATGACCGTGAACCAGCGTACAACGTCGAAGTTGTACTTCTGCTCCAGACTGGCTTCCATTAGACCCTCCCAGAAAACATCGGGAAAACAACAAGGATGATAAGGCGATCCGGCCGTCTCGTTATGTCAATGCGTCCCGCGACATCGCGTGCGCCATGACACTGGATCGCGCCCGGAAAGTCAACCTGCCACTGCGGCATCGAACCTGATGGGTGCGGCACATCCCGCGAAAAACATTGACCTGGATCAATGTCACCGGCCGATCGGCTTCGCCAACGCGAACGATCGCGGGCCGAAAGGGACGGAGGGAGACCAGCGTCTCACTTGAAGAAGGCGTCGATCGAGAACCCTTCTTTTTCGAGGATGTCGCGCAGCCGGCGCAAGGCGTCCATCTGAATCTGACGAACCCGCTCACGGGTGACACCGAGCTCCTGGGCGACATTCTCGAGTGTCGAATGCTCGTGGCCGTGCAGACCGAACCGGCGCTCAACCACCTCGCGTTGCTTCGCGTTCAGCTTCCCGAGCCAATGCTCGAGATTGGCCTGGATATCGGTGTCCTGGATGCGATCCGCAGGGTCATCGGCCGCCTCATCCTGGAGCATGTCGACGAGCGGCTTGTCGGCGTCTTTGCTGTAGGGCGTGTCCACCGAGGCGATGCGCTCGTTCAGCCCAAGCATCCGCTTGACCTCGCCGATCGGCTTGTCGAGCAGGACCGCGATGTCCTCGGTGGTCGGCTCGTGGTCCAGACGTTGGGCGAGCTTGCGTGCCGCCTTGAGATAGATGTTGATCTCCTTGACGACATGGATCGGCAGACGCACGGTGCGGGTCTGATTCATGATCGCCCGCTCGATGGTCTGGCGGATCCACCAGGTCGCATAGGTCGAGAAACGGAAACCTCGCTCGGGGTCGAATTTCTCGACCGCCCGGATCAATCCGAGGTTGCCCTCTTCGATGAGGTCCAACAGAGGGAGGCCGCGGTTCAGATACCGCCGCGCGATCTTGACGACAAGCCTGAGATTGCTGACGATCATGCGATGGCGGGCGGGGTTGTCACCGTCCTGCGCCAGACGCGCCAGCTCGATCTCCTCTTCAGCCGTCAGGAGCTTGGACTCTCCGATCTCGTTGAGGTAAATGCGCGTCGCATCAAAGTCGCCATCGCCCGAGCTGAATCGCTCGACCAGCTCCGGTGCCTCCGGCTCGGGCTGTTCAGGCTCATCGGCGTCCTCCGCATCGATGTCCTCGTCCTCGATCGGCTCCGCGTCCTCACCGAGCAGCAGCTCGCTATCGAGGTCGGATGCTTTCTCGTTCGTAACACGGCCATCAGCGCTTGGCATCCACATCGCCCTCTGTGCGGTCAGACGGGGTTACTGTCGCGGCGGTAGGTAGAGTAACGGGTCGACGGCAGTGCCATCTCGGCGGATCTCGAAATGCAGCAAAGGGCCTCCCCCGGCTGCTTGACCCACCTCCGCAACCGCCTGTCCGCGCCTGACGCGATCCCCCTCATTGACGAACAGCCTGCGGTTGAAGCCGTACGCGCTCAGGTAATTGTCGTTATGCTTGACGATGATAAGGTTACCGTAACCCTTGAGTCCACCGCCGGCATAGACCACCTGGCCATCCGCCGCGGCCTTGACCTGGTCTCCCGCGCGCCCGCGGATACGGATGCCTTGACGGGTCCGGTCCCCGCTGCGGAAACCTTGCGCGAGCGGCCCACCAAGGGGCCACTCCCAGATCACGCCCGAGTCGCTGCGGGGGCTGACGCCCCGATCCTCGCGCGCGGGAGGCTGGGCGGCCTGGGCTCCGGCAGCGTTGCTCGGCGGCGGCGATGCACCGGAACCCGCTCCCGCGTCGACCCGCGGCGCAGCCGTATCAGGATCGGAAGCAGTCCGGCTCGGTGCCGGGGCAGGCCGAGGGACCGGCGAGCCGTCGGGCGGCTCGACCCGAAGCAGTCGACCGACGTAGATGGTGAAGGGAGGCTTGAGCCGATTCCAACGCGCCAAGGTCTCGAGGCGCACACCACGCCGTTCCGCGAGCTCGCTCAGGGTGTCTCCCTGACGAACCAGGTAATAGCCCTCGGGGACCGGGCCCGTCCAATCCCAGCCGCCCATCGGTGCCGGTCCCCTGGCCGCGCATCCCCAGAGCATCGCGGCCAGGCAGAGGCACATTGCCGGAATCAGACAGCGCCCCGCCATCCCGGCTGCGCTGCGAAGATCAGCCTCCCCGAGCGGCCAATGCCCGGGGCGGCGCGCCTGCACGTGGTCTGAGGCGGGCATCCTCTACTCCTTTCGATTCGCGCACGCCCGAGCATCGGCCGGTCGCGCTCCATGTCTAGGGGCCGATGGCCCAGGACCCCTGCACCGGAGTCGAGCGCTCCCGGGAGCCCGACTCGTTTCTTGGACCTGCGCTTACCCAGATTGATTCAGCGCAACGTCCGACTCAGTCGTGTCCGTGACAGCGAGATGAAGCGGCTCGGAGCCCGCTCCTGATCCGGGGGAGCGGGACTCGCGCGCCGATGTTGTCCAGGGGCAGCCGATCCCAGTCATGGATGCCCCTAAGACACCCCGGCCACCAAAGGAACGAAACTGACGGGCTCGAGCACCTCGTGCTCAAAGCCCGCTTCGCTGCGCGTGACCCGAAGCAGCACCTGCGCGTCCCCTTCTCCGATCGGCAGCACCATGATGCCGCCCGGCGCCAGCTGCTCGGCCAGGTTTCGCGGGACACCGCGCGGCGCGGCGGTCACGAGGATACCTCCAAAAGGCGCATACTCGGGCCAACCGAGCGAGCCGTCGCCATGTCGAAAGCGGATGTTACGAAACTTCAGGAGCCGCAGCCGACTCTGTGCGCGCTCAAGTAGCTCGTCAACACGCTCTACGCTGTACACCCGCCGCACCAGGGACGCCAGAACCGCCGTCTGGAACCCAGAACCGGTCCCGATCTCCAGGACGGTATCGGGCCTGCGCTGCTCGATCAGCGCCTGCGTCATGCGAGCGACAGTGTATGGCTGAGAGATCGTCTGGCCGTGGCCGATGGGGAGCGCCGAGTCTTCGTAGGCGCGGCTCGCAAGCGCCTCGTCGACGAACAGGTGGCGCGGCAGCATGCGCATCGTCTCGAGGAGCTCGGGCATCCGGATCCCTGCCTCTTCGAGGCGCTGAATGAGCCGCGCCCGGGTTCGCTCCGAGGTCATGCCGATGCCCCGATGCACAGCGCCGGCGGTCACCGACTCGTCCCCAGCCATTGCCGCAGCGGCTCAAGCGCGCTGTGCCGGGTCAGGTCCACCTGCAGAGGTGTGATCGAGACGCAGCCGCCGCGCACCGCCGAGAAGTCCGTCCCGGGACCGGCGTCCTGCTCCGGCCCCGCGGGACCAACCCAATAGATTCGGCGCCCACGCGGGTCCGCCGCCGGGATCACGGATTCCGCCTTGTGCCTGTGACCCAGGCGGGTCGCCACGAATCCCTTCAGCTGATCGTAGGGGATGTCCGGAACGTTGACGTTCAGGATGATGCTGGACTCGAGCGGGGCCTCTCGCAGCCTGGACACGAGGCGCACGGCCACCGCGGCGCCGGTCTCCAGATGCTGTGGCTCGTGCGAGGACATGGACACGGCGATTGCGGGCAGACCCAGAAAGCGGCCCTCAGTCGCCGCGGCAACGGTCCCCGAATAGAGCACGTCGTCGCCCAGATTCGGCCCATGGTTGATCCCCGCCACCACGATGTCCGGATCGATGCCAGGCAGTCCCGTCAAGGCGAGATGCACGCAGTCGGTCGGGGTCCCATCGACCCGTATGAACCCGTTCGCCATCCGGCTGGCGCGCAGCGGGACATCCAGGGTCAGGGAGTTGCTCGCCCCGCTGCGATCGCGCTCCGGCGCCACGACAATGACCTCGCCGAGCCCCGACAGCGCGTCGGCAAGCATGATGAGGCCCGGTGACTGATAACCGTCATCATTGCTGACGAGAATTTTCATGACATCCGCTTCATCGTTCATCGCGCGTGAGGTCCCGACCGCGCTGTCGCCGTGCGTCGGGAACGCCGCCTTGCCCCCGGGACGATGCCTGCCTGCTGATCGAGCCGACGTCGCCACGATAATACTCAAAACCACCCGGGCCAGCACCCCGGGCGAGCGTCCTCGCCCGGGCTGATATACTGCGGCGATAAACGACGGCCCGGTCCGGGTGATCAGAACGCCCGCTCTGGCAGGCCCCGCCGGCCTCGAGCATGCCGGGCTCCGTGCCTCAGGCGACGGGCCGCCTTGCACGGGACCAGAGGCGCGCGGTGGGAGCCGATCAGCAGCGACCCGGGCCAGGTCGATACCATACCCCGATCAGACATGAAGAAACAAATCCAACAATCTGATTTGGAATTATTTAGGCAACACGTCCAGGACGCCGAGCCGATCCTGCACGACCATGTGGAGCCCGATCGCCGCAGGCCGCCGCCCATCCCGCGACCCCGCCCGATCGAGTGGCGCGAGGCAGGCATGCGGCATCTGTCCGAATCGGAGATCGAAACCCATGACTTCCTGCTGTTCTCGCGCCCGGGCGTCCAGCGGCGCCTCGTCGCCGAGCTGCAGCGAGGTGGCATGGAGATCGGGCTAGAGCTCGACCTGCACGGACTGCATGCGGACCATGCCCGCGAGCTGCTCGGGCAATTCCTGGCCGAGTGCGGCCGGCGCCGCATTCGCTGCGCCCTCATCATTCACGGCAAAGGTCACCGCTCATCGGGCCGTCAGCCAATCCTGAAACAGAAGGTCAACTACTGGCTGCGTCTCCACGAGGAGGTCCTGGCGTTCTGCTCCGCCGCGCGACGCGACGGCGGGACCGGCGCGGTCTACGTCTTGCTTCGAAACCCCAACAAGTCGATGCGCCGAGCCTGACCAGTGGCTTGGCTCGGCGCAAGACTGAGCTCCAAAAGAACGTCAACGGCGCTGTATACTAGGCGCCATGCTGACCTACCCCGATATCGACCCGGTCGCCCTCGCCTTGGGCCCCCTGCGGATCCACTGGTACGGGTTGATGTACCTGGTCGGATTCGCGGCGGCTTGGATCCTTGGCCGTTGGCGCGCCGCCCGCCCCCAGTCTGGCTGGACCTCGGAGATGGTCGATGACCTCATCTTTTACGGTGTCATCGGGACGATCGTCGGCGGCCGCCTCGGGTACATGCTTTTCTATGGGCTCGACCAGATCGATGCTGACCCACTGAGCATCCTGAAGATCTGGGAAGGCGGCATGGCGTTCCACGGTGGACTCATCGGCGTGCTCATCGCGATCCTACTCTTCGCGCGTCGCAACCAGCTGCGGTTCTTCCAGGTCAGCGACTTCGTGGCCCCCCTCGTGCCCCTCGGACTCTTCGCCGGGCGTATCGGCAACTTCATCAACGGCGAGCTCTGGGGTCACCGAACCGACCTTCCCTGGGGGATGCGCCTGCCGTGCCTGGAATTTCCGGCCCACTGTGCGGATCTGCCAAAAGGAGCTGTCTGGAGCCCGCCGGTCCATGCGTCACAACTCTACGAGGCGACACTCGAGGGGCTCGCGCTTTTCGCCCTCCTCTGGCTGTTTTCCAGCAAGCCGCGCCCGATGATGGCCGTTTCGGGATTGTTCCTGCTCGGTTACGGGCTGGCCAGGTTCGCCGTCGAGCTCGTCCGGATACCGGACGCGCACATCGGCTATCTAGCCTTCGGCTGGGTGACCATGGGTCAGATCCTGACCACGCCCATGATCCTGTTCGGCACACTTCTACTCGTGCTCGCCTATGGGCGGCGCCCGTCGTAGGGCCGGAGCACCTCCGAGAATCGCCTCACTGCCCGAGCGAGGCAAAAAAAACCGGCCTCAACAGCCGGTTCTCGATCATGCGCCGGAGACCGGCCCTTGAATGCAACTAGCCCATGCCCTTGATGTGCGCATTCATACGGCTCTTGTGCCGAGCCGCCTTGTTCGCATGGATCAGTCCTTTGCGGGCCGCGCGATCGATCCGAGGAACCGCATCCTTAAAGGCCTGGACGGCCGCCTCTTTGTCCCCCGCCTCGATGGCCTTGACCACCTTTTTCATGAAGGTGCGCAAGGTGCTGCGCTGCGAGGCGTTCTGTTGGCGGCGGCTCTCGGCCTGACGGGCGCGCTTGCGGGCTTGTGGTGAGTTGGCCAAAGGGCGTCTCCTGGAGGTCCGGCGACTCGACTCGTTCATCGAATTTAAAGACCGAGCATTGTCCATACCCCCGACGGCGATGTCAACAAGCTGGCGGCTCCTCGCGAAGACGGGAGGCCAAGGGACCCCGGCCGCAGGCCGAGCGGGCCGCGATCGTCAGGGGTCGGCGGGTCAGCTCGGCGACGATCGCAGACAGCAACTGACCGAGCAGCACTCCGGGGCATCGCGCCGGGACAGAGCAGGCGGAGCCGCCCTGCAAAGACCAATCGCCGCAGGCTCCTCAGCCCCCTATAATCCGCGCTTTTTGCGGAGTCGCATCTGCCGTGGCCTCACTCGCCGCCTCCATCGCCAAGGTCGGTAGCAACACCCTGCTGTCGCGAATCCTCGGCTTCGTTCGCGATCTGGTCGTCGCACGTATCTTCGGTGCCGACGCCGGGACAGATGCCTTCTTCGTCGCATTCAAGATCCCAAACTTCATGCGGCGACTCTTCGCCGAAGGCGCCTTTTCCATGGCGTTCGTCCCAGTCTTGAACGAGTATAAGGAAAAACGAGGTTTCGCTGCGCTCAAAGCCTATGTCGATGCCGTGGCCGGCACGCTCGGCGTGGTCCTAATGCTGGTGACGCTGCTCGGCGTCCTCGGGGCGCCTGTCCTGATCCTCCTCTTCGCCCCGGGTTTCGCGGGCGATCCGACGCAGCTGGAGCTGGCCGCCGAGATGCTGCGGCTGACCTTTCCTTACCTGCTGTTCATCTCGCTCACGGCCTTTGCCGGCGGCATCCTGAACACCTACGAGCGGTTCGGAATCCCGGCCTTCACGCCCGTTCTGCTCAACATCTCGCTGATCCTCTGCGCGCTGTACCTCGCACCGCTGATGGCGCGGCCGATCGTCGCCCTGGCCTGGGGTGTGTTCATCGCCGGCATCGCCCAGCTGGCATTTCAGATCCCCTTTCTGGCGCAGCTCAAGCTGCTGCCCCGTCCTCGCCTGGGCACCAAGGACCCCGGGGTGCGGCGGACCGTCAAGCTGATGGTGCCGGCCCTGCTCGGCGTGTCGGTTGGCCAGATCAGTCTGCTTCTGGATACCCTGTTAGCGTCCTTCCTGGTCACCGGGAGCATCTCCTGGCTCTACTACTCCGACCGCCTGATGGAGTTCCCGCTGGGCATCCTCGCGGTCGCCCTCGCGACGGTCATCCTGCCCCGGTTGTCGCAGCGTCACGCGGCGGACGACCCGGTGGCCTTCTCCCACACCCTCGACTGGGCATTGCGCTGGGTCCTGCTGCTCGGGGTACCCTGCGCCGTCGGGCTGCTGGTCCTCGCCGGTCCCCTGATCGCCACCCTTTTCTATTCCGGAGAGTTCGGCGCCGACGACGTCGAGAAGGCCAGTCTGAGCCTGATGGCCTACTCGATCGGACTGGTCGCCTTCATGGGGATCAAGGTCCTGGCGCCCGGTTACTATGCCCGTCAGGATCTGAAGACGCCGGTCCGAATTGCGGTCATCTCGCTGCTCGTCAACATGACGCTCAACTTGATCCTGATGTTCCCGCTCGGCCATGCCGGACTCGCCCTGGCCACCACCATCGCGGCCATCACCAACGCCAGCCTGCTGCTCCGGGGCCTGCTCAAGGAAGCGATTTGGCGCCCCACACGCGCTTGGATCGCGCTGTTGCTCAAGGGAGTGGTGGCCAACCTCTTGATGGGGAGCGTTCTCTTTGTCGGGCTCGGCGTGCTCGCGGACTGGATCCAGATGGGTCTGACTGAACGCGTCTGGCGGCTGGCGATGTGGATCCTGGTCGGAGCAGCGGTCTATGCAGGCGCCCTGCTCGCGATGGGAATCCGCCCCCGCCACTTCATGGGTCGGGAATGATCGGACGAGCCGAGCTCGAGCGGGCCCGGCCAGCTCCGAGAGCGGGGTATCGCGTCCCGGCCCATCGCCCCGCCGGGTCGAGCCACCGCAGGGCTCGCGTATACTTGGTCTTTTGGTTCTCGCCCGTCGACAGCAATGCGGCTCATCCGAGGCTTACATAACCTGCGCCCGCCCGACCGGGGTTGCGTCGCCACCATCGGCAACTTCGACGGCGTCCACCTGGGTCACCGGACCGTCTTCAGGCGGCTGCAGACCCGCGGGCGGGAGCTGGGTCTGCCCGCGACCGTGATTACGTTCGAGCCCCAGCCGATGGAATTCTTTGCGCCGGAGGCGGCACCGGCGCGCCTCACTCGCCTGCGCGAGAAGCTGTGCGCCATGGGCGACTGCGGGATCGAACGGGTGATGCTCCTGGAATTCAGCCCCAGGCTCGCCAAGATGAGCGCACGCGACTTCGTTCAGCGACTCCTGCTCGACGGACTCGCCGTGCGCTTCCTCCTGGTCGGGGACGACTTTCGCTTCGGTCATGGTCGCGAGGGCGACTACGCGCTGCTCCATGCGATGGGGAAATCAGCCGCGCCCTCCGGTTTCGAGGTCGAGGACCTGCACACGATCACACACGGGGCCGAGCGGATCAGCAGCACCCGGGTGCGCGAGGCCCTGGGTCGCGGCGACTTGGAGCACGCCCGCCATCTGCTCGGACGACCCTATCGGATGCAGGGCCGCGTCGGGCACGGGGCCAAACGGGGACGCGGCATTGGATTCCCGACCGCGAACATCGACCTCCATCGCCGCTGCAGCCCGCTGCGCGGCGTGTACGCTGTGCTCGTGCGCGGGCTGGACGCGACACCCATCCCCGGGGTCGCCAATGTCGGAACCCGCCCGACTGTCAATGGGAAAGACTACCGCCTCGAGGTGCATCTTTTCGACTTCGACGAAGAGATCTATGGTCGTCATCTGGAGGTCGAATTCAGGCTCAAGCTCCGCGACGAGAAGCGATTCGCGTCCTTCGATGCCCTCAAGCAGCAGATCCAGCTGGATGCCCAGGTCGCGCGCGAGTATCTCGGCGTCCGCAGTTCGCCAGACCGCGCCTGATTCGGACCGATAGGAATCAGGCGGCAGCCGCTCACGAGGCGCGGATCGCACTCGGATGCTCGCCACCCAGCGCAGGCCGTGCGCGGACGCGTCCTCCAGGCTTGCCGCAATAACGGCCTGGCCTTTGCCTCTTCGCGCCCGGCAAGCCACAATCGTCCATCCCTCGCCCCGGAGCCGGAGCCGGTGTCCCCGCGCGAGCCCCCTCAGACGTATCGAGACAGAGCGACGTGACCGACTACAAAGACACCTTGAACCTCCCCAACACGGGTTTCCCGATGAAGGCGAACCTCGCCCAGCGCGAACCCGAGATGCTCAGACGCTGGGAGTCGATGGGGCTCTACGCGCGGGTCCGAGCGGCGCGCATCGGCGCCAAACCCTTCATCCTGCATGACGGCCCGCCCTATGCTAACGGCGAGATCCATATCGGTCATGCGGTCAACAAGGTCTTGAAAGACATCATCGTCAAGGCGCGCGGCCTCGATGGTCTCGATGCACCCTTCGTCCCTGGCTGGGACTGCCACGGCCTGCCGATCGAGCTACAGGTCGAGAAGCGAAAGGGCAAGCCCGGCGACCAGATCAGTGCCGCGGCGTTTCGCGTCGCTTGTCGCGAATACGCCGCCGAGCAGGTCGCAGGCCAACGGGCGGACTTCAAGCGGCTCGGCGTCCTCGGCGACTGGGACCACCCCTACCTCACCATGGACTTTGCCTTCGAGGCCGAGATCATCCGCTCGCTCGGGCGCATCATCGCCAACGGGCATCTCCAGAAGGGATTCAAACCGGTGCATTGGTGTATCGATTGCGCCTCGGCCCTGGCCGAGGCAGAGGTCGAATACGCCGACAGGCAATCGATCGCGATCGATGTGCGTTTCCCCGTGGCCGAGCCCGAGGTGCTGGCGGCACGCTGTCACGCCACGCCGAGCGGCTGCGGCGAGGGGCCGGCGGCGGTGGTGATCTGGACCACCACGCCCTGGACGCTTCCAGCCAACCAGGCCGTGGCACTGAATCCGGAGCTCGACTACGTCGTCGTGCAGGTCGAGTCGGCGCAAGGACGCGAACGCCTCATCGTCGCCGAGGGGCTGCTCAAGGACACCATGGATCGTTGGGGCATCGAGCACTATCGGGTGCTGGGCTATGGCCGCGGCATCGACTTCGAGGGACTCGAGCTCCTGCACCCCTTCTACGACCGGACGGTGCCGGTCATCGTCGGCGAGCATGTGACGCTCGACGCCGGCACCGGGGCCGTCCACACGGCGCCCGGGCATGGTCTGGAGGACTATGTCGTCGGCCAGCGCTATCACCTGCCGGTCGACAACCCGGTGGGCGGCGACGGTCGTTTCCTGGCAGGCACGCCCCTCTTCGCCGGCGAGAATGTCTTCCAGGCAAACGAGCATGTCTTGGAGACGCTGAAGGCCAAGGGTGCGCTGCTGCTGGAGACGCGCTTTACCCACAGCTACCCCCACTGCTGGCGCCACAAGACACCCATCATCTTCCGCGCGACCCCCCAGTGGTTCATCAGCATGGACAAGCAGGGGCTGCGTCGGAGCGCCCTGCGCGAGATCGCCCATGTGACCTGGATGCCCGACTGGGGTCAGAGCCGCATCGAGGGCATGGTACAGAGCCGCCCGGACTGGTGTGTCTCGCGCCAGCGCACCTGGGGCGTGCCGATCACACTGCTCGTCCACAAGGTGACCGGCGAGCTGCATCCTCGGACCGGGGAGCTGATCGAGGTGATTGCCCGCCGCGTCGAGAAACACGGGATCGAGGCCTGGTTCGAGCTGCATCCGGCCGATCTCCTGGGCGAGTCGGAAGGCTCCGAATACGACAAGGTGCAGGACACGCTCGATGTCTGGTTCGACTCAGGCGTGACACACGCCTGCGTGCTCGAGCACCGCGAGGGGCTCCACTCCCCCGCCGACCTCTACCTCGAGGGCTCAGATCAACACCGCGGCTGGTTCCAGAGCTCGCTCCTGACCTCGGTCGCGATGCACGACCGCGCCCCCTACCGGCAGGTCCTGACCCATGGCTTCACGGTCGATGCCAAGGGCGAGAAGATGTCCAAGTCCAAGGGCAACGTGGTCAGCCCACAGGATGTCATGAAGACCCTGGGCGCGGACATCATCCGGCTCTGGGTCGCGGCCACCGACTACCGCGGAGAGATCAGCGTCAGCGACGAGATCCTGAAACGGACGGCGGACGCGTACCGGCGCATCCGCAACACCGCACGCTTCCTACTCGCCAATCTCAACGGTTTCGACCCGGCGCGCGACCGCGTGGCCCCCGAGGTCATGCTCGAGCTGGACCGCTGGGCGGTCGACCGCGCCTTCCGACTCCAGGGCGAGGTCCGCGCGGCCTATCATGATTACCAGCTGCATCTCATCTGCCAGAAGGTCCAGCAGTTCTGCGTCGTCGACATGGGCGCCTTCTATCTCGACGTCATCAAAGACCGCCAATACACCACCCAAGCGGAGAGTCTGCCGCGACGTTCCTGCCAGACCGCGATGTACCACATCGCGGAGGCGATGAGCCGCTGGCTCGCGCCCATCCTCAGCTTCACCGCCGAGGAGATCTGGCAGCATCTGCCCGGGGCACGCAGCGAGACCGTCTTCGTCGAGACCTGGTACGATGGGCTTTTTGCGCTCGATCGAGGGGATCCCATGGACGCTGAGTTCTGGGAGCAGGTGATCGCCGCCCGCGTCGCCGTCGGACCCGCGTTGGAGGCCGCCCGCAAAGCCGGCGAGATCGGCTCATCGCTCGATGCCGAGCTCGATCTTTACTGCGCCGAGCCGCTCCACGCGCTGCTCGCGCGCCTGAGCGGCGAGCTGCGTTTCGCTCTCCTCACCTCCGAGGTCCGTCTGCACCCATCGAGCGGTCGCCCAGGGGAGGCAACCGACACCGACCTGAAGGGACTTGCGGTGCGCGTCGTCCCGTCGCCACACACCAAGTGCGTGCGCTGCTGGCATCACCGGCCGGACGTCGGGGACCATCCGCACCACCCCGGCCTGTGCGGACGCTGCGTGGAGAACGTCGCCGGCAGTGGCGAGACGCGACGCTATGCCTGAGGCCCAACCACCGCGGCCCATCGCGCCCGAGACCGTGGCCCGCGGTCATCGGCGATTGGTTGGCGCCGCCATGAAGCACTGGCTGTGGCTCTCCCTCCTGGTCCTGGTCCTGGATCAGGCCACCAAGCGGCTGGTCCTTGCGATGCTTCAGCCCTTCGAGGTGATCGAGCTGATCCCGAACCTCAACCTCACATTGATGTTCAACGAGGGGGCCGCCTTCAGCTTGCTGGCCGATGCCGGTGGCTGGCAGCGCTGGCTGTTCGCCCTCGTCGCCCTAGCCGTCACCGCCGCCTTGACAACCTGGCTGCTCCGATTGAGGTCCGGCGAGGGGCTGCTTGCGTTCGGCCTGGCACTGTTGATCGGCGGGGCCCTCGGCAACCTGATCGACCGCGCTCTGCTCGGTCATGTGGTTGACTTCATCCAAGTCTATCTTCCCTTCATCCCACTTGCCGTCTTCAATCCCTGGCCGGCGTTCAACGTCGCCGACAGCGCCATCAGTGTCGGCGTCGCCGCCATGCTCATCGCGACCCTGCGCGCCCCTGCATCCCCATGAGAATCGCCATCCTCTCGCGCAACCCCGCCCTCTATTCGACCCGCCGTCTGGTTGAGGCCGCGCGTGGTCGGGGACACGAGACCAAGGTCGTCGACGTCTTGCGCTGCTACATGAACATCACCTCGCACGCGCCGTCGATTCACTATCGCGGCGAAGAGCTCACGGGGTTTGACGCCGTGATCCCGCGCATCGGCGCCTCCGTGACCTTTTACGGCACGGCGGTCCTGCGCCAGTTTGAGATGCTCGGTGTCTACCCTTTGAACGAATCGGTGGCGATCACGCGCGCCCGCGACAAGCTCCGTTCATTGCAGCTCCTTTCCCGCAAGGGTATCGGGCTGCCGATTACCGGTTTCGCGCACGCCCCAGACGATGTCGAGGATCTGATCAAGATGGTCGGCGGTGCCCCCCTGGTCATCAAGCTGCTGGAGGGCACTCAGGGGATCGGTGTCGTCCTGGCCGAGACGCAGCAGGCGGCGGAGAGCGTGGTCGAGGCCTTCATGGGCCTCAAGGTCAACATCCTGGTTCAGGAGTACATCAAGGAGGCGAACGGGTCGGACATCCGCTGCTTCGTGATCGGCGACAGGGTGGTGGCGGCGATGAAACGGCAGGCCAAGGTCGGTGATTTCCGGTCCAATCTGCATCGCGGCGGGAGCGCCTCCCTCATCCGCATCACACCCGAGGAGCGCTCGACCGCGACGCGAGCGGCCAGGATCATGGGTCTGAACGTCGCCGGTGTCGACATCCTCCGCTCGAATCATGGGCCGGTGGTGATGGAGGTCAACTCGTCGCCCGGACTCGCCGGAATCGAAGGCGCCACCGGGAAGGACATTGCCGGCCAGATGATCCAGTTCATCGAGAAAAACGCCGCACTCGGCAAGACGCGCACCCGCGGGCAGGGTTAGACGATGCAGCCATGGCGAATGATGGCGGTTTCGTGACAAGATCCGGGGGTCTTTCGCCAGGGACGCCAGCCGATGACCGATCCCACCGTCACCATCGCCGGTCGCGAGATCCGACCCGGTGAGCGCAGCCGCGTCGATATCCCTCTACCCAATCTCTATACGACGACGCCGGTCTTCATGCCGGTGCACGTGATCCAGGGACGGCGTCCGGGGCCCCGCTTGTTTATCACCGCCTCGGTTCACGGCGACGAGATCAACGGGGTCGAGATCATCCGGCGTCTGCTGCTGCAGAAGGCCCTGCGGCAGCTCCGCGGCACCCTCCTCGCGGTCCCCGTCGTCAATGTCTACGGCTATGTGCGCCAGTCGCGCTACCTGCCCGACCGGCGGGACCTCAATCGCAGCTTTCCCGGCTCCGACAAGGGCTCGCTCGCCGCGCGCCTGGCCGCGACCCTGATCAGCGAGGTGGTCGATGGGTCGACCCACGGGATCGATCTCCATACGGGTGCCATTCACCGCGAGAATCTCCCGCAGATCCGTGCGACACTCAGCGCCAGCGATGCCATGCCGGCCTTGGCGAAGGCCTTCGAGACACCGGTGATCCTGGATGCCGAGGTCCGCCCCGGCTCGCTACGCGCGGCGGCCGTAGCACGCGACATCGCACTGCTGCTCTATGAAGCGGGCGAGGCCCTGCGCTTCGACGAGTTCGCGGTGCGCGCCGGACTGCGCGGCATCCTCGGGGTGATGCGCCACCTCGGCATGATCCGAGCCACCCACGCTCGTCGGACGATTGCCCACGAGCCGCTCGTCGCGCACGCCAGCATCTGGGTCAGAGCCCAACAAAGCGGCGTCCTGCTGTCACTCACACCCCTCGGCGCGCACGTCAACGAGGGCGAGACCCTCGGCATCATCACCGACCCCTTCCGCCCGGTCGATGAGCCGGTCCTCGCACCCGTCAGCGGGATCGTCATCGGGCGCACCAACCTCCCACTGGTCACGGAAGGCGAGGCGCTCTATCACGTCGCCTGCTTCGGCGCGCCGGAAGCCGCGGCGGCACTGTTGGAGCAGTACCGTGATTCATTGGATCCGGATGACGAGGAGGAGACCGTGATCATCTAGGCGGGAGCGCCAAAAGCCCTCTGCTCACTGATCCTCACAGATACGGGGAAAACAACCGCGCGAAGCCGTCGCGCAGCTTCAACGGCAGTGGACGACCGACGAGCTCGTCAATCCCGAGCTCGCGACTCGCCGCGATCCTGGCATCGAGCAGCGCGTGAAATCGACGCGCCAGATACCGGTCATAACACTCCAGGTTGTACTCGAAATTGAGCCGCAGACTGCGGGGGTCCCAGTTGGCCGAGCCGAGGAAGCACCAGGCATCGTCAACCAGCATCAGCTTGGTATGGTCGAAGGGTGGCGGTGAACGCCAAATCCGGCAACCCGCCTCCAGAAGCTGATCGGCCTGCGCCTGAGCCGCCCATTGCACCAGCTTGAGGTTGTTGCGCTCGGGCATCAGGACCTGCACCTCGACCCCTCGCAATGCCGTGACGTTGAGTGCCGTGATCAGGGCCTGATCCGGCAGAAAGTAGGGAGAGACGATCCGCACCCGCCAGCGCGCCGTCGTGAGGGCACCGAGGATCATGCGCCGGATGATATCGAAGTCTTCATCCGGGCCATCCGGCACGCCACGCGCCAGGGTGGCACCGATCGGCTCCAGCACCGGATACCATAAGTCCCCTCCGAGCCGCTCGCCGGTCGTGAAGGTCCAGTCGAGCGCGAACGCCTCGACCAGAAAGCGCACGACCGGCCCCTCGACCCGCAGATGGAGATCCCGTATCGGATGGCGCGGCCGGGATGCCAGCAGGCACCCCTCACGGATGTTGAGTCCCCCGGTGAAGCCGATCCGCCCGTCCACGACCAGGATCTTGCGATGATTCCGCAGATTCAGGTACTGGCTCTTGACCGGCAGCAAGGCAACCAGGAAGGCCTGGGTCGGAATACCCCGGCGGCGCAGGACCCGTGGCATTGGCGGGCGACTGTACCGCTGCCCGACACCATCGATCAGGACGCGGACGGATACCCCCCGCCGGTGCGCCCGCTCCAAGGCATCGGCAAACAGCGCACCGGCGGCGTCGTTGTCGAAGATATAGGTCGAGAGACCGACCGTCTTACGGGCCTGATCGATCGCCTCCAGCATGCGCGGATAGGCCCGGTCGCCGTCGACCAGGGGCTCCACCCGATTACCCGCCACGAGCGGCAGGCCGGTCAAGGCGTCGCCCAGATGCCCGAGGCGGGCCAGATTGGGGTACTCGGACTGCAGCGCCCGATGGGCGCGGCGCTCCCCGACCAGCTCGGCATGATCGCTGGCCGCCGATGTCTCGGGGCGCAGCCGGTGGGCCTTGCGGGTGATTCGGTTGATCCCAAGGAGCCAATAGAGCGTCAGACCAAGGATCGGTGCCAGGATCACCAGTGCGGCCCAGCCCACGGTCGAGGATACATCGCGCCGGCTGAGGAGCAGGTGTGCCGTGGTGCCGGCCTGGGCGACCAGCTCGACCATCAGGATCGCATGGACCCAGAGCCCCTCATCAATACCCGGCAGCACAGACGGTCTCCGATGGGCCTGGCAAACGCGTTGCGTCAGCCCATCAACCGACTGACGACCCCCTGCGGCGGCTAGGAGCCTGTCTGACTTGAGGCCGATCTGCTGCTCCGGCGGGACAGCGGCCCATATCCGACCGATTCCTCGTGACATAGACCGACTATGCACCTCAAAACCGGAACGAAATGGTCTCGCTCTCCCACTCCCTCGCTTCGATCCCCCTCAGTCCGGCAGGCTCCTAGCGAGCCGTCAACGTCAATTGATTCTGCTCGTCGTCGATCGTGACGCGAAAACGCCCCAGAAGGCTCATCCCCAATAAGGCGTTTCCGCCGAGCCGGGCGTCGTCGATGAAGGCGGCCGATACCTCGCCGACACGACGGTCCCCGAGCCAGACAGCGGTCAATGTGCCGAGCCGCGCCTGCACCATGCCGTTTGCCGTCTGGATACTCTGAGGCCGCAGATCATTCGGCGAGATCCCCAGCGGCACAATGAGTGATGCAGGAAGGACCACATGGTCCGCCCCTGTGTCGATCAACAAGACGCGCTGCACCCGCCGACCATTGGCCCCCTCAAGCCCGGCGCTCACGGCGTGCGACGTACCCTCTCGCTGTGTCGGCAAGACGACCGGCTCCTCGGGGGTCTCGTCTTCGGCATCCTCAGGCGCCTCATCTTCCGACGGAAACGATGCATCGCCGTCAACCGGGGGAGCCACGACGGCGACCTTCTCCCCGAGGATGATGATGCGCTCGACCCCGCCGCTCTGCTGCTGGACGATCACGTGATCGAAGTCATCCAGGAGCATCCGCAGACGCGCCACCAGATCGTCCCCCTCAGCGCGCCCCTCCATGGACTCGGTCAGCTCGATCCCTCTGATCTCGAATCCATACTGCTCCATCAGACGTTCCAGCTCGGCGGCCACGTTGACCGGGGGCGCCGCGGCCACCGGCAAGGCCAGCGCCAACCCGATCGACAGCGCGCCGATCAGGATCCGCAGAGCGAGATGCGTCATGTCCATAGGGGCTCCAGACCCTGTTCCGGTCAGACCTCAAGCAGAGACTAACAGCGAGCCGGGTGGACCGCTATGGCTTGCCCCAGCGCAGCGGCTCCAGTCAGGGCGGCCAGGCTTCGGCGTGCCGATCATAGCCGCCGGCCAAGAAAACCGGGAAGACTCTGCCCCCTTTGGGTATCATGCTCAGCCAGTCCATCCGACGCAACCTGCCCCGGTCGGTGGTCGCCATATTGCACGACGCGAGTGGCCGGTCCGTCCCGGCAACGACAGGCTCGACCGCGCGCCGCCCGCCGGCCCATGCAAGCTTCACGAGCACGTCGCAAGACGAGCAACGGCCGGGAACGCACAGAGGATATCAAAGCATGCGCGCCGCCTTTCGAGCCTTGACCAAGCAGGATCTCGCCGCCGCCGTCTTCGTCCTCGTCGCCATCTATCTGGCCGGTATCGTTCCGACGATCGAGATTGCCTGGGTCACCGCTTTCCTGCTCCTGACCATCTTCCTCTTCGCCTTCGAGGTCGTCACCGTCGATGTCGCCGCCATCACCGTCATGGTCCTGCTCGGGCTGACCGGGCTGCTGGCACCCTTGATGGGACTCGAGCAAGGTCTGGTCCCGGTCGAGCACCTCTTCGACGGATTCGCGAGTAATGCGGTCATTTCGATCATCGCCGTCATGATCATCGGTGCCGGACTCGACAAGACCGGGATCATGTCGACGGTGGCAGGCTTCATCATGCGGGTCGGCGGCACCACGGAAGCGCGCATCATCCCGCTCATCTCCGGAACCGTCGGCGGCATCTCGAGCTTCATGCAGAACGTCGGGGCGGCGGCCCTCTTCCTGCCCGTGGTCAGCCGGATCTCGGCACGCACCGGGCTGCCGATGTCGCGTCTGCTGATGCCCATGGGCTTCTGCGCGATCCTGGGCGGCACCATCACCATGGTCGGCTCCAGCCCCCTGATCCTCCTGAACGACCTGATCCTCACCTCCAACAAGGCCCTGCCGGCGGACACGGCGCCCATGGAGACCTTCCATCTGTTCGACGTCACCCCGATCGGGATCGCCCTGCTCACCGCGGGTATCCTCTACTTCGTCCTGGCCGGGCGTTTGGTGCTGCCGGCACGCGGAACCGACATGCTGACCGGCAGCGACGCCAGCGAATACTTCGCCGACACCTATGGTCTGTCCAATTTCGAGATCCGGGAGGTGAGACTGCTCCCGGACAGCACACTGGTCGGCATGAGTGTGGACGAGCTCGAGCGAACCTGGCGGGTGCGGATCATCGCGGTTGAGAAGGGAGACGGCTTGCGCCTGGGCGCCGACGGTGTCGACCGTTCACTGGGCATCGCGGCGGGCACGACACTCGGCCTATTGGGGGCCGAGGAGGCGCTCGCACGCTTTGCCGACGCCAACGCGGTCAAGGTCAAGCCGGACCTCGATCTCTTCGCCGAGGCGATGGCCAGCACCAAGGCGGGCATCGCCGAGATCGTGATCCCACCCGGCTCCAGCCTCATCGGCAAGACCGCTCGCGATATCTGGATGCGCAAGACCTATGGCCTGTCGCTCCTTGCGATCAATCGCGGCGGGACTCAAATCACCTTCAGCACCGGTGGCGTCCGCAACACACCCTTCGTCGCCGGCGACGCCTTAGTGGTCCACACGACCTGGGCCGACCTGGCCCGCCTGGAGCAGGACCGCAATTTCGTCGTGGTGACGACCGAGTATCCCCATGAAGAGCTGCGCCCGCACAAGGTCCGCGCCGCATTGCTGTTCTTCGTCATGACCCTGGGTTTGGTGCTGTTCACAGATTTGCGCCTGTCAGTCGCCCTCCTGACGGGCGCGATGGGAATGGTGCTCGCGGGAGTGCTCTCCATTGAGGAGGCCTATCAATCGGTCAGTTGGAAAACGGTTTTTCTCCTGGCCTCTCTCATCCCCTTGGGGCTCGCGGTAGAAGCCAGCGGGACCGCCGCCTGGATCGCCCAACAGACCCTGGCGGCACTCGGTGACGTGCCCATCTGGGTCGTCCAGGCCTCCCTGGCCGCGCTCGCCACCTTTTTCACCCTGGTGATGTCCAACGTCGGCGCGACCGTCCTGCTCGTGCCGCTCGCCGTCAATATGGCACTTGGCATCGGCGCCAATCCGGCCGTGTTTGCCTTGACCGTCGCGATTGCCACATCGAACTCGTTCCTCATCCCCACGCACCAGGTCAATGCACTCATCATGGGGCCCGGGAGCTATCGCGTGGCCGACTTCATGCGTGCTGGCGGCATCATGACGATTCTCTTCCTCGTCGTAGCCTTGGCCATGTTGAACCTGGTCTTTGAGAGCGGTTGAGCACCGCGCGCGGCGGTCGACCCGCCATGCCTGCGGAACACTCCTGACATATCAGACATGTGAGAGCACCGTCCACGAGGATCATGTCGCTCCTGCGCAAGACGCCGACCTGCCCGACACATGGTTGCGAGCTCGTTTTGTCGCACCATGGCAAGAAGACCAATCTGGGTCATTATTTCATCGAGGTGGTGGGCGCGCCCCTCTTGTATTGCCCCAGATGTCTCGAGAAGGGCCGGGACACGTCCGTCGAGATCGAGCCGGCGGCGTCGAATGCCTTCCTGAAAAGGCTGGTGCGTGTGCTGGAAACCTCCGAGTTCCCCGGACTCCTCCACAGACCCAGGATCCGTGTCGACTTCAATCCGTCGAAGACGGCCCTGGACGGCGCTCGGGCCCGACAACTCGCGGCCCCCGACGCCACGCCCGCCCGGAGCGCCGGCCCCAACCCGTCGGATGAGGAAGAGGAGACACGGCTGGAGGGGATCGAGCCGGTCGAGCCCCGGCATACGCTCGACCAGCTCATCCTCGACCAGGACACGCTCGAGCGCATCCGGGAGGCAACCAATGTCCTGATCTCCCAGGACCTGATCTATGAGACATGGAACCTCAGCTCGGTGGCGCGAACGGGCCGCCGGGTCGCGCTGAATTTCTTCGGCCCACCCGGCACCGGAAAAACGCTTGCCGCCGATGCTCTCGCGCATCTTCTCGGCAAACGGATCCTGCGTATCAGCTACGCCGAGCTGGAGTCAAAATACGTCGGCGAGACCCCGAAAAACATCAAAGCCGCCTTCGCCAAGGCAGCGGAAACCGGAGCCCTGCTCTTCTTCGACGAGGCCGACTCGATCCTTGGGAAGCGCCTGGTCAATGTCTCCCAATCGGCCGACAACAGCATCAATGTTGCCCGCAGCACGACGCTGATCGAGCTCGACAACTTCAACGGAGCCGTCATCTTCGCCTCGAACTTGGTCAAAAACTACGACACCGCCTTCCTGCGCCGCATGTTGGCGCATGTCGAGTTTCCACTCCCCGCCACCGAGCAGCGAGAGAGGATCTGGCACTGTCACATCCCGCACCAACTGCCCCTGGCAGCCGACGTCGATGTCGAGGACCTGGCACGATACTCAGAGGGCGCGGCCGGCGGAGACATCCAGAATGCGGTCCTCCTGGCCGCGTCCTACGCCTCCATGCGCCAAGGTGCCGAGCAGGTCGTCACACTCGCCGACTTGAAGCGCGCCATCGCTTTCATCCTCGACGGCAAGCGCAAGATACTCGAAGTCGACCCCGGCATGGGCGACCGCCGACCGGATTGGAGCTGAAGCGGCTCGATGCGAGACGCCCGCCCCGGGGGAGAAAGGCGGGGAGCGCTCCTGCCATGCCGCGCCCACGGGTTGAAGCCGTTGCGGTCAATGTCCCTGCCGAGCTCAGCTCAGCTCATCGAAATCCGGATCATCGAGTAGCTCGCGCAGGCGTTTGAGCTCGCGCATGTGCTCGATCCTTCGACGAACCATGAGATTCGCTGCCGGACTGCGTACATCCGGGCTGGTTATCGATGGCACGCGTTCGCTCGACTCCTCGCCGTAGCTGCTGTCGTTGTCCAACATGTCCATCACCTCAGGTCATACAACGGGGCCTTCGGCCGCTATCTAACCGAAGCGCTTCTCGGTAGAAAGACAAATTTTTCGATCGTCACGATGAACTTCCACGATTCAGCCCGCGAATAACCCCAGATTGAGGCAAGAAGCCCGCCTCCGGGTTGCTGCGAACCAGCTGGCGCTTCAAGATAGCGGGTTTGAGCAGAAGAGGAGTTGCGGGCGTGAGCGAACGTCGTGTCCTGGTCTGGGATCTACCCACTCGCCTGTTTCACTGGATCCTGGCGCTGCTGGTCGTGGCCGCTTTCGTGACCGGGTTGCAGGGCGGCGGACTCATGGAATGGCATGGCCGCATCGGTCTGCTGATTCTTGGGCTGCTCGCGTTTCGACTCGCCTGGGGAGTCTTGGGGTCGAGCTATGCGAGATTCGGCCAGTTCGTGCGCGGCCCCTCCGCAGTGGTCGCTTACCTGCGCGGTCGCTGGCACGGCCTGGGCCACAGCCCGCTGGCGGCCCTGTCCGTCCTGGCCCTGCTCGCCACGCTCTTGCTTCAGGCGCTGACGGGGCTGGTGGCCAACGACGACATCGCGTTCACGGGCCCCCTCTACGAGTTGGTCTCCGCCGCGGCCAGCGACCGACTCTCCGGACTGCATCGTCAGAATGCATGGCTGATCGGCACGCTGGTCGGCTTGCACCTGTGCGCGATCCTCGTCTATACGTTTCTCCGGAAGGATGACCTGATCAGGCCCATGATCCATGGATATCGGAACGCGCCGAGCGAGACCGCGACGTCGGCCACCGGAGGTGGTTGGCTCGCCTTCCTCGTCGCCCTGTCCGTCGCTGTCGCGGCGGTCTGGATCGGCGATGGTGGACTTCTCCCACCGGCCCCGGCACCCCCGCCGCCCGGGACGATCCCGACCTGGTGAGGCGGGTCGCGCCCGACAGAATCACCGGGTAGACGCCAATGCGGTTGCCCAACTGCCGCTGATCTGGTACTTAAGGGCGTTTTTCGCGGCTGGTCCTAAACTAAGGGATCGGGCGCTTGCCACCCACCACGAGAGCCTTCGGGAGTACATTGATGGCCGAAGCGAATGCAGATCAAGCCAACGTGTCCGAGTTCGAGCCCTATCGCGTCGGGCCGGACGAGGACTATATGAGCCCTGACCAGGAGGCGCATTTTCGGGAGATCCTGCTCGCTTGGAAGCAGTCACTGATGGAAGAGGTCGATCGTACCGTCCATCACATGCAGGACGAAGCGACCAATTTCCCCGACCCCAACGACCGCGCCACTCAGGAGTCCGAGTTCAGCCTGGAGCTGCGTACCCGCGATCGCGAGCGTAAGCTGATCAAAAAGATCGACGAGGCCCTCAGCCGCATCGACGAGCACGAGTACGGCTATTGCGAGGCTTGCGGTGTCGAGATCGGGATCCGCCGTCTCGAGGCGCGCCCCACGGCGACACTCTGCATCGACTGTAAGACACTCGACGAGATCCGAGAACGGCAGCGCGGCTGACGCCGAGCCTGCTCGCCGCCTTGAGTCCATGCCAGGCCAGTCCTGCCTCGGCAGAGTCGACTATCGAGGACGCTTCGCCCCGTCCCCGACCGGCCCCCTTCATCCTGGTTCACTCCTGACTGCTGTTGCCAGCTACGCGGATGCCCGTGCGCATGCCGGGGCCTGGTTAGTGCGGATCGAGGATCTGGACCGCCCACGCGAGGTCCCGGGTGCCGCGGATCAGATCCTGCGCACACTGGAGGCCTTCGGTTTGAACTGGGACGAAGCCGTGGTCCGTCAGAGCCGGCGGGCCGCGGCCTACCGGGAAGCACTCGACCGGCTCGACACGGACCAGCTGACCTATCCGTGCGCATGCAGCCGGGCGGAGATCGCGCGAAACGGGCGGCCCGGCCCCGAAGGGCCGGTCTATCCCGGGACCTGCCGCGACGGTGTGCGAGTCGGGCGAAAGGCCCAGACCATCCGGTTCCGTGTTCCGGAAGGTCCCATCGGATTCCATGACCGGATCCAGGGGCGGCAGGTGCAGAGTGTTGCCGAGTCGGTTGGCGACTTCGTGGTGCGGCGAGCCGACGGCCTCCCCGCCTATCAGCTTGCCGTGGTCGTCGACGACGCCTGGCAGGGGATCACGCACGTTGTCCGTGGGGCGGATCTGCTCCTCTCCACTCCCCGTCAGGTCCTCCTCCAAGCGGCCTTGGGTCTCGGCCGGCCCGGCTATGCCCACGTCCCCTTGGTCGTCGATCACCAGGGCCGCAAACTCAGCAAGTCCCTGGCGGCGGCCCCGATCGAGATCCGGAATCCGTTTCCGGCCTTGCGCCTCGCCTGGAATCTGTTGGGCCAGCCCCCGCCGCCCGCGGATCTCCCGCCCGGGGAGTTTTGGACTTGGGCCATCCCCAACTGGGCAATCTCGCGGATCCCGGCCTGCGGCGCGATTCGGTGCGACATCCCGCCGCTGATGGGCGAGCCAGGCACGGTCTGTCGCCGGGTCGGCTATTGCTTGCCAAAAGCGCGCAGATAGGCGGAGAAGCGCTCGCCGAGCTCCGGGTGCGCGAGACCGAATTCCACGCTCGCCTCCAGGTACCCCAGCTTGCTTCCGCAGTCATAGCGCTTGCCTTGGAAAGGGTGTGCGATCACCGGCTCATCCTTGATCAACGCGGCGATGGCATCGGTCAACTGGATCTCCCCGCCGGCACCGGCCCGGGTCTGCTGGAGCTTCTCGAAGATCTTGGGCGTCAACAGATATCGACCAACCACGGCGAGATTCGACGGCGCATCCGCGGGCGCGGGTTTTTCCACGATCGAGACCACACGCAACTCGCCTTCGGGACCAGGCTCAACCTTGACAATGCCGTACTTGTTGGTGTCCTCGCGCGGGACCTCTTCGACACTGAGTACGCTGCATCCGAAGCGCTCATAGACATCGGACATCTGCTCCACAACGCCCTTGCCATGGGCACGAATCAGGTCGTCCGCGAGGATGACGGCGAACGGCTCGTCGCCCACGACCGAGCGTGCGCAAAGCACCGCATGGCCCAAGCCCAAGGCCTCCGCCTGGCGAACGTAGATGCAGGTCACCGCGGGCGGAAGCACGTTCTGCACGATATCGAGCAGTTGATGCTTTCCGGCATTGGCCAGCTCAGCCTCCAGCTCGTAGGCCTTGTCGAAATGATCCTCGATAGAGCGCTTGTTTCGCCCGGTGATGAAGATCAGCTGTGTGACGCCGGCCGCCTCGGCCTCCTCGGCCGCGTATTGGATCAGCGGCTTGTCTACGATCGGCATCATCTCTTTCGGACTCGCCTTGGTGGCCGGTAGAAACCGGGTGCCAAGCCCAGCCACCGGGAATACCGCTTTTCGGATTTTCGCCATCGAGTCATCTCCTTGCTGTTGGAGCAGCTTCTAATCGTCGGTCGGATCGGATCGCCTCCGACATGGATTGTCACACGCGACGCCGGGTTTGTGCTCCCGGTCACATCGGGAGCGAATCCTCGATGTCCGCCAGTGCCGCCACCGGATCCGGCGCCGCGGTGATCGGCCGGCCGATCACCAAGTAATCTGCCCCAGCCGCCAAGGCCTCGCGAGGGGTCATCACGCGCCTCTGGTCGTCGAGCGAGGCCGCAGCCGGTCTGACCCCGGGCGTGACCAAGATGAAATCGGGGCCTCGCGCGGCACGCACCGACGCGGCCTCCAACGGGGAGCAGACCACGCCGTCGAGACCTGCGGCATGCCCGAGCTCGGCCAGTTGCAGCACCCGCTCGGTCGGTTCGCCGGGGCAGCCGATCGCCGTTAGATCCTGCTTTGCGAGACTGGTGAGCAGCGTCACACCGACCAGTAACGGCGGACGGATCATTCGATCGAGCCGCTCCCGAGCGGACTCGATCATGCGCGCCCCGCCCGAGACGTGCACGTTGAGCATCCAAACCCCGAGGTCCGCCGCCGCCGCGCAGGCCTCCGCGACGGTGTTGGGGATATCGTGAAACTTCAGGTCGAGGAAGACCTCGAAGCCGCGCGCCTGCAGCGTCTCGACAAACGCCGGCCCCAGGCGGGTGAACAGCGCCTTTCCCACCTTGAGTCGGCAACGCGACGGGGTCAGACGCGCGACCAGGTCGAGTGCAGGCGCCTCGGCCGCGAAATCGAGAGCCACGATGATGCGCTTGGGTTCTGTCAAAGTCTGCCCCTGTCGGTTCGGATCGGCAACCGGCTCCGCGCAGCGGATGATGGATCAGCGTCGACGCCTGGAGCCGGCTCCGGAGACAGCCGACCCACGTGCGCCCGCAATCCAACCCCGGCTAGGCAAGCCGCCGCTCATGGAGCACCTCGTCGCCGATGATCGGCTCAGGCTGCACGGGAACGACGCATCCCCAGCAGCGGCAACTGGGACATTGCCAATGCAGCGAACGCGCCTGGAATCCGCAGTGATCACACTGGTAGACAGGCTGACGTGCGAGCAGATGCCGGATCACCTCGAGGGCAACGCGGACGCGGTCGCGGCCTGGTCGATCCGCCTCCGGTGCCTGACTGGCCTGCAGGGAAAAAAGCCGTTCGAGCGCTGCCAGGTCTGCGTAGCGCGATAGATATCGGGTCAAGAGCTCCATTGCCGCATCCTGGCCTTGGCTCTCGGCAACGACCTCGCTGAGGCTCAAGATGAGAGCCGGACTGGAATGGCGTCGCGCGAGCCCTTCCAGGACGCCGGGCACATCGTCACGGCCCAACTGACGCAGGGCCTCGATGAGCTCCGGCAGGACCTCGGGCACGTAGGCCGCGTGCTGCTCGGCCACCTGCATGAAGAGGCTCCACGCCCGCTCCGGATCGCCGTCCGCCAGCGCCGCGCGCCCTTCGAGCATCATTGCGCGCACGCAGCCCGGGTCCGCCTCGTGGGCAGAGCGCAGCTCGGCTTGAGCGCGGGCCGACCTTCCGGCGCGCCGCGCCTCTTCGGCCAACTCACAGTGATACTGAGCGATCGCAACGCCCATCGGATGGTCGGTCAGCGGCTTCAGCCGCTCAGTCACCTCGAGGCACTTCGCCCAGTCGCGTTCCTGCTCATAGAGCTCGCGGAGACTCTGAAGTGCGCGCTGTTGATTGAGCCTCAGCTCGACAAGCTCCTGGAAAAGGAGCTCTGCCCGATCCAGCAGGCCAGCGCGCATATAGTCCTGACCGAGCTCGAAAAGGGCATCTCCTCGCTGCTCCACGCTCAGGTTTTTTCGTGCGATCAGGTTCTGATGAATGCGAATTGCGCGGTCGACCTCACCGCGACGACGGAACAAGCTGCCGAGGGCGAGGTGCGTCTCGACCGTCTCGCCGTCGACCTCCACGAGCTCGAGGAACATGTCGATGGCCTTGTCCGGCTGCTCTTCCAAAAGGTAATTCAGGCCACGCAGGAAAGCAGGGTGTGGAGATGAACGCTCATTGCGGCGGAGGGGAGTCCCGCGGCGGGCCATCCACCATCCGGAGGCCGCCGCAAGCGGAAGCAGCAAGAACAGAAGCTCCATCATCGGCTTGGCCCGCCTGGCGGCGCGGGCGGCGGTGGTGCGGCAGGAGACGACGCAGATCCTCCGCGCGCCTTTCTCCAGGGCGCTCCTCGGCCCCGCCGGAAGAGCGCGCAGCGAACCCTCGCCCCAGCCGGTCTGTCCCAGGCCTGAGAGCGGTGGCGACCGGCGAGGCTCTGCGCGAGACAGCCCGAGCGGACGCCAAAACGGACCGGGCAACAGCCAATCTGATATTCTGAATGAACTGATCTGCTCACCAAACCAATGATACAGGCTAGCCGAGCAACCCGCATGAACAACGCTCGCTGCGCTCGAGCCGGCCGGTCGGGCACGGTTTGGTCATCCTCCGCGCAGCCCCATGTTGCGGCTGAAAGCGCCCAGCCGGCGGGCGCATCGAACCGCCGGCCAGCATTCGGGAGTGCGTAGCGTGAACGAATTCACTGGAAGAACCGTCATCATCACTGGGGCGGCTGGAAACCTTGGCCGCGCAACCGCGGACGCCTTTGCCCGTCGCGGCGCGCGCCTGGCGCTCGTCGACCTGGACCTCGATGCACTCCGGTCCGCTCAAGAGGCGATCCCGGAGGGGAGCGATTCGGCTGTCTTCGCGACGGACCTGATGGACCCGAGCGCGGTGTCAAAGATGGCCGATGGCATCAAGGCGCG
>NZ_JAJDNA010000133.1 GCF_022340925.1 Thiocapsa sp.
CCTGGCGTCGTCGAAACTCGACGGGCGACCGACGGGCTGGGCCCGCGACCAGGCCCCTGTTATCATTAACCGAGGCCGCACAAATCCGATGCATCATGGCCCGCCTCGGTTGTATAGCAACGGGGCGCATCGAATGCAAGCGCTGGCGTCAGTTGAACTTAGCTTTGCTACGCGTCGCCAAGCCAAAATTTGGCGCTCTCACTGAGCTTGAGTGGTCCAGATTTCCCGTAGGGCAACCCGAATCGGTCACTTTTTGCCCAAGCCTGCTGGTTTGAACCGACAGTCCGACAGGCTGCTAGTCAATCGCTAGCGAGGGATGATGCCGATTCATGGCCATCCTGGCCGTCATCAGCCCGCCTTCCGAGCGGCACGACTCTCGGAAGGCTCCATCTTTAGGCACTAAGGTGCTCGAATATGCCGGGGCCTCCAGCCCCGAACGGGACCAATTCGTGATATTCGCCCTTGCGGGCCAGCTAAGTCGGACAGAAAAGGAGGTCTCTGGCGATGCAAAACAGGAGTATGTCACCCGGCGTCCTTGGGGCACGCGAATACCTCCTTACCTGCGGCGAACGGGGATCTGCCACTTGTGTCCAAGCCCGCTCGCCGCTTAAACTCAGGGCTGCAGCACCCCGAACCCCGAAAGACGGTCGCGCTCAACGCCCTTCCCGTCGATCATGACAGAGATCATGACATGATTCGCGGTCTGCGGACGCTCAGTACAGGAAGATCGAGATAAGCGACTCGGGCCATGTCACCGAGTCAGCATGTCGCCGATGCGGGCGTCTGTTCGGGTTCGGTCGGGAAGACCGATACGCGCCTGAATCGTTTTCATCGGCACAGTTGTTGGACGCCTGAGGAAGTCAGGGCCTGACCGAAGTGACGATGGCAATGGAAAGTTCGATTCAGGACTACTAGGACCCGCTCTTGATCTCCCGACCCGCGCCCGCGAGATCCCGCGTCTGCCGCTTTGTCTTGTCGAGCCTGATCGGCGTGGCACTGGGCACATGCGCATTCCGCGCATGTGCCCAAGAGTTGATCGCGAACCCTGGATCAGGGGTCGACGCCTTGACGCGCAATGAGGCACGGCTGTACTTCACGATGCGACTCAAGAATTGGCCGAACGGGACGTTGGTCAAGGTTTTTGTTCTCCCCGACAATAGCGCATTGCACGGAAGCTTCGCCAATCGAATCCTCGAGCTCTACCCTTATCAACTGCGTCGCGTCTGGGACCGCCAACTCTTCTCAGGGACCGGACAGGCTCCGACGACGGTTGCGAGCGAGCAGGAGATGCTCGATCGCGTCGCAACGACCCCGGGTGCGATCGGTTATGCGAGCGCCGCCCCTTCTAGTTCCAGTCTCCGCGTCTTGGAGGTGCGCTGAGATGCGAATCCGCTTAGGGACAATCGCGCTGCTCGCCGGTCTCGGCACGCATTGGGCGCACGCCTTCGAGCTTGCTGACGGCAAGCTCCACGTCAACGGCTTTGCCAGCCAGGCCGTCGTCAACACCAGCGACAACCGGTACTTCGGAGACAGCCCCAGCACCTCTTTCGACTTCACCGAGCTGGGGGTCAACGCCTCCTACCAGGTCACGCCGGCAATGCTGGTCTCGGGCCAGGTGCTGAGTCGGCGAGCCGGCGACATGTACGACGGATCGCTTTCATTGGACTACGCGCTGCTCGATTACACGTTCCTCTCGGATGCCGAGCGCCGCCTCGGGGTGAGGGCCGGGCGGATCAAGAACCCGCTCGGCCTGTATAACGAGACCCGAGATGTCCCCTTCACGCGCCCCGGGATCTTTCTCCCGCAGGTCATCTACTACGACAGGCTCCGCAACCTGCTGCTCTCATCCGACGGCGTCATGTTCTATGGCGACCTCTTCGGGGACTATGGCAGCCTCTCGCTGACCTTGACGGGCGGCCAACCCGTCATCGACAAAAACGTCGAGTGGGCCTATCTGACAGATGACTACGACGGCGATCTCGAGCCCGACGGCATCAGCTGGGTGGGCGGCCTCTGGTACTCAACACCCACTGAAGAGCTCAAGCTGGGACTGAGCGCCGTCAACACGAAGATGCAGTTCGACGCCGGGCCGACCTCGCCTCTGCAGTCCGGATCGATCGATGTCACCGACTGGATCGCCTCGCTTCAGTACAATGCCGAGGACTGGACCCTGTCGGCCGAGTATTCACGCACGCCGACGAAATTGAAGGACTTCGGGCCTTTCTGGCCCTTCGACGATTGGGTCGCCGAGGGGTATTACCTCCAAGGCGCCTACCGCCTGCGGCCCAACCTCGAGCTCATGGCACGCTATGAGGAGGGGTTCTTCGACCGCCAGGATCGGGATGGCCTAGCGGCCTCCGCCCTGACCGGCGGATTCACGCCCAGGTTCGACTTTTTCTCCAAGATCTGGACGCTGGGTCTGCGCTGGGACATCAACCCCCACGTCATGCTCCGTCTCGAGTACCAGCGTCACGACGGAACCTTTTCCCTGTCCATCCGCGAGAACCCGGATCCCACCCAGCTCGTGCGGGAATGGGATGTGTTCGCCGCCTCCATCTCAGTCCGCTTTTGATGGCCGATCCGGTGGATACCACGCCTGTGGGCACCAAACGGTGGCGTCGTCGTCGTGAAAGCCTCCTGTGGAAGGCCCTCGGCGGGCTGCTTCTGTTGCTCGCGGTCGTCAATGCATCGCTGACCTGGCTCGCCTATCTTGAGCTCGACGGTCAGTTCAAATCCAACCTATCCGAGCTGCGCACACAACAGGAGAGACAGCTACGAGACATCCTGGAGGTACGCCAGGAAGAGATGTCGAGGTTTGGGGCCAGTCTGGTGAATCTCTACCGGCCAGACGCGAAAGAGGAGCCGAACCTCCAACAGAAGATCAAGCAGGCAGTCGATGCCAATGCGCCCACGTTGGACGTCGAGTGGGACATCGTGTCGATCCATTTCGTCCAGCTCGATGGCACTGCGGAAGTCGCCTGGCCAACCGCAGGAATGGCTGGGGCAGAACTGCCAGCACCAGTCTTGCCGGAGAAGTGGATCGCGAATCTGCTGGGGGACTTCCAGAGCCAGGGGCAGCGACATACTCGGCAGCCGCAGGGGATCCTGAGCTGCAGCCCGACCAGCCCTAAGGCATGTCACCAGTTCGTCGCCACGCCGCTCTTGTCGAAGGGGGTGCCGGTTGGATACCTCGTGCTTGGCAGGGCACTCGAAGATGCGTTGAAGGCCTTCGTGGAGTTGACGGGCGCGAAGGTCGCCATCGCCGAGACGGGGGCGGTGCCGCTGGACCCGCATTCCCCATCGGCTCCAGACGTCTGGCCCATTCTCGCCACGGCCAAGGCCGAATTGGAAGCGCTCGGCGCCGGGGCCGCATCTGTCCGCGCAGCCCAGGCGGGAGAGTTGCACGAGATTTACCGGGTCCCGCTCTCCCCCGGCATCGACGCCCTCGTCGTCAACGATCTCACTGAGAAGAACGATAAGAAGGAGCAGGGTTGGAGGAACATGTTCTTGGGCGGCTTCGCGGGCCTGGTCCTGTCCGGACTGGTTCTAATGGCAATCATCCACGGGCCTCTGAGCCGATTGAACGACCTGGACGCGGTGCTCCCCTTGCTGGCGGAGAACCGCTATGCCGACCTGCGCAGTCAACTGCCTGAGCGGAAGGAGACCCTCCTGCACCGGCTCATTGGCAGCGACGATGTCGATCGCGTGACCGACACCGTCAGAGACCTCACTGAAGAGTTGGAGCGGCTGGCGCATGCCCGCGATGCCGCCGCCGCCGAGAAGATCCGCAACGCCAGGCACGATCCGCTCACCGACTTGTTGAATCGACGCGGCTTCGAAGAGGATTTCCCGGCGATCCTCGAACGGGCGCTGTATTACCGACGCCAAGGCGCACTCCTCTTCCTGGACCTCGATCAATTCAAGGATGTTAACGATCTCAGCGGCCATCACAGCGGGGACAATCTCCTCAAGCTGGTCACGGAACAACTTCGGCGGGTCACGACGGAGCAGACCGACCTCCTGGCAAGACTCGGGGGCGACGAGTTCGCTATTGTCTTGCCCGAGGCCACGGACGCCGAGGCAATGGACTGTGCCGACAGGATCCAGGCAGCGGTTCGCTCGATCAGTCTCCCGGAAGGTGGACGACACCACAGGATCTCGGCAAGCATCGGCGTCGTGCTCTTCCCGACACATGGAGAGGAGATCGTGGAGCTGATGCAGAACGTCGACCTGGCGATGTATCAGGCCAAGGAGAAAGGAAGGGGCCGTTGGTGCCTCTTCTCCGAGGAGTTCCGGAACAAGAAGCAGCTCACCGACCGGGTCCTGTACCGTGATCAGATTACACAAGCGCTGCAGCATGATCGCTTCGAGCTCTACGTCCATCCGATCATGGAGATCGCCACCGGACGTCGCCGTCACATGGAGGTGCTTCTCCGGATGCGCGATGCGCGCGGGGACTTGGTCTACCCGGATCGGTTCATCCCGGTGGCCGAGCGGACAGGACAGATCCAGGCCATTGACGAGTGGGTCATTGAGAGCGCGGTCAAGGCCTTGCGCGATCACCCGGACCTGCGGCTCTCGGTCAATCTCTCCGCCAGCGCCATGGACGACCCAAAAACGCTGCCGCTGGTGAAGAGACAGCTTGAGCGATACGGGGTCACGCCGGGGAGGATCGCGTTCGAGGTGACCGAAACGGCCGCGATCAACAGCATGCTGAGTGCCAACCAGCTGATGCGCGGCATTCAGGACCTCGGATGTCGTTTCGCCCTGGACGATTTCGGCAGCGGCTATGCCTCCTATGCCTATCTGCGCGACCTGCTCGTCGATGAGGTCAAGATCGACGGTGCCTTCGTCCGCGACATCGCCAAGAAGCCGGAGGATCGAATCTTCGTCAAGGCCATCACCGATATGGCGCATGCGATGGGTAAACGCGTGATCGCCGAGTTCGTCGAGAACGCCGAGATCCTCTCGATTCTCGCCGAGCTGGGTGTCGACGATGCCCAAGGCTACCATTTCGGACAGCCCGCTCCGCTCCGCTCCGTCAGCCCCGGGTACGCACTGCAAGCCACCTCCACCGGGCCGGCACCTGCCAAGCGTGCGGAAGGCGCAGCCTAGCTCGACCCATGATGCCCAAGCCGATGAAGCCGATGCGTTCGGTCATGACAATACCCTCACGGGTTGACATGAGGCTGGGCCGAGCCAGTCGGGGCACGGGGGCCGGAGGTCCGACGCGTGCTCGCCAAGCACGCGACCGATTCTTCTATGCCTCGTCGAGCAGCTCCAGCCAATGGACGACGGGAATCTCGCTGCCGCCGGCAAGGTGGAGTTGGCAACCGATGTTTGCCGTAGCGATGATCTCGGGCTGACCCGATTCCAGGGCAACCACCTTGTTACGTAGCAGGCGTGCGGACAAGCCCGGCTGCGTGATCGAGTAGGTGCCAGCCGAGCCACAGCACAGGTGGGCATCCGGTATCTGCGTCATCACAAAGCCCAGTCGCGCAAGAATCGGCTCCACGACCTGCCTGAGCTGCTGGCCATGCTGCAGCGTGCAGGGAGCATGGAAGGCAACCCGTCGATCGCGCCCCGGGGCACCTAGCGGCGATATGTCACTGGTCCCGAGGACCTCGACCGGATCGCGTGCCAGGGCCGACACCCGAGCGGCCCGCTCCGCATAGCGGGGATCCTGGGACAGGGCATGACCATACTCCTTGACCATCGCACCGCAACCGCTCGCCGTGACGAGGATCCCCTCACAGCCCGCCTCAATCTCGGGCCACCAGGCGTCGATATTGCGCCGCATGGCATCGAGCCCCTCGCCCTGGGCGCTCAGGTGATAGGCCACCGCACCACAGCAGCCGGCACTCGGTATCTCGATCAGGTCGATACCGAGCCGGGCGAGCACCCGTGCCGCGGCGGCATTCGTCCTGGGTGTCGTCACCGACTGCACACAACCGGCGAGGGTCAACATGCGACGGTGTCCGGCGGGTCTCGGCCAGGGACCGGCGGGGCGATGCGGGGGCAGCTTCGACCGGAGCCTCGTCGGGAGCAGCGGCTTGATCCAATGACCGACCCGCACCAGCGGACCGAGCCGAGCTGGATAAGGAAGGGTCTTCACAAGCGTCCAGCGCAAGAGACGCTCCGGCAGCGGACGGCGCACGCGTTCCTCGACCAGATGTCGCCCGATGTCGAGAAGTCGCGCATAGCGGACCCCCGAGGGGCAGGTCGTCTCACATGAACGACAGGTCAGACAGCGATCGAGATGCCCCTGCGTGATGCGGGTCGGCTCCTGGCCCTCGAGCACCAGCTTGATCTGGTAGATGCGACCCCGAGGCCCATCCAGCTCATCGCCCAGAAGCTGGTAGGTCGGGCAGGTCGCAGTGCAGAAACCGCAGTGGACGCAGGACCTCAGAATGGCATCCGCCTCACGTCCGGCAGGGGCGCTCAGGAACTCGGGTCGGATCTCCGTCTGCATGCCTGACCCCTAGAGTCCCCGGTAAAGGCGCCCTGGATTGAGGATGCCTTGCGGATCGAAAGCCCGCTTCAGACGGCGGTGCAGCGCGAGGAGGGCCGTCGGCAGCGGATGGAAGACATCCGACTGACGGTCCCCACCGCGAAACAGGGCCGCATGCCCACCCACTGCGCCGGCCTCGCATCGGATGATTGCGGCGTCGGCAGGGCTGCGCAGCCAGCGTTGCGCTCCGCCCCATTCGATCAATTGATCGCCCAACAGGGAGAGGGGCGGGGTCGTTTGGGGCACCGACAGCCGCCACACGGGTTGCTCGCCGGTGAAGAAGGGATGGCGCTGCTCGCGTAGCTGATCAGCCCAGAAGCGATTCGCCAGAGACGCGTCGACCCGCTCACCGCCGATCCGTTCGGCCGCGGCCGCAACACCGCCTTGATTGCCGGACAGGCGGATCCAGAGCCGCTCCCCGTCGAAGCAGGTCGCGCTGACCGGGAGCGGAGCGGCGGCGAGCCGATTCATACGCTCGATCGCCTCCGCCGCGGAGCTGTCGTACGTGAGGGTTCGGGTCGTCGCGGAAACCGGCAGCACCTTGATGCTGATGTCCAGCAGGATACCGAGGGTACCGAAGGCGCCGGTCATGACTCGCGCCAGATCGTAGCCAGCGACATTCTTCATCACCTCGCCACCAAATCGCAGCTCCTCGGCGCGGCCTGTAAGCACTCGGATGCCCAGGACCAGATCTCGCGCCGCACCCGCATAGGGTCTCGCTGGACCCGATAGCCCGCAGGCGATGGTCCCGCCGATGGTGGCGTCTGAGCCTGTCGCCGCGTCCGCGAAGTGCGGGGGCTCGAACGGGAGCATCTGCCCCTGCTCGGCGAGCGCGTCCTCGATCTCGCGAAGCGGGGTCCCAGCGCGTGCGGTGATGACCAATTCCTTCGGCTGGTAACTGAGGATGCCCGTATGAGCGGACAGGCACAGTGTCTCGCCGACACTTGCGCGACCGAGGAAGGACTTGGTGCCGTTGCCTTGGAGACGCAGAGGCGTGCCGGCTTCCGCCGCACCCCGGACGCGATCTCGTAGCTCTCTGGTCAGATCGTTGCTCAACCGCGCCACCACCAGGTGAAGACACACGGCGCGCCTGTCCCGCGCAACCAAAACGGCTCCAGCGACTTCAGGGCCCTCACTGGAAATCCGGCCTGCCCGACGGGACCGCCCTTGAGACGACGACAGTCAAAACTGCCGGGCATCAAGGCCGCCGCGGTACCGGGGCTAGCGGCCACTGGCCGCCCGCAGGGCGTTGCGGATGATCTCCTCGGCGCCGCCGACGCCGTCGTCGGCCAGGCGCACCATGCGGGTCGCGTCGATGGGCCGGTAGCCCAACGCCACAAGCGCGCTGACGGCATCGGTCATCGCCTGCTCGCGCCCACCGCCATCCCGCCCCCGATCACCGACGAGGGTGGAGACGGAATCGGGGATTGCGTCCAAGCGGTCGCGCAGCTCAACGACGAGGCGCTGGGCCGTCTTGCGGCCGATGCCGGGCATGCGGATCAGGGCATCGACATCTTCCTGCTCAATGCACTGCGCAAACCGAGCCGCGTCCATCCCCGAGAGGATCGCCAGGGCGCTGCGTGCGCCGATACCCGTGACCTTGAGCAGCCGACGGAACAGGGCGCGCTCTTGCTCCCGCGCAAACCCGTAGAGTACCTGAGCGTCCTCACGAACCAGGAGATGGGTCACCAACGTCACGGTGTCGCCAACCGCAGGCAGGTCATAGAACGTGGACATGGGGGCTTCCAGCTCATATCCGACCCCACCCACATCGAGCAACAACTGCGGGGGATGCTTGAAGACGATCTGGCCACGCAGACGACCGATCATGCCATCAGGGCCGCCAATCGCGCCAGGATGCCGCCGCGCGCCCACGCGCGGGGACACCCATTGAGTGGGCATGACAGAGGGCAATCGCCAGGGCGTCGGCCTCGTCCTCTGCCGGAACCTCCGCCAGTGTCAGCAGGACACGCACCATCTGCTGAACCTGGGCCTTCTCGGCACCGCCGGTACCGACCACCGCCAGCTTGACCGTTTTCGGACTGTACTCGTACACGCTCACACCCGACTTGAGTCCGGCGCAGAGGGCTGCACCGCGTGCCTGGCCGATCTTGAGCGCAGCGGTCGGGTCTCGTGCGAAGATGAGCTGCTCGACCGCCATGTCCTGCGGCTGATGTTCGGCGACGATTGCGGCGATTCCATCGAAGATCGAGCCCAGGCGATCCGGCCAGCGGCGTTCCGCCACCCGCAGCGTGCCACTGGCGATCCATCTGCTGTGTTGTCCGTCGGTGTCGATCACTCCAAAACCGGTCGTTCGCGATCCGGGATCGACACCCAGGATGCGGTGCCGCAACCTAGCGGATCGGGGGGTAGGTGTTCCGGAGAGGTGCACGGAAACGGGGTAATCCTGAACGGCTGACCGGTCCCGGATCTCAGCTCTCGAGGTCAGCCATGATCGCCTCTGTAATGTCGGCGTTGTGATAGACCTCTTGCACGTCATCCAGGTCCTCCAGCACATCGATCAGGCGCAGGACCTTCTCCGCGGTGTCCCGTTCGAGCTCAACCACGGTCGCGGCATTGTAGGTGACCTCGGCGGCATCAGTATCAAGTCCCGCCCCGCTCAGCCGATCCTTGACCGTCTCATGCTCCTCCGGCGCCGTGATCACGTCCAGGGAACCGTCGTCGTTGACGATGACGTCCTCGGCACCGGCCTCGAGGGCCGCCTCCATCACGGCGTCCTCGTCGGTGCCGGGCTGGAAGCTGATGATCCCCTGCTTCGTGAAGAGATAGGCGACCGACCCGTCGGTTCCGAGGTTACCGCCGTGCTTGCTGAAGGCATGGCGAACCTCCGCAGCGGTGCGATTGCGATTGTCGGTCATACAGTCGACCATCACCGCGACCCCGCCAGGACCATAACCCTCGTAACGGATCTCCTCGTAGTCCTCGCCCTCCATACCTCCCGAGCCGCGCTTGATGGCACGCTCGACGGTGTCACGCGGCATGTTTGCACCGAACGCCTTGTCCATCGCCAGCCGAAGCCGCGGATTGGCGGCCGGGTCGCCGCCCCCCTCCCGGCTTGCAACCGTGACTTCGCGGATCAGCTTGGTCCAGACCTTGCCGCGTTGCTTGTCTTGCGCCGCCTTACGATGCTTGATGTTGGCCCATTTGCTGTGACCGGCCATCGATGCCTTCTCCTCACTGGAATCGCCCGAGCGGGCGATGCATGCGCCGACGCGCAGGGTTGACACCGCCGGGGCCGCACTGCATGTTGTGCGGCCCGATATCTTAGCATCGGCCGGCCGGCATCGGGTAAGCCGCGACCCGATCTGAGGCCCGGCGCAGGGCTCGACCCAGATGCGGCGATTCGAGCAACCACCGGTTTCAGGAACATTCGCATGTACGCAACCCCCGAAACGGGCGACGGCTGGATCACCCACCTTGTCGGCGCCGACGATGAAGGCCTGATCGTCGAGGCCCGTTTCGCGATGTCCCCGAGGTTCAGATCTCTGGTCAAGGGCCGTCAGACGGATCTGGTTTTCGCCGCCCGCAGCCGCCTCGCTCGCCTCGGGATCAATATCTGTCCGCTCGCCGACCCCCTTTTCAACTCAGATCACTGCACCCTGAGGCTGCAGGTCGTTGCCGCGATCCGGTCATACGGCATCACGGAGCACCTGCGACACATCGTGATCCCGGGTCTTCGGGTCGGCCGCCTCGTCTATTGCCCGCAGGACAACCGGCTCCATTCCGCCGAGATCCACCGACTCATCCGGAGCAACGACATCCAGGTCCCGGCAGGTTTCTCGGTCGACAGCAAAGGCTATTTGATCCTGCGGCCGCAGCAGCAGATCTTCCGCTTTCTCAAGCCGCTGACACTCGATGAGATCACCGCCGTTGCGACCCACGCGGACGGCAAGGATCTGCTCAATCGGCTACAGATACGCGAGCAGGTCGATCATATCGAGCTGCCGCCGCAGGATGGCTTAGTGACCGCTTGCTCGATGTTCCTGCACCGCCACTATGTCGTCCTGCGGAATCTTGACGACTCGCTCGGGTTCCATCTCCAGGCCACGGTTCTCGATCCGGTTTCGACCCGCGGCACCAATATCTATCTGGAGTTTATCAATCGTTCCGATCAGCTGATCATCAACCCAGCCGTTGCGGCCTCCGTGCACGAGGCCATTCCGATCGCGCCGAGTCGCCGCTACTGGCATGGAGGCCCAGCATCCGGGCAGGTCGACCCCGAATCAGGCGACGAAACCGAATACCGGAGGCTCTCGGAGATCTTCGATCGGCTTGAAGCCGGCCCGCTGAAGGATCGGTACTCGCATCGCATGGTGGCAGTCACGCTCCGCCCCGAAACCCTGTTGGACGGAGGCAGCCCCGACTGGATCTGGACTCAGCCCGAGACGCCGCTTGATCCGCGCCGCGGGACGGACCTCTCAGCCGGCCTGATCGCCGAGGGTCTAGCGCTCGATACCCGCGCCGAGTACGGGACGCGCATCCTTGAGCACGTGCCGGATGGCGCGCGGGCGACCCTCCTGCTTGGATACTTCCCAAACCTGATCGAGCACACCGAGATCTGCGCCGCGGCGCTGCGCGAGCGTATCGGTCGGATCCTGTTCCATCGCGTCTCTTTCGAGCACGGGCCTTTCCTATCGGCCCGAGATCATGGCCGGCTCGCCGACTACGAGGGCTTGGGGATCGAGGTCTTTTGGTGCAACCGGGCACGCGGCCATGTGGTCCGACACGTCTTCCGCGGCCTACGCGGATACTTCACGGCACCAGAGAAGATCGATCGCTTCCGCTCCAGCCTGATATTCGCCATCTATGGCTCGACCCAGCCGCTGACTGAGTCGGCGGCACAACAGGCCGAGCGCCTGTTGGTGAATCTGAAAGCGCTCTTCGGCAGCGAGATTAGCATCCTCACCGGGGGCGGACCCGGGGCCATGCTGCAGATCACCAACGCCGCGCACCGACTCGGCCTGCTGGTCGGGTCGAGCTTCATCGAGACCGTGGACCAGGAGCCCAACGAGACCGCTGATTACTACCAGACCTTTCAGGCACGCAGCCGCCAGGCTCGCCAGCGCTGGTTCGAGATCGCGAGCTTTCACCTGTTCCTTCTCGGAGGTGTCGGCACTCTGGAGGAGATCGGACTGACCCTGACCGACATGAAGCTGGGGGTGATCGAGGCGGCTCCGATCGTCTTTTTCGACGGATCGGGAGACAGCTTCTACTGGGAAGGCCTGCAGAGCCAGTTGTCCCGAATGGCCAAGTGCGGGCGCATGCCCAGCTGGCTCCTCGACAATGTACTGATGACATCCGACCCAGACGCGATCCCGCGTTTCTACAAACGCGCCTTGCGGCTGGGCTGACTCGGCGGGACGCGGCCTCAAGGGCCGTCCGGTGCATGCGAAATGCTGGCGAGACCCCGTGACAACCTCCGGCAAATCCCGGAGAATTCGTTCCACTGGAAACGCGCACGGCGGCGATGGATGCGCGACCTTCCGATGACCGCCGCGCAGACCAGGCCGATGCAACGGGAACAAGGTCGCGCCGAGCCTGGAGGCGCCTTCGTGTCGACACTGCTGACATTCGAACATCCGCTCAACGAACGGGTCCGAACCTTCCTGCGTATCGAGCACCTCTTTGAGCGGCTCAACTACTTCGCGCCTCAGTACGACTCATGGACGACCCGTGTGGCGGTCGAGTCACTACTCGATATCGCTGCAGTCACTGCTCGCGCGGACGTCAAGAACGAGCTCCTCAAGGAGCTCGAGCGTAACATGGGCACACTCAAACGCATCGCGGACCAACCAGGTGTCGACCCTCAAGCACTCGAGCGAGTCCTCGCTGACATCGAGAGCGCCATCAGCGGCGTCCGGCGTTTGACCGGTCCAATCGGGCAGATCGCGCGCGAGGATGAGCTCTTGAAGAGCGTGGCCCAACGCAGCAGTATTCCCGGGGGCGCCTGCAGCTTTGATCTGCCTCACTTTCATTACTGGCTCACCCAGCCCCCGGACATACGTCAGGCCCGGATCGAGCACTGGCTTCAGGATCTCATACCCGCGGAACGCGCCATTCGACTGGTCCTTTCGTTGGCCCGCACCAGCGCATCCCCCCGCCAAGTCTTCGCAGAAGGCGGTTTTTTTCAGGAGGCGCTCGATGCCCAGGCGCCCGCTCAGATGGTGCGGGTCGGAATCAACGGAGACGGCTCCCTCTATCCGGAGATCAGCGGGCACAAGAGTCGATTCAGCATCCGCTTCATGGAGAGCGGCTCCCGAGGACGCCCCTCCCAGAGTGCCGAGAACATCCCCTTCAGGCTGACCTGCTGCGTCTTCTAGACATGGCCAGGACCGTTTCTTGCCCCCATTGCGGAAAACCCGTGGTCTGGGGCTCGACCTCCCCCTGGCGGCCGTTCTGCAGTGAGCGTTGCCGCCTGATCGATCTCGGTGACTGGCTCGACGAAAACCACCGGATCCCCGATGCG
>NZ_JAJDNA010000022.1 GCF_022340925.1 Thiocapsa sp.
CGACGAGGCGGTGGTGGTGCGCATGTGCCATTGGATGGAGCGGGACCAGAAGGTCACGCCGCTGAAGGACCTGCAGGGGCTGATCTGGGAAGAGGGGTACCACAACAGCGCGTTGCCTCGCAGAATGCGACCCGTCGATCATGCGGCTCGGGGAGACACCTCGGCCTCGATGGCGTGCCCCACCGTCCGCCGCGCCACCTCCAGCTCATAGTTCTTCTGCAGGTTCAGCCAGGACTGGGGCGTGGTAGTGAAGTACCTCGCTAGACGAAGAGCCGTGTCGGCGGTGATGGAGCGGGTGCCGTTCAGGATAGCGGTGATCCGGTTCGGCGGGACGTGCAGCGCCTTGGCGAGGGCATTGGCCGACAGGCTTAGAGGCTCCATGAAGTCCTCGCGCAGGATCTCGCCGGGGGTTACCGGAGGCATTAGGTCGGCGCCCTCGGCTACGTCGGAGAAGTCGATCTGGTCCAGGTGCTCTCGTTGGATAGTCATGGGTCTTTGATTGCGCTTCATGTTCAGGGATACGCCGACCTCAGTGGTAGTCGGTCACCTCAACGTCGTATGCATCGCGATCTTCCCAGCGGAAGCAGATGCGCCATTGGTCGTTGATGCGAATGCTCCACTGACCCTCACGGTCGCCGCGAAGCTGTTCCAGGCATAAATGGCTCAACCGCCGCTCTCGAGCGGCGCGCTTGAACTGGGCGGCCTTCACCCGTCTGCTGCAACGCTACTCCCGCCCGCGCGCGTGGTCCACAGTGTTTACATCAGGTTGCAATTGGCTAGGCCGAGGAGCCGGATGCCCGAATTGTGACCGAGCATGTGAATAAGCCCTCCTTATGGCTGCAGCGCGTAAAGTTGACGAAAATAATTGGCTTTTTCGGGAGACCAAACTAGAGTCTGGCTAAAGACAGAAGCATTACGTGTTCCCCGAGGAAAGGCTTCGGAGGTTGCCGGAGCGGGGCGGTGATGCGTTCGACCGTCTGTTATTGGTTGCTTCCTCTTGGCCGTCCGTCGGTCCAATGGGACGGGGTGGCATGGTCATCGGACTCTGGGCCACATCCAGGGGCCAGCCCAGCAAGATGTCCTGGTCGCTCTCATCCGAACACCGGATCCCCCCGGCACGAGATGGTCAACCAGAAGGCGCGAGACGGTGTGCGCGGCCCACCACAATCCGACGGAGGAGTCGCATCATGAGAATAGTCCTGTTTGCCACGCTTGCCGCGACCGTCGCGGGTTCCGTATGCGCCAGCGACATGGGCACGCCGGAGGAGGCCAAGGCCATGAGCCTGAGGGCACAGGCGGCCCTCAACGCGATGGGCCGCGAGAAGGCCTTTGCCGCTTTCGCTGATCCGAACGGCGAGTTTCGGGACAGGGACCTGTACGTCTTTTGCATTGATATGGCGGGGGTCCTGCTCTCGCAGCCCATCAAGCCAGAACTGGTCGGGAAGAACATGTTCAATTTCGACAAATATGGGGACTTGCTTTTCCAGGACATGATCGCCGTGGCCAAGAACCCAGGTGCCGGCTGGGTGGACTACAAGTGGCCGTATCCGGGTACTGACGAGATCAGGCCGAAGACCAGTTACATTGCGACCAACGACGAAGGCTTCTTTTGCGGGGTCGGGGCTTACAAGTAAGCGGAGGTCGGTGCGCATGACCACAGCGTCGCGATGCCGGGAGAATCCCGCTCATTCATGCGAGAGCGCATTGGTCGCGTAAGCTGCCCTGCTGGTCTCGACCCGGTCAGAGCGGTCTGGATTGTCCAGCCGCAGACAAGGCAGGAGGCCCCCATGCATGCGTCTTTCTCCATTCTCACCACCGCGATGCCCGTCGGACTGTGTTCCTACAGCTCAGTGGCGCAGAGCAAAGACCTGCGCGACATCGAGCTGAGGCGGCTGTTCGAGCCGACGTCGGCCGAGCTGCGACAGGAGCGGGCGGGTCGCGTGTACCTCTACGACAGGTTGAAGGAGGCCGACATCGACCGAGCCCGCCGCGCGAAGAAAACGGAAAAAGATCAATCGTTCGTCGGGACCTTCGGCTCGCGGTGTGCTTTCCTCTTCCCCAGATGGACCCCGAGTCGACGGGCGCCATCCCACGCAACTCGATCACCGAGGAGGATCATATGAAAGCAGCGCTTTCCACCCCCCACCTCTGCCTGTGTGCCTGCGCCTCACTGGCGCCGCTCTGCGCCGCCGCCGGGGACATGTCCGAAACCCCTGTGATGCTGACATCCGACCAGCTCGAGTGGATTGACAACCCGCGCGTTCCTGGACTTGGACTGGCGCGGATCCTCGGCAATGAGAAGGGGTCTGGGTCTTACACCTATCGCGTCAAGTTCCCAAAGGGCCGAGTCGTCGAGGCGCACAGTCACCCGGATGACCGGATGTACACGGTCATATCGGGAACCTGGTACATCGGCTGGGGTGAGAAGTTCGACGAGAGCAAGCTGACCGCCCTGCCTGCCGGTAGCTTCTACACAGAGCCCGCGAACGTGCCTCACTTCGTCTCGACACCGGATGGGGAGGCAATCGTGCAGATCAGCGGAACCGGGCCCACCGCCGCCAACTATGTCGACGCGGCGCAGGCACCGGCGAAGTGATGCGCGGTGATGTTTCGAGGAGCGACCCCAGTCGGGTGAGGGGCCGCTCAGGCGATGACGGAACCAGGGCCGGGCGATTGCGATTGCGTGTCGCTTGGATCCTGCTCATGACCCTTGCGTTCGCGATCGGCACCCCGTCCAAGGCTGGCGACTTCGACGACGCCCAGCTCACGCACGTCGGATACCCCGCGTGGTTCAAGGAGAGCTTCCTGGACCTGCGGGAGGACATCATGGAGGCACGCGACGCCGGTAAGGTCGGGGTGATGGTCCTCTTCACCTCCGAGGGATGCTCCTATTGTGCGGAGTTCATCCGCACAAGCCTCGCTGATCCGCGCCTTGCCGCCCGTGTCCAGGACCATTTCGACGCCGTCGGCCTCGATATCTTCAGCGACGCGGAGCTGATTGATCCCGCCGGCAGGGACACGCGGGTCAAACAGTTCGCCCAAGAGACGGGGGCCGGGTTCTCGCCCACGCTGCTCTTCTACGGTGACAACGGCAGGCTGCTCTACCGCGGTGTTGGGTACCACGCACCCGAGCGCTTCGCCCTGGTGCTCGACTATCTGATCGGCCGTCATCACGAGGGGGCGTCCTTCCGAGACTTCGTCGCGAGCCGCAAGGGCGATTCGGCCCAAGCTCGGTCCGGCTATCGCCTGCGTCCGGATCCCCTGTTCAGCGCCCCGCCCTATGCCTTGGACCGCAGCCGAATTCCCGCCCAGCGACCGCTCCTGGTGATCTTCGAGGGCGAAGGGTGCGAAACCTGCGAATCGTTGCACGACGAGGTTCTGGCGCTGCCCGAGGTACGTGATCTGCTCGGGCGCTTCGAGGTGGTCCGGCTCGACGCGGGCGACGCGGCGACGCCGTTGGTCGCGCCCGACGGCACCCGAACCACGCCCGCCGGCTGGTACGAGGAAACCGGCTTCTCCGCGCTCCCCGCCCTGCTGTTTTTCGAGGAGAGCGGGAAAGAGGTGCTGCGCACGGATGCCCTGGTCCTGCGCCAGCGGATGATGAACTCACTCCTCTACACCCTCGAACGGGCCTACGAGCAGCAGTGGACCTACCAGCGGTTTGCGCGATCAAGGGCGATCGAGCGCATCCAGAAGGAGCGCGCGGAAAACTGATGGGCCGAGGTGTTCCAAGAAGAGGTGCCGACGGCGGACTCGATTGGAATAGCTGTTGCTGCGGCTCCAAACGAGGGGCTCGGCCCCGGGTCGACCGCGCGACACACGGCGGCCCCACCAAGAGGTGGAGAATCGATGATGAACCAACCTGAAGGCACCCGATTGCCCGTCTGCGCCGTTGGCCGCACTGTTCACAATGGAGCCGGTATATCCCTGGGTAGCCTCGGTCGAGCCCTTCTAATCAGTCTTCTGTTGGTCGGGGGCGTCCACGCGGGGGAGGTGCTCACGACCCACAAGCTCGCCGACAACGTCTATGCCCTGATCGGCCCGCTCAGCAATCGAGACGCCGAGAATTTGGGCAACAACGCCAACTTCGGCGTCGTGGTCACTGAACATGACGTGGTGCTGATCGACTCCGGTGGCACCTACCAGGGCGCGCAGATGATCCACGCGGCCATTCGCGACATCACCGACAAGCCCGTCACCCTGGTGATTAACAGCGGGGGACAGGACCACCGCTGGCTCGGCAACGGCTATTTCAAGGCGCAGGGCGCCCGGATCATCGCCAACGAGAAGGCCGTCGTCGACCAAAAGGCGCGTGCCCGGGACCAGCTCATCGCGCTGGCAAGCCTGGTTGGCCCCGAAGGCATCAAAGGCACCGCCCCGGTCTATGCCGACGAGACCTTTTCCGACGCGAAGTCGCTGACGCTGGGGGGGACACACATTGGTGTCGGCCACGCCGGGCACGCCCATACCCCTGGTGACAGCTTCGTGTGGCTGCCTGAGCAGAGGATCCTGTTCAGCGGCGACATCATCTACATGGACCGCATGCTGAGCATCGGGCCGCAGTCGGCCCATCGCGAATGGATCTCCGCTATCGAGACGTTGGCCGCCCTCGACCCTGCGGTTGTCGTCGCCGGTCATGGAGATCCAGCCGACCTGCCCAAGGGCAAGGCGGACAGTTACGAGTACCTGGTGTTCCTGCGCCAGGCGGTCACCGACTTCATGGACGGAGGTGGCGGCATCGAGGACGTTGGAAGCATCGACCAGTCGCGCTTCAGCTATCTAGCCAACTACGAGGAGCTCAAGGGCCGCAATGCCCAGCGCGTCTACGAGGAGTTGGAGTGGGAATGAGTGGTGATACTGATACCGGCCCGCTCCAAGTCGTGGCCGCCATGTCCTTCGCCCACACCGTGCTGTCCCTGCAGGAACGGCAGATCTCCTTGCTTGGAGGACCGATGCGATGAAGCCTGCCAGGATCTCTTGTCGCCTTCCTCACCTGACCTCGATCTCCCCATTTGCCGGACTGATCGGCGTTGTCGCTAGAGCATCCGCCGGCGACGTCGATGCGCTCTACCAAGTTGCAGGCGAAGGAAACCCCGAACAGGTCAACGCACTGCTCAACAGTGGTGTGAAGGTGAACGAACGCACGAGCAACGGCGGCTATGCCTTGAGCAATGCGGCCAAGGAGAACCAGGCCGAGGTCATGAGCATCCTGCTCGCGCGCGGCGACGACCCAAATGTTCAGAACAGCCTGGAAAGGCGACGACCCTGGGGAAAAGGAGCCAGGCTCAATTTCTGCTGAATGCACCCCATGCCTCGGCGAGCACGCATCCACATTGATGGTCTACCGCTGCACATCGTGCAGCGCGGCCACAACCGCTCGGCTTCTGACGACGCCGCATCCGCTGTACCTCGGCCTCGGTGTCGACGATGCCGCTCGCGCCATCGCATATCGCGAATGGTTCCGCAGCGTCCTCGACGACAAGCTGCTCACTGATCTGCGCTTGGCCCTGAATCAAGACCAACCCCTCGGTGACGATCGGTTCTACAGGGAGATCGAGGCAATGACGGGGCAGCGTCGCGAGTTGCGCAAGCGCGGCAGGCCTCCGAGGAAGTGTGAAGCAGATGGCGCTGACCCGAGGCAGGGCGAGCTGCCGTTGGATCATTGAGCCTTTGACAATTGCGCCTGGCCCCTTTTCCGCTCCTAAGCCCGAGCGGATGCAGCACCCCTTTGCCGAGACAGAGAACGGCGTGTTCAGGGGCGACATGCTGGTGTCCTCCGGCTATGCAGCGGTCTGGGCCGAGGAGAGCACCCGCGAGGCGATCTGGGACGCCATGGCGCGCAAGGAGGTCTACGGTGCGACGGGCCCCCGTATGATGGTTCGTTGCTTTGGCGGCTGGGACTTCACGGCGGGCGACCTGAACAGCCGCCAGCCGGCCTACCTGATCGAAACCTTGGGGGCCTATTGGACCATTCAGCGGACGGTGATGATGCTATGACCAGGGCTGGTCGATACCTCTCGGCGGCGCTGCTGCCGGCGCCTTGGGCCGGGGCGGTCGGGGCCTGCCAGATCTGCGTGCCCCTGCCGGAGCGGAGGCTGGCCAACCGGCTGCTCGCAAGCGCCGCGGTGGTGCTGGCACACGAGGACGCGGCGCGCCCGTTCCACTATCAGCCGGTCGAGACCGAGCTGCGCGGCCCGGTGGCTAACGCCTATCGGTTGATGCTGGAACGCCAACTGGCGATGGCTTCGGCGATGGTGCACGATCTCATCGCCTGGAGACGCTGGGACTTCGCCGCGCTGGCCCATGTCGAGGGCGGTGCGGTCGGCGGTTTCCTGAGTGGCTTCAGCCACCCCTTCTCGGGTTTGGACCACGTGCTGGCGATGGTCGCGGTCGGGCTCTGGGGTGCCCAGCTCGGGGCCCCGGCCATCTGGCTGCTGCCGTTGACTTTTCCGATCATGATGGCCTTCGGCGGCCTGCTCGGTCTGTCGGGCGACGAGCTGCCGTGGAGCTGGGCATCGCCCTGTCGGCGGTGATCCTCGGCGCGCTGGTCCTGGGGGCGATGCGGCTGCCCCTCGCCGCTGCCAGCGCTGGTGCGAGTGTGGTGAGCGGCGTTGCTGCGACCGTGCAGATCGTCGCGCTCCTGCTGGCCGCGCTGGTGGCGTCGCTGCGTGCCGCCTGGAGTCGCATCGCCGTGAGGGTGGTCGGCAGCTGGATTGCGGCGGTCGGCATGCTCCTCATCGGCTGGATATTGTCAGCGGCTGCTTGACCGATTCACTCGTACGCCCCCCGGCGCTGCCCGCACGCCAAGACCGCGGAGCTGAGCGCGGCAGGCAAGGACGTGTCGACCTCGAGGAAGAGCCGCAAACAAGGTGTTGTCGCTCGCCATATTCCGCGGGACTTGCCCAGAAGAATCCGCGCCAGCTCCGCCGGAGTCGATCGCATTGGCGACGTGCGTCTTTTGAACCGAGCGGCGCTGAAGGCCCGAACCAGACAGTGACGCCATCGTCCTTGTTCATCTGCATTCCCGCAAGCGTGCTATCGAACCCGGCCAGCTTCTGATCGGTCGGCAACAGGGGGCGGGTCTGGCTGTCGTAGACCGTGAAGGACCGGAAGTCTTTCGCGGGAATCGGCCCCGGCAGGGTCACGGCCAACAAGCGACCCTTGTCCTCCTAACGGTGTTGAATCACGGACATCAGCATTTGACCGTTGGTCTCGTTGGGATGGCGGCGTTGCAGGCGAGCCGCCCACTGCGAATGGCAGAGGGACCGACCACTGTGCAGCGAGCCAGAAACGGACCGAGCACTCCCGCAATAGCCAGGTATCGGTATCGGTATGGGTTGGTCTGGGTGCGACTTGATCTCATCAAGGATTAACAGGCTGATCGGCTCTCGACGGCGCGAATCACCAAAGGCAGCAAGCAGCGCTCCTTCGGCCCGGAAGGTCGATGAGATCGTCAGCTCGGTTTACGCCCGCGCAGGCCGATCGACTCGGCGCTCAAGGTCCATTCCCGCACTCCGTGGCGACGAGAACCCGGTCTGCTCGCCCCCTCAGCTCGCAATGGCAGGCAGGAATACGTGACAGCCGAAGAGAGACGATCGCAGGTTCCGGCGCCTAACAGCATGGCGCCGGAGTGTAATGGGCGGGAGCGCTAATTGCCCTCGATGATCGCCTTGGAGTCCTCGAGTACGGCGTCGGTCTCGGCCTCCTTTGCCACCTCGTCCGCGACCTCCTTCGCCTCGATCATTGCGGAGCCCTCTTCATTGGCAACCTCGGAGGCCAGGTCGGCCGCCTCGGCGTCCACGGAGCTCGCCTCTCCGGCGGCCTTGGCCGCGTTGACATCGGCCGCAGCGCCTGTTGCGACCGCGGCGCCTTCGACCGCAGCGTCCGCGGCAGCGTCGACGTCCTTGGCCATCTCAGCGGCGGCCTTTGCCTCGACGTCTGCGGCCGTCTCGGAGAATGCGGAGCCGGACAGGCCCAGCGCGAAGGCGGCGGCGGCAGAAACGAGAATGCGTTTCAGAGACATGGCTTGACCCTCCCAGGGTTGAGGACGCATGCGCGTCGTTGATGAAATCAGAAACCGGGCGGCACCTTCTCCCAAGGATAGCCATTCGCGGTCAGCTCGTATCCTTTCCGATACAACGCGCGCATGTAGTCGGTGTCGAACTCCTCGCGGTGCGGGGCGTTGAAGCTCGCAGGGATAAAGGCCAGATTGAAATCAACGCCGTCGCGTTCGGCCTCGAGGTAGATCCGGTAGAGGTCGCCGATGCCCTGGGTTTCGATGAGTGAGGAGATCGCCCTCTCGCCGATGCTCAGCGTTCTGCGATCGACCTGCGCCCATTCCGGATCGAGGCGCGCGTTCCTTATGACGTAGGCCCTGCGCTCGCGGGCGACGTGATGTTTCTCGGCTGCCTCCTTGACATGGAGGGAGGGCGGGTAGACGAAGACCTGTGCCATGGTCCCGCCGTCCACGTGCATCTCCTGATAGGTCCGACCGTTCACCTCCACGTCGATCATCATGGGTGGGAAGGCCCCGGGAATGGCGGCGGAGCCGATCATGATGGAACGGAACAGATCGAGCGCCTTCGGGTCGCCGCTGGCGGCGATCTTGGTCATGTTCCAAAGCACGGCTTGGCGGGCGTCCAAGTCCGTCGTAGCGATGAGGAGCATCCTGCCCTTCTCCTGCTCGGCCGCGACAGCATCTAGAAACCCTTGGTCCACCTCTTTCTCCACGAGCTTTCGCAGGGGTGCGTTGTCGGCCAGGGCATCGCTGGTCAGCGCGGCGATGAGGGAGCGTTTCTTCTCGATGTCCGAGGGCGAGACCTCTGTGTAGAACCGCTTGAGCCGGTCATCGTAGGACGGCCCGAGGAAGGCGAAGGGGGCGATGAGCGCGCCGGTGCTCACCCCGGTCACGAGCTTGAACTGCGGTCGGTCGCCCGCGGCGGTCCAGCCGTTCAGCAGCCCCGCGCTGAACGCACCGTCGTCGCCGCCGCCCGAAACGGCGAGGAAGACGGCGGGCGGCAGCTTGCCTTTGTGCCCGCTCGCCTTGAGATAGGCGATCTCCTTCCAGAAGGAGTCGATGGCATCCTTGCGCAACGCATCGGTGTCGATGCCGACGCGGTAGCGCACGTCCGGGAGGCCGGGCACGACGGCCTGTGTCGTCAGCGCTGGCGGAACCGCCTCCTTGCGCATCGGACCGGCGCAGCCCTGCTCGAGGAGCACGGTCGCGCAGACGGCCAAGAGCAGTATCACTGGTTTCGGCGTCATCCTGGGCGATCTTCCGCTTTGATTGAAGCCTGGTCAGACTCCGGCCGGCCGCTTCGCGCAGCCGGCGGAGAGCCTCGTCTGGTTGTCATGTCTTCTCCAGGGTTCGTCGGGTATTGAATATTTCCACTCCGACATGAGGGTCACTGGTCCAGCTGCGCGAAGATGCAGGCCAGCGCCCCAAGCAAAAGGATGCTCCGCGTGCATCGTCTCATTTGCTCTTACCCCTCTGAGCGCTCGTGACGTCCTCGGCGTACAGCACGCGCAGGGCGTTCTGTCCGGCGGCATCGATGCCCAATCCCTCCGAGAAATACCTTATAATCGCGCCGTAGCGCTTCTGCATCTCATCGAAGGATGCCTCGAGATACTCGGCCTTTACCCCGAAGACGGCCTCCGCAATGGCACGGTCGCCACCGGCACCGACAAACCCGTCAATCACCGGCTTGCCTTCAAGCAGGTAGAAGCCGTAGCCGGCGAAGCGCCCGCCAGAGGTGAGCCTCATGCCCTCCGCGCCTCCCTCGGGTACCTCGATGGGTGCCTGTTTGATGCCGTCGACATACTCGGGTGCCGGTGATCTGGGGCTCGCTTGCGGTTGCAACGCTTCCGGCGGCGAGGCTCGCTACGACGGCGGGAATGGCGTGGACGAGCCGCCGCGCGGATGGCTGACATCTGGAGAGCACCGGATGCATGATTGACATTCCTCTCGTGAGCGTGATCGTTTCTGGATGGCCTTCTTGCGGCTGACCAGGTTCCGTCGCCACGTCGGCCGCAGGACATGTCAAAAAGCGGATTTGGGTCAAGACCAATTCAAATGGCTACAGGTAGGTCCACTGCGACAACCACCTCAACCCATTGCGCTCCCGCCCTATACTGAACCCAGACCGCCGCTTGGAGCCGATCCCGCCGCGCGCGGGCCGCCGGGGTGGGACGCCTCGACGCCACCGAGTCAGGTCAGGATGAGCTTGCGGCCGAAGGGCTGGACGGGGGTCGTATCGGATTCGGGCACGGCCCAGATGACCGGCCACAGGGGGCGAAATCGCGCGGGGCCCTCCAGATCGGTCAGGACGACCCCGATGTCCGGTCCGTGCCGGTCGGCTTCCTCGAGCAGCGGGGTAAAGTCGGTCCCGCCGCCGCCGACAAACTCGATGTGGCGCAGGTCTGAGCGGCCGGGCTCGAAGTGGGCGACCCGCTGGACCCGGCGGTCGCCGATGACCAGGACGAGGTCGGCCTCCAGGCGGCGCGTGATGGCCTCGATCTCGCCGGCGAAGCGCTCCAACAGGCGGTCGTCGACCGAGCCGGAGACGTCCACGATGACCACCAGGCGCGGCACCGTCTTCGCCGAGCTGATGCCCGGCTCCCAGGGCATCCGTCTGCCGGGCCCTGCCCGCCCTTGATTGGCGATATAGGAACGGGAGGGACGGGACCAGGAGAGGTTGGGTCGGACCGCGAGGCCGCGCGCCAACTGGGTGCGCATGATCTGCTCCCAGGGTGTGCGGATCTTCGGCAGGTCGGCGATCAGGGCGCGGAGCATGGAATGCGCGCCATCGCCGGCGTGGGCGCGCAGGATGCGTTCGCTCCACTCGCGCGCCTGCTCGGCCTCCAGCTCCGGGTGCCGCTGGCTGTCCCCGCGAGGGAAGAGGTCGACCTGCGTCTCGGCGCCGAGGGCACGGACCCGCGCCGCCTTCGGGCCGTCCTCGCGCGGCTGGGCCTGGGTCGCGTCCTCGACCGCCTCCGGCGACTGGAGGCCGTCAGCCCCTGGTTGGCGCTCGCCGATGCCGCTGCGGCGTCGCGCCCGCGGGGCCTGCCTGCGGCCCTTTCCCGGCGCCTGACGATCGTCGATCGCGCGATAAAGTCGCTCGACGTCCCATTCGAGGAGCGATTTTTCCACTGCCTGGTCGAGCCCCAGGGTGCTCAAGAGCAACTCATCGAGCAAGACGGCCGAGGCGGGCAGCTGCAGCCATGTCAGATGGCTGAGCGAGCTGTTGACGATGGCGTCAGCACAGATGTTGAAGAGCTCCAGTTCGACGTCGCCCAGGCGCGCTTGAAGATCGAGAAACCGCTGGGGGTGACGCAGGGCGATGTGCAGCACCTCATGGGCGACCAGTCCGACCTGAGCGGCGATCGGGAGCCGCTCGAATCCGGCGCCGTAATAGAGCGTGGTGCCGTCCGTGGCGACCGGTCCGGGGTTCACGTCGTCCGGGAGATCCTGGTGTCTCACCCAGAGCGCGAGCCCGCCCGTGGAGGGGGCGAACTCCACCATCCGCTGGATCGCGCGGGTGCCGCGATGGCGGTAGAGATCGGGCCCGTTACTCATGACTGCGCGTTAAGCAGCTGCTTCGCCGAACCATGGTGACACCGGACAGGCGGGCGAGTCCGTCCTGAACGGTTTCGACGCGACGCCACTGGACCTCGATCGCTTCCCGCTCGCCGATCAGGGGCTGATGGCTGCCTGGCGCCGCGAGCCGACAGCGCAGGGGTCACGGGACGCGCCGCCTCAACCACCCTGCTCCTCACTGCGGCGCTGCTCGAGGTAGCGCCGATAAGACCCGCTGTCCAGGACCGCCGCCTCCTGGCCGATCTCCAGCGCCTTCTGCATCAGGAGCTCCATCGCCAGGGTCTGGGCTTCGCGAATTGGCAGGGGGCCCTCGGAGCGGATATCCGGGAACTGCTCGATGATCTCGAGCGCTCGGCCCAGGGTGGTCGCATCGACGCTGGCCGCGAGCAGTCCGTAGATCATGCCGTAGAGCCCGTCGAGGGTGCCGGGCAGCAGCGCCGCGGTCTCCTCGCCGGGGCGGCTCGCCAGCAGGCGTAGCACGTCGGTTCCGGCCTGGATCTCGCGCAGGACGCCGAAGAATTCGGCGGCATTGGCGGCGCCGATGCGGCCCTGGACGAAGACCCGCTTGGCGGCCTCGGAGAGATCCGATTGCAGGACGTTCGAGATGTCCTCCCAACCGCGCGGACTGGCCCCGACCAGGTGGTCGTTGGCGAGCTGGGTCTGGGTGTCGTCGAGCTTGTCCGGACGGACCTTGAGGTAGGCCATCACCTCGGGGGCGAAGTCCATCGCCATCGCATGGGCCAGGAAGGACTCGATGACGGTCTGGACGTTGAAGTGGAACATCCGGTCTGCCAGGGCCGTGCCCATATCGTGACAGACGGCGCCGTGGAAGCTGGCATTGCCTGCGGCGATAACCTGCCAGCCGTCGGGCAGTCGATAGTGCCCGACGCGGCGGTCGAGGATCAGCGAGTAGGCCGAGATCTGCAGGCGCTGATCGGCGGCGGTCAGCTCGTCGAGGAAGAGGATCCCGTCGGGCTCATCGGGCGAGGGGAGGAACTCAGGGGGGAACCAGACGGTTTTGGCCAGCTCGTCGTCGGCGTAGATGGCGCCCCGGATGTCGACCGGCTCGATCGTGGTCAGGCGCAGGTCGACCAGCGGCACGCCGAAGTGATCCGCGACCTGCCGGACGATCGAAGACTTTCCGACACCCCGCGTGCCCCACAGCATGGAGGCCCGCCGCCTGAGCGTCGAGTCGGCATACTGCTCGATCAACGCGGCCTTCGCGGCGGCGATCGAGACGGGCGGGATGTTCATGGGGTTGCCGAGCATCTCGGGTGACTTCTATTCGGGACGGCCTAGCGGTCTCCAGTTGCCAGCTGCCTCTCCGTCTGTCTCACCGCGACCGGGCCTCGTGCATCCGCGTCCCGGTGTCCTCGGCGGGCGCCGTCGCCGGCGGCGCTCGCCAGGCCGGTGCGGTGAGGGGTTTCGGAAAGGGTGGAATCTCGATCCGCGGCATCTCGCGCATGGAGAAGAACAGCACCATCAGCAGGGGCGGGGAGTGGAAGATGAGCATGCGGAGCAGGGAGCCCTCGGAGAGCTCGAGGAACTGGATGGCCGGCGCCCCGGCGATCAGGCCGACACCGATCAGTAGCGGAATGGCGCGGCGAAAGGCCACCGACCAGCGGGCGGCAAGGAGACGCTCGTGGAAGCGTGCCGGCGGCTCCATGAGCGTCCGGGCGAGATGCTCGATGGTCCGCGTCAACTTGACCTCGGCATCGCGGCTGCGGGTCGGCTCCCTGCCGCGCAGGCGCAGGCTGCTGCGCCAGCCCTGCTTGACGCGGCTGAGACGCCTCCAGTCCCATCCGATCACCGCGAGCAGATCCTCCGGCAGCTCGATGGGATCGCCCGCGGCTGCATGCAGCTCGATATCGGCCGGCATGCCACGTCCGGTCTGCGCCTTGAGTGTCAGTGTCAGCCCGTCCACCCGGGCCTCGCCGCGGATCAGGATCATGCGGCTCGCCGGCGCGCCCTCGGGCAAGGGGCCGGTCGTGACGCCCTCGAGGCGATAGCTGCGGGCGATCACGAAGCCGGTCCTCGACCGGAAATGGCGGGCGTGGGGTACGGCTTCCACGCGGGCCAGCAGCTCTTCCGGGTCCGGGCCCTCGACCTCGAGGGTCGCCTCCAAGCCGCTGTCGTGCCGGAGCATGCGGGTGAGCCGGTAGCGTGCCGGTTTGGTGTTCTCCAACACCAAGGTCTCGCGCACCCCCGATGACTTGGGCGCATCCAGGGGGAGGTCGACCGGCCTGAAGCGGAGGCGCCGTTCGATCCGGTCGCTCGCGGCCAGGTCGACATGGCGTCCGCGCCGCGTGAAGGGCTCGACCAGCGTGAAGATTTCGTGATGTGTCAGGGGTTGGGCTGTCATCGCGATCCCGGCCTGCAAGGGTGTGAACAACGCACGGACGATGTCGCCCGCGCGGGGCGGCGCTCGGCCCATGCCTTAAACCTAGAGGCGGCAGTTGACCGCTTCGTGTCTCACTGAAAACACCCGCCGAATCGGCGGCTTCCGTGTTGCTGCGGTCTCACTCCATGGGTGACGCCGCTCCGGACCCCCGGTGCACGCCCCGCGCGGCGCCTGGACTGCCTTGCAACTCGTTGCAATCGAACCACTATTGCGCCTCGTTGCGCCTTGCCAGTCACCGCGCGGGACGCACCCTGAGGGTCGTCCAACTGCTGCTTCTAGGTTGATACGTGCGGTGATCCGTTTACGCTGAACGGTCGGTGGGCGCGCGCGGGGACCGGGCCCGCCTTGGCCGCACTCTACTCTAACCTGCCCTCGGCCCATCGAAAACACCATGGAATGTCGGGGCAATGAAGACCGACTCGCCTGGACGTGAAGGGGCTGCTTTAATCAGGGGTCCCAAGATGCGCATGACGCGAGGAGCCGCCGATGCTTGACGTGCGCCCGATCCCCGCCTTTTCCGACAACTACATCTGGCTCCTGACCGAGGGGCCGGGAACCGCCGTGGTCGTCGATCCGGGGGATGCCGATCCGGTCATGGGGGTCCTGAGTGCGGAGCAGCGCGCCCTGAGCGCGATCCTGATCACACACCACCACGGCGATCACGTTGGCGGAGTGAGCGACCTGCGTGCCGCCTTCCCCGGGGTAAGGGTCTATGGCCCGGAGGACCGGCGCATCCGAGACCTGACAGACCGGGTGGGGGAGGGAGCCATTGTCCGGCCGGACGGCCTGAGCGTCGCCTTCCGGGTCATCGAGGTCCCGGGACACACCGCCACCCATATCGCCTATGTCGGGTCGGGTTGCCTCTTCTGCGGCGATACCCTCTTCGCGGGTGGGTGCGGGCGGGTGTTCGACGGTACCTTCGAGCAGCTGTCGGATTCTTTGGAACGGATCGCGGCCATGCCTGCCGAGACGCTGATCTATTGTGCACACGAATACACCCTCGCGAACCTGGGGTTTGCCGAATGGGTCGAGCCCGGCAGCGCGGCCTTGCGCGCTCGGCTCGAGTCCGACCGGCGCCAGCGGGCCTTGGGCTTGCCCACCGTCCCCTCGCGGCTGGACCTGGAGCTGGCGACAAACCCCTTCCTGCGCACCCGCGACGCCGATGTGATCCAGGCGGCCGAGCGTTTCGCCGGCCGTTTGCTCGGGCCGGGTCGCGAGGTCTTCAAGGTGCTGAGGCAGTGGAAGGACGAGCGCTACGACTAGGCCGACGCTGGTTGCCTCCACGGTTGACCTCGGTCGCCGCGACTGTTAGAACCGGCCCGGTTCCCCCAAAACCCCTGGCGCACGCCCATGCCCCCGCTCTCGCACCGTCTCGCGCCGCCGTTCTCGGCCCTGCTCGCCGGCGCGAGCGGCGCGCTCACGGTGTTGGGGTTTGCCCCCTTCGGTTGGCACCCGCTGGTGTTGGTCGCGCTCGTGGGCCTCCTGGTGTCGCTGCAAGGTGCCTCTCCGCGTTCCGGATTCTTCAGAGGCTGGCTGTTCGGCGTCGGCTTGATGGGCTGCGGCGTCTTCTGGATCCGCATCAGCCTGAACGAGTTCGGCAACATGGACGGCTGGATCGCCCATCTGCTGACGGCCGTCTTCGTGTCCGCCATGGCGCTCTACTTCGGACTCCTCGGATGGCTGTTGCGGCGGCTGGACTTGGGGCCGGGATGGCTCGTCCCGCTGCTATTGTTCCCCGGGCTCTACATCCTGATCGAGTGGCTGCGAGGGTGGCTGTTCACCGGATTCCCCTGGTTGAGCCTGGGCTATACGCAAATCGACGGCCCGCTAGGCGCCTACGCGCCGATCGCCGGCGTCTATGGTGTCGGGCTGCTCGTGGTGCTGTCCGCGGGTCTGCTGTGGGGGCTGTTGCGCTGGTCCGGGCCGGGCCGGGTGGCGGCGGGGTTGGGGTTGGCCTTGGTCTGGCTCGCCGGCTTAGCGCTCGAGCGGGTGCAGTGGACCCAGCCATCCGGACCCGGCCTCCGGGCCGCGGTGGTGCAGGCGAGCATCCCGCAGGCGGTGAAATGGGACCCTGACGTCCTCGTCACGACCATGGAGGTCTACTGGGAGCTCACCGAGCCTCATCTGGACGCCGATCTGGTGCTCTGGCCGGAGACGGCGATTCCCGGCTTCCTGCATGAGGTGCGGGATGCCCTGGTCGATCCGTTGGCGCATCGGGCTCGCCAGGAGGGTGCTGAGGTCGTGATGGGGATCCCGGTGATGGAGCCTGAGAGCGGCCGCTATTTCAATGCCCTGCTGAGTATCGGGAGTCGGGAGGACCTCTATGCGAAGCGTCATCTGGTCCCTTTCGGCGAGTTTCTGCCCTTCAAGGCCTGGCTCGGGCCGCTGGTGCAGCTCTTCGAGGTTCCCATGTCCGATTTCAGCCGCGGCGACGCCGAACGGCCCTTGCTGGCCGTCGGGGAGCGCCTGGTCGGTGCCTCGATCTGCTACGAGGATGCGTTTCCCGCGGAGGTCGCTCAGGCCCTCCCGGACGCGGAGCTTCTGATCAATGTCAGCAACGATGCCTGGTTCGGCGATTCACTGGCGCCTCATCAGCATCTGGAGATCGCGCGGATGCGCGCGCTGGAGAACGGACGTTATCTGCTGCGCGCCACCAATACGGGGATCTCCGCCATCATCGACGAGCGCGGGGAGGTCCTGGGGACCGTCCCGTCATTCGTGCGAGGTGGCTTTGCGGCGGAGGTCCAGCCGCGTGCCGGGGCGACGCCATATTCGCAGCTCGGAAACCGGCTCGCGATTGGGGCGGCGGCAGCGATGGTCCTGCTCGCGCTCGGCATCGCCGCATTTGGCGCGGCTCGAGACCGCCGGAGCGCTGGCTCCTCGGCCGCTCGGACCGTCCGACCAGGTGCGACCATTCCTTCAGACAGTCCGGCCCGGCGGGGACACGAGGAGGACAGGTGAAGGCGTCCCGCATCGTGCTCGGCATCTGCAGCGTCGGACTTTGTGTGCCAAGGTTGTCGCCTCGTCCGCCGCGGCGGTTATGATGGGGAGAGGTTTCGTCGAAGGAAGTCGCCGTGCAGGCCCTGATCATCTTTTTCGCCGAGCTGTGTGCTTTGCGCCGGGCCCCCCAGGATCTTCCGGCATCGGAGATCCTGCTGGGGATCGTCGCAATCGCGAATCTGGTGGTCGGTGTGCTGGTCGGGTTGGTTGCCCGCGTGGCGATCGGCCCGATCCTGTCTCGGACGATCGTCGTGATTGCCCTGACGCTCCTCCTGCTTTACGGCGCTCTGCGTCTCGTGGGCCGGGGGGCGCGCTTCATGCAGTCGGCCACGGCGCTGTTGGGCAGCGAGGCTCTCATCGGTGCACTCATGCTGATTCCGCTGAGTTTTAACCCGTTCGGCTCGCAAGAGACCGAGCTGGCCGCGCTCGGCGCGCTGTTGTTCATTGTGCTCATCGTGTGGAGTCTGGTCGTGACCGGTCATATCTTGCGCCATACCTTCGAGATGACGCTCGCTCAGGGTGCAGCGATCGCCTTCGCCTTCAAGATTGGCATGGCCCTCTTGGTCGGTATCCTCTTCGGCGGCTCCTAGGGACATTTCACCTCATGCATCTGCACATTCTAGGTATCTGTGGGACCTTCATGGGCGGGGTCGCCCTGCTGGCGCGCGCGCTCGGCCATCGGGTGACGGGCTCCGACGCCCATGTCTATCCGCCCATGAGCACCCAGCTGGAGTCTGCCGGAATCGACTTGATGGAGGGTTACGAGCCCGGCCATCTGGAACCGGCGCCTGATATCGTGGTCGTGGGCAATGCCATGAAGCGCGGCATCCCGGCCGTTGAGGCGATGCTGGATCGGGGTCTGCGCTATTGCTCGGGTCCGGAATGGTTGAAAGACAATCTGCTGGTTGATCGCCGGGTGCTGGCGGTGGCGGGTACCCACGGCAAGACCACAACATCGGGCATGCTGACCTGGGTTTTGGAGGACGCCGGCCTCGCCCCGGGGTTCCTGATCGGTGGTGTGCCGTTGGACTTCGGGGTGTCCGCACGTCTGGGCTCCGGCCCATACTTCGTGGTCGAGGCGGACGAGTACGACACGGCTTTTTTCGATAAGCGATCCAAGTTCGTCCACTATCGCCCCAGGACCCTGATCCTGAATAACCTGGAATTTGACCATGCGGACATCTTCGACGATCTGGCTCAGATCCAGCGGCAATTCCACCATCTCGTTCGCACCGTCCCCGGTCGCGGTCTGATCATCCATCCGGGTGCCGATCCGGCAATCGATGAGGTCCTGGCGATGGGCTGCTGGACGCCGCGCGAGTCGTTCGGTGCCGATGCGCGCTGGACCGGCGAGTTGCTGGCGCCGGACGGTTCCCGCTTTCTGGTCAGGCTCGACGGCACGCCGCTCGGGGAGGTCGTTTGGGGTCAGACTGGTCTGCACAACGTGCATAACGCATTGGCTGTCTTGGCGGCGGCCCGTCATGCAGGGGTGTCCGTCGCGAACGGGATCGCCGCCCTGGGCCGGTTCAAGGGGGTCAGGCGCCGCATGGAGCTGCGCGGCGAGGTCGCCGGGGTGCGCGTGTACGATGATTTCGCCCATCACCCCACGGCGATCGCCACGACGCTCCAGGGGCTCCGCCGCCAGATCGGCGACCGTCGCATCCTGGCGGTGCTGGAGCCCCGGTCCAACACCATGCGACTGGGCGTGCATAACCGCGAGCTCGCCCGATCGCTCGGCGATGCGGATCGCATCTTCGTGTTCGCCCCCGCGGACCTGGGGTGGGACGCAGCGGGCGTGTTTGCCCCCTTGGGTGAGCGCGCATCCGTGCACAACGCGCTCGAGACGCTCGTCGACGATGTCGTGGCCGAGAGCCGTGCAGGCGATCAGGTGCTGGTGATGAGCAACGGCGGATTCGGCGGGATCCACCAGACGCTGCTGGATCGCTTGCAGCGTGCGCCGTCGCCCGTCTAGCTCTCGGATGCGACAGGCGTGCACCGCGGCGGACAATTCATCTGTGACGGGTCGACCAGCTTGCGCGACTCCTCCCCGGCTTCGGCGTCGCGCCGACAGTCCCCTGGCCCGGCGATGCCCCCGTCGGCACGCCTTGCAGGTCGGCGAATCTACTTCGCCATCTGGTACATGATCTTACGGCGATCGACTGAGGAGCCCAGATGGCCGAGCAGCGTCGAGACTGGCCACGGACCATCACGGTTGCGCTGACCGGCGCGTCCGGGTCTCAATACGGCTTGCGCCTGGTTGAGTGCCTGCTCGAGGCCGGGGTGCGCGTGTACCTGCTGGTGTCGCAAGCCGGCCAGGTGGTGTTGAAGATGGAGGCAGACCTCGACGTGTCTTCGCGACCGGCGGAGGCCGAGTCGTTTTTTCTCCGTCACTTCCGGGCGCGGCCGGGGCAACTCCGGGTGTTCGGCCGACGGCAGTGGACCGCGCCGGTCGCGAGCGGCACCAATCCTCCCGACGCCATGGTGATCTGTCCCTGCACGACCGGCACCCTGGCCAGCATCGCCGCAGGTGTCTCGAGCTGCCTGATCGACCGCGCCGCGGATGTGACCCTCAAAGAGGCCCGCAAGCTGATCCTGGTGATCCGCGAGACCCCCTTCACGGCGATACATCTCGAGAATATGCTGCGTCTTGCCCGGGCGGGGGCGGTCATCATGCCGGCCAATCCCGGTTTCTATTTCAAGCCCAACCGGGTGGATCAGATCGTCGATTTCGTGGTGGCGCGCATCCTGGATCATCTCGGAGTGGCCAACGACCTGGTCCCACGCTGGGGCGAGGCCGGGCCCTTCATTGGCACACCACCGTCTTGACACTGCCGGCGGATCGCGCCGGCAACGCGCTCGGATGCGGCGCTTGAGAGGGTGGCCAGCAAGCGGCTCCCCGATGGCTCCCCCGCCCATAGCTTTCGACCCTATTGAACGAGCTGGCCACCATCGTTCGCAATCAATGCCCCGCTGCGTGTTGCGCAGCAGCTGCTGAGCACGAACAGCAGGCGGACCAGGAACGCACGCGAGAAGCCGCAGCGTCTTCGTGAGCCTGGACGCACACGTTCATGAACGAAAGTTCACGCGGCGTCCATGCCGGTGTGAGCCGAGCGGACACATGATGGCATCCAGGTGGTCTCGATCCCCGGCGGGGACGCGGCCAGCTGCATTGACCAGCAACTCACACAAGGAGACGCAACAATGATCAGGCAACGACTGTTAGCGGCAGCGATCGTTTCGGTCCTGTCCACGGGGATGTTCGACTCGGGCATGGTCGCAGTCTACGCTGCGGACGATGCCGATGCGCCCGCGAGCACGTCGGCTCCCACCGCTGAGAAGGCAGCCGACGATGCGGCAGAGAAGGACTTCGTGAAGGTATCGGAAGACGCGCTGCTGACCATGCGTGACCTGCGCAGTGCGCGGCTTGCCATCTTCAACGGCCTCCCGGACCAGGCGCGGACCTATGTCGACGCGTCCGTCGCGCGGGTGGCGATGGCCGCCCAGGATGCGGAGAGGTACGCGCTCGACACCAAGGCGCCACCGATGGAGGACAGTTACATCCCGTTCGACGCGAGCTTGACGGTGATGGATACCTTGGAGCCGAGCGCGGAGCAGGCCGAGCACATTCAGAAGGCCAACAAGCACCTGCGAAAGGGCGAAAAGAAGGAGGCCATGGAGGTGCTGAAGCTCGGTGAGATCGACGTTGCGGTTACCGCCGGCCTCATTCCCGTGAAGTTCGCCAAGGACCACATCGACGATGCCGCAAAGTTGATTGGCGAGGGGAAATACTACGAGGCCAACCTCGCGCTGAAGGCGGTTGAAGACGCGGTGGTCATCGAGACCTTTGCGATCGACGCCGTGCCCGAGCCCAAGGGGAAAAGCTGAGGGGATGCGCGGACGTCGGGTCTCACCATTCCGCATCGTCGTACGAGGTCGAATCATCAACTGTAACGGGGGCGCTGCGCGCCCCACCTTCATCAGCGACGCACCTCAAAGACCCTCCACGACCCCCCGCCCCTATTCCGCTCTTTCCGGCGTCCGCCACGATCTGCTCCGGTTTTCGCTTCGGCTCGCATTCGAGTGAGCCGACGATGGTCAGCGCCGTGCTCCACATCGTCCTGCGGGTGGCCTCAGAATCTCATTCAGAATCGGTGTGGGGCATGCATGCCTGTCGTCCGGGGCGAGGCGCCCCGGCTCGGTTAGATGCGCAACAGAAGCCGCGCGGGATCCTCCAGGGTCTCCTTGATGGTCACGAGGAATTGCACCCCGTCGCGCCCGTCGATGATGCGGTGGTCATAGGTCAGGGCGAGGTACATCATGGGCGCGACCTTGATCTGCCCATCCTCGGCGACCGGGCGCTCCTGGATCTTGTGCATCCCAAGGATCGCACTTTGTGGTGGGTTGAGGATCGGCGTGGAGAGCAGTGAGCCGAAGACCCCGCCGTTGGTGATCGAGAAGGTCCCGCCTGTCAGCTCCTCGTAGCTCAGATTGCCGTCTTTCGCCTTCTGGCCGAAGTCCACGATGCCCTGCTCGATGTCGGCCATCGTGAGCTGGTCGCAGTTGCGCAGGATCGGGACCACCAGGCCGCGGGGTGAGCTGACCGCGATCCCGATGTCGTAGTAGCCGTGATAGATGATGTCATCGCCATCGACCGAGGCGTTGACGACCGGGAAGCGCTGCAGTGCTTCCACCGATGCCTTCACGAAGAAGGACATGAAGCCGAGCCGGACCCCATGGGTCTTCTCGAACTGACCCTTGTAACGGCTCCGCAGCTCGATGACCGCCTTGAGATCGACCTCGTTGAACGTGGTCAGCATGGCCGCGTTCTGCTGGGCCTGGACCAGACGCTCGGCGATACGGGCGCGCAGGCGCGTCATGGGCACCCGCTGCTCGGGGCGGCCGGCCTCGCCGGTGAGGCTCGGGGCGGGCGGCGGCGGTGCCGGCACGATCTCCGGATTCTTCGTGGGGGTCTCCTCCTCGCGCGCATCGAGGTAGGCAACGACGTCGGCCTTCTGGATCCGTCCGTCCCGACCTGTCCCGCGGATCTCCCGGGGATCGAGATTCAGCTCCTTGACCAGGCGCCGCGCGGCGGGCGCGACGAGCGGAGCGTTCTCGGAGGCGGTCTCTGCCGCCGGCTCTATCGCCTCGGGAGTAGCGGCGGGCCCTTGGCGCCCGGCCACAGGCTTCTCTGTCGTGCCTGCCTCGACCAATGCCAGTATCGCATCGGATTGCACCACGTCGCCCTCTTTGGCCAGGATTTCACCGAGGATGCCGTCGATCGGCGCGGGCACCTCCAGCACCACCTTGTCGGTCTCCAGATCGACCAGGTTCTCCTCCCGCTTGACGGCGTCGCCGGGGTGTTTGTGCCAGGCCGCGACCGTGGCATCGGCGACCGACTCGGGGAGGGCGGGTACGCGGACTTCGCTGCTCATTGAGGAGGGATCCTTTTGTTCATGCTTGGGTTGAAGCGCCCGGTCAGGGCCTCGTCGATCAGGCGCTCCTGCTGCTCGACGTGGGCGGAGCGGTGACCGACGGCCGGCGCCGCAGACGCTGGACGACCGACGTAAAGCGGCCGCTTGCCGTCCTGGATCAGCTCGTGAAAGCGATGCTTGATCTGGTCCCAGGCCCCCTGGTTTTGCGGCTCTTCCTGACACCAGATGATTTCTTCGGTGGCGCCATAGGGCTCCAGCGCCGCGGCGAACTGGTCTTTCGGGAAGGGATAGAGCTGCTCGACGCGGATGAGCGCGACGTTCGTCAGTCCGCGGGTGCGTCGTGCCTCCAGAAGATCGTAATAGACCTTCCCGCAGCAGAAGATGACCCGTTCCGTCTGGGCGGGGTCGATCGGATCGATCTCGCCGATGACCGGGCAGAACTGTCCGGCCCCGAGCTCGTCGAGTGTCGAGACCGCAAGGCGATGGCGAAGCAGGCTCTTCGGCGTCATGACGATCAGAGGCTTGCGGTAGTCGCGGACCATCTGGCGGCGCAGGAGGTGGAACATCTGCGCGGGCGTGGTGGGCACGCAGACCTGGATGTTGTGCTCGGCGCAGAGCTGCAGAAAGCGCTCGATGCGGGCGGAGGAGTGCTCAGCGCCTTGGCCCTCGAGTCCGTGCGGCAGCAGCATGACCAGTCCGCAGCAGAGCCCCCACTTGGTGCCGGCGGAGGTGATGAACTGGTCGATCACGACCTGCGCGCCATTGGCGAAGTCGCCGAACTGGGCCTCCCAGATCGTCAGGGCGCTGGGCTCGGCGGTCGCGAAACCGTATTCATAGGCCAGCACGGCCGCCTCGGACAGGATGGAGTCGATCGCGATGAAGGCGCCCTGATGCTCCCCGAGATGCTGCAAGGGCGTGTAGGCCTCCCCGCTCGCCTGGTCGTGGATCTTGGCATGGCGATGGAAGAAGGTCCCACGCCCTGTATCCTGGCCGGAGAGGCGCACCGGAACGCCGGCCTCCAGTAGGCTGGCATACGCGAGGTTTTCGGCGAATCCCCAGTTCAGCAGCTGGTCTCCCTGGGCCATCTTACGTCGTTCGTCCCAGAGCTTCTCGACCCGCGGGTGGAGCTCGAAACCCTCGGGGACGCGCAGCAGGGCCTCGGTGAGCTCGCGCAGCTTCTCGACCGGGACGCCCGTGTCGACGTTCTGGTCCCAGTTGGTGCCGCGACAGAACCCCCAGTCGACCCGATAGCCGTGGTCGAGCCCGCAGAGCACCGGCCGCGCGACGACGACCCCATGCTCGATCGAGTCGCGGTAATCGACGATCATGGCCTCCGCCTCTTCCTTAGAGAGGATGCCGTCTGAGATGAGCCTGTCGGCATAGACGGCTCGCGGGGTCGGGTGCTGGCGGATCTTCTTGTACATCATCGGCTGGGTGACCGATGGCTCATCGGCCTCGTTGTGGCCGAGTCGGCGATAACAGATCAGGTCGATGATGACGTCCTTGTGGAACTGGTTGCGGAAGTCGAGCGCCATCCGGGTGACGAAGACTGCGGCCTCCGGGTCGTCGCCGTTGACATGAAAGACCGGTGCCTGGACCATCTTGGCCACGTCGGTGCAGTAGAGCGTCGAGCGGGTGTCCAGCGGATTGCTGGTGGTGAAGCCGATCTGATTGTTGATGACGATGTGCACCGTGCCGCCGGTCGCGTAGCTTCGTGTCTGTGAGAGCTGCAGCGTCTCCATCACCACGCCCTGACCGGCGAAGGCGGCATCGCCGTGGATCAGCACGGGCAGGACCCGATCACCCTTACGATCGTGGCGTCGGCGCTGGCGAGCCCGCACCGAGCCTTCGATTACCGGGTCGATGATCTCCAGATGCGAAGGGTTGAAGCCCAGCGCCAGATGGACGATCCCGCCGGGCGTGTCGATGTCGGTGGAAAACCCCATGTGGTATTTGACGTCGCCTGCCATCTGGCGCCAGTCCATCTGGACCCGGCCCTCGAACTCGTCGAAGATGTCCTGGGGCGGTTTGCCGAAGATGTTGGTCAGCACGCTCAGACGCCCGCGATGGGCCATGCCGATGACCACCTCTTGTTGCCCCTTTCGCCCGGCGCGCTGGATGAGCTCGTCGAGGAGCGGGATGAGTGCGTCGCCGCCCTCGAGCGAGAAACGTTTCTGGCCGACATACCGCTGGTGGAGATATTTCTCGAACCCCTCGGCGGCGGTCAGCAGGGTCAAGAGCCAGCGCCGGTCGGCCGTCTCGAGCTCCGGTGTCGCCCGGTAGCCCTCCAGGCGCTTCTGAATCCAGCGTTTCTCCTGGGTATCCGTAATATGCATATACTCGGAGCCGACCGTCCTGCAGTAGATCTGCTCGACCATCGCGATGATGTCGCGCAAGGGCATGCGGTCTGGCGCGTAGAGCGAGCCCGTGTGAAAGACTTGGTCCATGTCGTCCGGCTCCAGGTTATGGTAGGCCGGGTCCAGGTCGGCGATCTTGGGTGCGTCGCGCAGCTTGATGGGGTCGAGGTCGGCGATCTGATGGCCACGGTAGCGGTAGCCGTTGATCAGGGAGAGAACCGCCGCCTGTTTCTCGGCGGCTGCCGGCTCGAGACGCTCGGTCGATCGTGTGCGGGCCCGCGACCGGCTCTCTTGGGCAAGGCGCAGGAAATTCTCCCGGACCGGTCCGTGGGCGACCTCATTGGCGCCCTCCTGGTGCATGGCTTGAAAGCGTTCGCGCCATCTCAGGTCGACGCTCTCCGGGTCTTTCAGGTAACGTTCGTAGAGATCTTCAATAAACGCCGCGTTACCGCCATACAGGGCGCCGGAACTGCGGAACAGCTCAAGGATCGCGCTCATGCTCGGTCTTGTTTCTCGGTTTTCAATTTATGTATGGATAATAGGTGCTTATAACACAACTCGCGAAGCCTTGTGCAGGCAGCGGCGACCTCAACGTGGGCTGCCCCGTTCGGCCGGGCGCACATCATCGCCGATCCCCCGGCTCGGTGTCTCCTGAGCCGTGATCGAGAGGCGCGGCGATCCCGGGTGGCGTCAAGGCTTCTCGGCCGAGTTGGGGGAGCGCAAACGCCTGCGCACGTGTCTCGCCCGCCTCGAGGCCGACATCGCCTATTTCCAAGCGCGTCTCGAGATGATCGGCGAACCGACGACGTCCAACCAGCTCGCCCAGCGAAAGGCCTTCAAGCAGCTGCTCGAGACAGTGTCGGCCGAGGCGCTCCAGCTCAAGCGGGAGCACCCGGACGTTTGGTAGGATCCGCGCCCGGGCGGGGCGATCTGCACGGATCCGATCCGGACGCAACCGGCTCCGCGCAGGCTCCTTCCCCGGTCGTTCAGGCGGTTCGAATCCGGCCGACCGCTGTGACACAATCGCACCCCTTCGCCGCCTTTGCAGTCCAAAGCTCGACTTCGCGCCGGCGTTCTTCTATTGACTGCCCCTGGATTCAACATGTCGAACATCATCCGTATCGCGACCCGAAAATCCCCATTGGCGATGTGGCAGGCCGAGCATGTGGCCGCGCTTCTCCGCGAGATGCATCGCGGACTCGAGGTCGAGATCGTCGGAATGACCACCAAGGGCGACAAGCTCTTGGACGCGCCATTGGCGAAGGTAGGCGGCAAGGGTCTGTTCGTCAAAGAGCTCGAGCAGGGGATGCTGGATGGTGAGGCCGATGTCGCCGTCCATTCTATGAAGGATGTCCCGGTGGATTTTCCTGAGGGTCTTCACTTGGCCGTGATCATGGATCGAGAGGACCCGCGGGATGCCTTCGTATCGAGCCGATACCCGAACCTCGATGCATTGCCCGCCGGCGCCTGTGTCGGGACCTCGAGTCTGCGGCGCCAGTGTCAGATCGCCGACCGTCGCCCCGATCTTCGCATCGAGCCATTGCGCGGCAACGTGAACACTCGGCTCGCGAAGCTCGACGCCGGTGAGTACGATGCCATCATCCTGGCGGCCGCGGGACTGATTCGACTGGGTTTCGAGTCCCGCATTCGGGGTCGCATCGAACCCGAGGAGAGTCTGCCGGCGATCGGACAGGGCGCGATCGGGATCGAGTGTCGCAGCGTCGACCAGCGGATCAATGACCTGATCGCGCCCTTGCACCATCGCGATACCGCAGACAGGGTGTTGGCCGAGCGGGCGATGAACGCGCGCCTGCACGGCGGCTGTCAGGTGCCGATTGCCGGGCACGCGTCGATCGAGGCTGACCGCCTGCGGCTCAAGGGGCTGGTCGGGACACCGGATGGCAGTCGCATCCTGCGTGCCGAGTCCGCGGGCCCGCGTGACGATCCGGAACGCATCGGGACACGGGTCGCCGACGATCTGCTGGCACAGGGCGCCGCAGAGATCCTGGATGCCCTGAAAGAGGCATGATGCGCTCACCCTGTGACCTCGGCGGCAGGGGGGTGTTGGTGACCCGCCCGGCGGCGCAGGCAGCGGGCCTATGCCGGTTGATCGAGGCCGCCAATGGGCGCGCGCTTGCCGTGCCCAGCATCGAGATCGTGCCCACCGCGAATCCCCGCCGCGCCGCCGCCCTGCTGGCGGAAACATGGGATTTCATGTTCTTCGTCAGCCGCAATGCGGTCGAGCAGGCCAATGCCCTGGTGGCGGACGGGACCTGGCAGCAGGCGCATCAGGTCGTGGCCGTCGGGCGCGCGACCGCGCAAGCACTGAGCCGCTCGGGAAGGGCGCCCGATCTGGTCCCGGACCAGCGTTTTGACAGCGAGAGCCTGCTGCGGATGCCCGAGCTGGCCGACCTGTGGGGCTCTCGCATCCTGATCGTCCGCGGAGAAGGCGGACGCACGCTGCTGGGTGACACGCTGCGCGCACGCGGCGCTCGCGTGACGTATGCGGAGGTCTACTCGCGGCTGCGGCCCGACTTCGACCCGGCCCCGCTCTTGGCACAGTGGGCCCAATCTGTCGCGATGGTCACCGCGACGAGTGAGGAGGTGTTGCTGAACCTCTTGGAGATGCTGGGGCCGCAAGGACGCTCCCGGCTGCTTGCCACGCCCCTGGTGGTGGTCGCGGATCGCACGGCGGTGACGGCGCGCGAACTGGGTTTCGCCCGGGTGCAGGTGGCGGAGCGTGCCGAGGATGCTGCCGTCGTTCAGGCGTTGTGCGCGCTCTCAAGCCAGGGCTGAGCCCGCCGCGTTGCCCGCGGGCTGGCTTGGAAAAGGCGTCGGGACGCCGATCGCGCGATCCCCGCTATGGGGGAAGCAGGCCTTCGGCCTTGAGCTTATCGATGACTGCGCCAATCACCTCGCTGATCCTCGTCTCTTCGGATTGGGGGTCCAGTGGATCCGAGCGACCGGACCACACCAGGGTTGCCCGTCCGGCGTCGTAAAGATTGGTCTCCAGCCTCAGTGCGCGATAGTCGGCGTAGTAGTCGGCAGTCGTGACCTTGCCCAGGACGTGCCCGTAATACGGGTAGAAGCGGTCGTAGAGGCTGGGGAGCACATGCGTGCGCGTCCCCGTCGAGCTGGGATCGGTGTCCTCGGCTGCCAGATAGGTGACGATCACACCGTCGGCGCTCGAGCGCCCAACCGCTTCCTGCACCGCCTTGGAGCTCCGCAGGCGCTTGTCCGGGATGAGGGTGTGCGATGCGATGGCCTTGACGCCGATGTCTTGGAGAGCGCTGACAAAGTTGTCTTCGTAGGCGCGGCGCACGGTCGGATTGGCGGCGACCCCGAAGACCAGCAGGTCATGGTACTGCGATCGGGCAGTCCCGGGGGCGACCCAGGTGGAGCTCAGCGGACCGGGCGCGCAGGAGACCGTCATCAGGGCGATGAAACCGCATGCGACGGCATGAAGGACTGGGCGCATACGCTAAGGTTCCGATGGCTCGGCTGGTAATGGGTTCGGGCGCGGCAGTGTGCCCTGATTGGAGCACCCAGGACAAGTGCGGATCGAGCCCCCGCCCAGGGGCGGTCCGGTGGCCTGCGTCTAAAGCCCACGAGTCCCTCGCGATTCAATCCGCCGGACTCTCCTGGGCATCATCAGGCCGATCCGACGTGCCCGGCCGCTTCTCGTCCCGGGCATATTCGAAGGCGTCGGAAAACATCCGATCGCGCGGTAATCCGCCGTCCTCGAAGGCGGTCCGCGCGGCCTCGACCATGGCGGGGGGACCGCTCATATAGACGTCGAAGCCGCTGAGATCAGGGTGGTCCTCGACCACGGCCTCATGGACGAGGCCGCGGCGCCCCGACCAATCCGGATCCGGCTCCGAAAGGACAGGGGTGAAGCGGAGACTCGGGTAGCGGTCCGCCCAGCGCTCGGGAAGGGCGTGCAGATAGATGTCTCGGCGTGAGCGAACACCCCAGTAAAGCCAGATCGGGCGGTCGAGTCCGATGTGGATCGCGTGCTCGATCATGCCTTTGAGCGGCGCAAACCCGGTGCCGCCCCCCATCATGATGATCGGGCGGGAGGACCCTTCGTCCAGCACGAAGGTTCCGAGCGGCCCCTGGATCCGGAGGATGGTCTTCTCGGGCATGCCCTCGAAGACGTACTGCGTGAACTCACCGCCCGGGATGTGGCGGACGTGGAGCTCGATCTCCATGTCGTCGTGCGGTGCATTGGCGATGGAGAAGGCCCGCCTGCGGCCATCTCGGAGGATGAAATCCACGTATTGTCCCGCAAGAAACTGCAGGCGCTGGTTTTCCGGAAGCTTCAGGTAGAGCCGCATGACGTCATGACTGAGGCGCTCCTTCTTGACCACCCTGCAAGGCAGCGTCTTCACCTCGATCTGGGCTGCCCCGGCGACCTCGCGAACACCGAGCACCAGATCGGACGTGGGCACCGCCTGGCAGGTCAGGCAGGTGTCGGCCGGTTGCCCCTCCAGCGCCTCGGTCCGGCCGCTCGGATACTCAACCCGGCCCGCGAGCAGACGCCCGGCGCAGGATCCGCATTTGCCGTCACGGCAACCGTAGGGCAGCCCGATGCCTTGGCGCAAGGCGGCGGCAAGCACAGTCTCACCCGGGTCGACGACGAAGGTGTGTCCCCCGGGGTCGGTGCGAATCTTGAAACTCATAAGACCTCTTCCAATCTAATCAAACGTGTCTGTGACGAGAAGCGGATTGATCGGCCATCCTGGCCGCCAATCAGTGCGGAAAGCGAAACCGCGGTTTCCGCTTTCTTTTATTGTCAGCCGCTTACGCGGCGGAAATCGGCGGGCTTTCTGCCTCGCACGGGACGCGATGAAATCTTCAACGCGTCCTTTTGGCCTTGACGCATCGAGCGGCTAAAGCGAAAACGGCTCCGTACGACGGTTTCTCCCGTGCGGCAATCGGAGGTCGCCTCAACCGCCCAGATACCAGTATGTCATGATGACGCACACCTTCGTCCTCGGCTGCGGATATGTGGGCACGCGTGTCGCCCGCCAATGCTTGAAGCAGGGCCGGTCCGTGACCGGTCTGGTTCGCACCGGCGGGAGCAGCGCGCGTTTGACGCAGGCAGGGGTTCGCCCCGTCCGGAGGGACCTTGCGACCGACGACCTCTCGGATCTGACGTTTGCTGGC
>NZ_JAJDNA010000028.1 GCF_022340925.1 Thiocapsa sp.
CGAAGTGCCCGAGGACCTGGCGCAGCCTGGCCTCGGTGACCGCGTCGGTGGGCTGCTCCGCGACCACCTCTCCCTCGGCATCAGCGGTCGTCGTCGTGACACCCAGCCGGATACGGACCCGGTAGCGCTTGTCCGCGTCCAACAGAAACCCGGAGAACTTGGTGGTGTAGCCAAGACAAAGCGGCAGTAGGCCGGTCGCCAATGGATCCAGGCTGCCGGTATGCCCCGCCTTCGCGGCCCGATAGAGCCGCTTGACGCGCTGCAGGGCATGATTCGATGAGATACCGGACGGCTTGTCCAGCAACAAAATGCCGTTGACATTGCGGCCCTTGGGACGTCGTCGTGCCATTGTCGTATCCAGTGAGCGGACGTTGCGTCCGGCGAGTCGCTGACGGCGAGGTCTGGGCGTTCCAGAAAAGACCGGAAGTGAGCCTATTGAACCTGCTCGGGCTTTTCGGCCGAGTCGGCGGTCGAGTCGCTCGATGCCTGCGCGGAGGAGCTGCCGACGGCGCTCTCGATCAATGCCGAGAGCGCCTCGCCGTGCCTCACCGAGACATCGTGGATGAAGTGGAGCTGAGGCACGGTCCGTAAGCGCGAGCCACGGGCCAGCTCGCGGCGCAAAAAGCCGGCCAACCGGCCGTTGAGCAGCCGCTCCTGAACCGTCCCGCCCTCGTCCATCGGGAAGCAGGTGAAGTAGACCTTGGCGTGAGCCAGGTCGCCGGTGACGCGGACCTCCTGAAGCGTGACCTCACCGAGGCGCGGATCGCGGACCTCGGTGCTCAAGATGCGCGTGAGCTCCCGTAGGAGCTCCGCACCGATGCGCTCGCTGCGCGGAAATTCGCGACTCACGCCCGATCAATCCTGCTGAACATTGCGCCGAGCGACCCGACCATCACAGCTCTCGCTTGCGCTCGGTACGCTCGAAGACCTCGATCTGGTCTCCGGGCTGGACATCGTTGTAATTCTTCACGCCGATGCCACACTCGGTGCCGGCCTTGACCTCACCGACATCCTCCTTGAAGCGACGCAGGGACTCCAGAGCGCCCTCGTAGATGACCACATTGTTCCGCAGCACGCGGATCGGGTTGTTGCGCTTGATCACCCCGTCGACGACCATACAGCCGGCAATGGCGCCAAACTTCGATGAGCGGAAGACATCGCGGACCTCGGCCAAGCCGATGATCTCCTCTTTGATCTCCGGACTCAGGAGACCGGACAGGGCCATTTTCACATCGTCGATCAGCTCATAGATGATCGAGTAATAGCGCAGGTCCAGCCCCTTCTCGTCGACCACGCGGCGCGCGGCGGCGTCGGCGCGGACATTGAAGCCAAGCATGATGGCATCGGATGTCACCGCCAGATTCGCGTCGGATTCTGTGATGCCGCCGACGCCGGAACCGACGATGTTGACCTTGACCTCGTCGTTCGAGAGCTTCAGCAGGGCGTCCTTCAGGGCCTCGACACTCCCTTGGACATCACCCTTCAGGATGATGTTGACCGCCTTCTGCTCGCCCAACTGGAGCTGCCCGAAGAGCTGATCGAGGCTGGCGCCGCGTTGCTCGTCGATCCGGGACTGACGTTCCCGCTCCTGGCGAAGCTCTGCGACCTCGCGAGCCTTCTTTTCGTCATCGACGGCGATCACGTCGTCGCCGGCGTTCGGGGCACCGGACAGGCCGAGCACCTGGACCGGAATCGACGGACCAGCCGACTTCACCGGCCGACCGTTCTCGTCGAACATCGCCCGCACGCGACCGTACTCGGCCCCGCTGACAATGGTGTCGCCAGCATGCAGCGTGCCCGACTGCACGAGCACAGTCGCGACCGGGCCGCGGCCCTTTTCGACGCTGGACTCGACGATCGTGCCATGGGCCGGGCCGTCGGTCGGCGCCGTCAGCTCCAGGACCTCCGCCTGCAACAGCAGCGCGTCGAGCAGATCATCGATGCCCTCGCCGCTCTTGGCCGAGACCTTGACCAGCATGGTATCGCCACCCCACTCCTCGGGGACCACCTCGTGCTGCGTCAGCTCTTGCATGACACGGTCCGGATTCGCATCCGGCTTGTCGATCTTGTTGACGGCAACGACCAGCGGCACGTTGGCCGCGCGGGCGTGCTGGATCGCCTCGACCGTCTGCGGCATGACGCCATCGTCAGCGGCAACCACGAGGATGACGATGTCGGTCACCTGGGCACCACGGGCGCGCATCGCAGAGAAGGCGGCGTGTCCCGGGGTGTCCAGGAATGAGATCGTGCCCTTTGCGGTGTCGACGTGGTAGGCGCCGATGTGCTGGGTGATGCCACCCGCCTCACCAGCCGCCACCCGCGTGCGGCGGATATGGTCGAGCAGCGAGGTCTTGCCATGGTCGACGTGCCCCATGATGGTGACCACCGGTGGCCGCGGCAGCTGCTCGGCGTTCTCGCTCTCGGCTTCCAGATAGGCGAGCAGCGTGTCCTCGGCATCCTCTTCCCGCGCCACGACCGCCTTGTGCCCCATCTCCTCGACCAGAAGCATGGCCGTATCCCGGTCCAAGGCCTGGTTGATCGTGACCATCATCCCTTGCTTGAACAGCTCGCGGATGACCTCGGACGCCTTCACCGACATGCGAGACGCGAGCTCGCCGACGGAAATGGCCTCCGGAACCTCGACCTCGCGGACGAACGCCGTGGTCGGACGTTGGAAGCCATGCTTGCCCTGCAGCTGCGGCTTTCCGGAGGACTTCCGCCGGCGCCGTGCACCAGGACGACTCAGGATGCCGCCGTCGTCCTCCTCCGGACGATCTCGGCCACCCTCTTTTCGCGCTGCCTTGCGCAGCGGACGGTCCTTGTCCCCGAGATCGGGCAGGCGCTTGCCAGCCTTGGTCAAGAGCTGCGCGGCTTCGTCGTCCTCGTCACGGACATCGCCGTGCTTCGGCCGCTTCGGCTTCTTAGCCCCGACCTTGGCCGACGGGGTCGGCGCCTCGGACGCCGACAGACCCTCGGTGACGCTGACGTCGATCGCCGACGTTTCGATCTCGGCAGCCTCGGCGTCGGCCGGCGCGCGCTCACCCAGGGAGCGGAGCCGCTCGGCCTCGGCCGCATCCAGCTCGGCCTGCCGCTGAGCCTCGATGCGCGCGGACTCCTCTTCGGCTGCCCGGCGCAGACGCTCCTCTTCAGCACGCCGTGCCTCTTCCTCCTTTGCCTGGCGAGCGAGGGCCTCATGCTCCGCCAATCGGCGGGCTTCTTCCTCCGCACGCCGTGCCTCCAGCTCGACCCGCCGGCGCTGGCCCTGGGCAAGCGATTGAACCGCCGCGCGTGGCTGCTGGCGCGGGGACGGGCGGGCTGGCGGTTGCGCTTGGGGACGGGACGCACTCGGGGCGGCTACGCGACTGTCGGGCGTCTCGACCTGGCCACGTTTGATCACCCGTTTGCGCTTGACCTCGACACTGACCTTCGACGCCGTGCGCTGAGCCGCACTCGGTCGGCTACCGGCAATCGGACGCCCACTGGCCGATCGCGCGATCCCTTGGGCGCGCGAGTCACTGCTCGCCTTGCGCCGGGCACCGGCACGATCGCCAACAGCAGCGGCCTCCGCCGTCTCCTTGCGGACATGACTTCTGCGCAGCCACTCCAAGAGCTGCTTTTTCTGCTGCTCGGAGATCATCGTCGCCTCGTCGTTCGCCGCGATCCCGGCCTCATTGAGCTGACTGAGAAGACGATCGACCGGGATACCGACCGATGTCGCGAGGGCTTTTACGGTTACTTCGCTGCTCATTGGCACCATCTCCCGTCAGCCTTGATCCGCTTCTGCGAACCAGGGCTCACGCGCCGTCATGATCAATCTACCTGCCCGCTCCTCGTCCATGCCGTCAAGCTCCATCAGCTCGTCAACCGACTGCTCGGCGAGGTCATCCATCGAGACGACGCCGCGGCGGGCAAGGGCATAGGCCAGATCCTCGTCCATGCCCTCCATCTGCAACAGGTCCTCGGCCGGCTCGGCGTTGAGGTCCTCGCCACGCTCGATCGCCTGCTGCACCAGGGCATCGTTGGCGCGCTGGCGCAGTTGGACGATCAGCTCGTCGTCGAACTCGGCAATCGCCTCCAGCTCGGCGACGGGCACGTAGGCCACCTCGTCGATGGTCGTGAAACCCTCTTCCACCAGCACCGAGGCGACGTTCTCGTCGACCTGGAGCTGCTCCATGAACGCGGTGACGAGCCGCTGGCTTTCCTCTTCGCTCTTCGCCGCGGCGTCTTCTTCGCTCATGACGTTGAGCTGCCAGCCGGTGAGCTGACCGGCCAGGCGGACGTTCTGGCCACCGCGGCCGATGGCCTGGGAAAGGTTCTCTTCCTTGACCGCGACGTCCATGGCGCCGGCGTCCTCGTCGATGACGATGGAGACCACGTCGGCCGGTGACATCGCATTGATAACGAACTGGGCAGGGTTTTGCTCCCAGAGGATGATGTCCACCCGCTCGCCGTTCAGCTCATTGCTGACCGCCTGCACTCGCGAGCCGCGCATGCCGACGCAAGCGCCGACGGGGTCCACCCGCGGATCATTCGTGCGCACGGCGATCTT
>NZ_JAJDNA010000042.1 GCF_022340925.1 Thiocapsa sp.
CGATAGCCGTCCATGGTCACGACTCGGAGGTCGAGGTCCTGGTTGGATCGGGCGGCGAACCATCGCGCCAGCTCGCCAAAGGTCAATCCATGGCGCATCATGAGGGGGCCTGCGCCGACAAAGCTTTCCCAGCCTGCTTCGAGGGTGCTGCCTTCGATCGGCCGGCCGGCTGGATTCGGCCGGTCCAGTACCCACAAGCCTTTCCCCGCCTTCGTGCAGGCGTCGATGATATAGGCCAAGGTGGTGACGTAGGTATAGATCCGTGTTCCGATGTCCTGAAGGTCGACCAGCAGGATATCGAAGTGCGCCAGCATCTGATCGGTCGGATAGCGGACCTTGCCGTAAAGGCTGAAGACGGGGATGCCATGACGCGCATCCGTGGCGTCGTCGGTTTCGACCATGTTGTCCTGTTTGTCACCTCGCATCCCATGCTGCGGTCCGAAAGCCGCAACCAGCTGCAGATCGCCAAGCTCCATGAGGGCATCCAAGCTGTGTCGTCCTCCCGACGTGCAGGATGCAGGGTGGCCAAGGAGCGCGACACGCTGCCCTTGGAGCGGTCTGCGCAGTGCGCGGTCTTCCAGCAGACGATCGATCCCGAGTCTCACGATAATCGAGTGATCCAAATGCATTGAATTCGGAACAAGCATACCCGAAGACCGTACTCACAGCCCCGGATGCTATCATTCTCGACGTGTCGGTTGGGCGGCGTTCAGGGTCAGTCCCCCGCCGTGTCTGGCATGGCGCGACGCGACCCGAGAGTGGCCCCATGTCAGGGAACTGCCGCGCTGGGTCTGCACAGTCGAGCCTGGTGTCCTCGGCCGACTGGTGAGAGGTCCGAAGACCGCCTGACTGCTCTTGTGAATCCTCCAGCGGGGCGTACGAAGCGGTCAAACGTCCGGTTGGGATCATGCCCCGGCGTCGATCAGACGTCTCGAGCCGGCAAGCCGTCAGCCCTGTGCGCGGTCCGGCAGCTTCTTGCTTGTCCGCCCTCATGCGTCTCAGTGATTTCAAGTATGACCTTCCCGCCGAGTTGATCGCGCAGCGGCCGCTGCGCGACCGCGGGGCCTCGCGCCTCTTGGCGGTCGATGGGCCTGCGTGCGGCCCAGGCGCGAGGCGGCGTGATCTCGCCTTTGCCGACCTGCCGCAATTGCTGAGACCGGGCGATCTCCTGATCTTCAATAACACGCGGGTGATGCGTGCGCGTTTGTTCGGGCGCAAGGAGACCGGCGGTCGCATTGAGGTTCTGATCGAGCGGGTCCTGCATCCCCACCAGGCATTGGCGCACGTCCGGTCGAGTAAGCCGCCCGCACCGGGACGTCGGGTGGAGATCGAGGGGGGGGAGCGGCTCCTCGTGCTAGGGCGAGACGGTGGGCTGTTTCGACTGCGTTCGGAGGGATCGACCTTCGCCGCGCTGATGTCCAAGCGAGGCCATCTTCCGTTGCCTCCCTATATCCGCCGGCCAGATGACGCACTCGACGAGACGCGGTACCAAACCGTCTACGCGCGTCGGATCGGGGCGGTCGCGGCTCCGACGGCAGGCCTGCATTTCGACGAGACCATGCTGGAGCGCCTGGCGGGAATGGGGGTTGGACACGCCCATGTGACGCTGCATGTCGGTGCCGGGACCTTTCAGCCCATCCGAGCGGGCGACCTCGATCGGCATGAGATGCATGCCGAGTGGGTCGAGGTGAACGAGGACGTCTGCCAGCAGGTGCGTTCGGCACGCCAGCGGGGCGGGCGAATCGTTGCCGTCGGGACCACGAGCGTGCGCAGTCTCGAGACCGCCGCAGCCGGCGGTGAGCTCAAACCCTTTCGAGGCGACAGTCGGCTGTTCATTCGGCCCGGCTTTCGATTTCGAGCAGTCGACGCAATGATCACCAACTTTCACCTACCCGAATCGACATTGCTCATGCTGGTCTCGGCCTTCGCGGGTCACCATGTCATCATGGATGCCTATCGGCATGCGGTGGCATCGCGCTATCGCTTCTTCAGCTACGGCGATGCGATGTTTCTGATCCGTAATGAGCGAGACTTGGAACCTGTCGCGCGCGCTCGATCATGACGGGGGTCGGTTTTCTTGCGATCTCGGCAGGTTCGGTCCGGCCTTCCGCAGCCGCCTCTTTCGGCAATCCAGAACGCCTTCTGGATGTTCTACTTGACAAGCATTGCGAATCGCATAAATTATGCTTGGTGAGTTTATTGCAGATTCGCACACTTTTTTGATCCACTGCTCATCGTTTTGGAGGTATTTCACGTGGAGTACGCTAACCTCAGCGTCGACGAAATTAAACAGCAGCTCGCCGAGATCGAGAGCAGCAAAGCCGAGCTGAAGCGTGCGCTGGAAGTGCGTCGTCAAGAAGCAAAAACAGAGATTGCGCAGCAGATCAGGGACCTGATCGCGCAATACGGCTACGAATTGGATGAGATCCTGCCGCTGGTGGAAATCAAGCGGCGGCGGGGCGGCGGCGCGGGACGGCGAGCTGCGGCGGGTGGCCGGCAGTATACGCGCTACATCGATCCCGAAAACCCCGAGAACGTCTATGTGCGGGGCGTCTTGCCCGGCTGGATGAAACAGAAGATGCAGGAGCAGGGATACGATCCGTCTTCGAAATCGGATCGGGAAGCCTTCAAAGCGAACTATCTACAAGCGACCGATGCCTAGGAGCCTGTCGGACTTAGGATGAATCGGCTACGGAAGCGGGACAACGGTCCATGTCGCCCCGCTTTTTCGTTATATAGCCCCCACTCTGCGCCTCAAAACCGGAACGAAATGGCCTCGCTCTTCCACTCGGCTCGCGACGATCGCTCAAGTCCGACAGGCTCGTAGGGAAATGCTGACGTATTCGGCGTTTCCCGCCGGGGTGCCTCTCAAGAGACGCGAGAGACATCGCTGCGCTCCTTCGGCGGTGCGCCGGCCCTTGCTAGCTGTCGTAACCCAAATCGCGGGCCTCACCCGCCGAAGGGTCCGGGGTTGTCCGGTGGTGAAATATCCTCGTTAGGGAAGCGCTGAAGAATTCAGCGCTTCGCGTGCGGGGCAGGACGTCCCGCCATTGTCCGTCGCGTAAGCGGCGGAAAAAGAAGGAAAAAGTAAGCGGCATTTTTTCGCTTTCCGTTCCGATCCCTGGCCAGGCTGGGCATGAAGCAGTGTGGCCCAGCGAAGCGCGGTTTCACCGTTCTCTCAGGTTTGGCCGCCTCGGCGACTGAACCCGCCTGCGCCTCCGCGTGCCGCCGCAATCAACGACGTTCTTCCTGCTTCCCGAGCGCTTTCGGCTGCTCGCGCCAACGAAGAGCAGTCGGCGCAAAGTCCGCTGGCTTTCATGCTGGCATTCGCGTAAACTCCTCGCTTCACATCATCCGGTCGATGTGTCGTCGCGCGGCTGACCTCGCCTTGTCTCAAGGCATCACCCACAGGCGCCCCCTTCTTCTTTCGCCTAGGCCGGTCCCGCGATTGCGCGGTTTGAGGCCGGTTCCAGGAGTCTCCATGTCATTTGAGTTACTCGGCCTTCGGGTCGACCTGTTGCGCGCCGTGGCAACGCAGCGTTATGCCCGCCCCACGCCGATCCAGATCCAGGCGATTCCGGAGATCCTCGCCGGGCACGATCTGCTAGCCGGTGCGCAGACCGGGACAGGTAAGACGGCTGCCTTCGTCCTGCCGCTCTTGCAACGACTGTCGGAAAAGGGCCACCCGCAACGCCATCCCCGAGCGCTCATATTGACGCCGACCCGGGAGTTGGCCGCGCAGGTCGGCGAGCGAGTCCGTGCCTACGGGCTGCATCTGTCCTTGCGATCGGGGGTCGTATTCGGAGGCGTTGGGATGCAGCCTCAAGTCAACCAATTGCAGCGAGGCGTCGATGTGCTCATCGCAACGCCGGGACGGCTGCTCGATCACGCCGGTCGCCGGACCGTCGATCTGTCGCGAGTCGAGATCCTCGTCCTCGACGAGGCCGATCGCATGCTCGACATGGGATTTATCCACGACATTCGACGCATCCTTCGGCTGTTGCCGGAGCGGCGACAGAATCTCTTGTTTTCGGCAACCTATTCGGATGACATCAGGCGTCTCGCCGATGGCCTGCTGAACCGGCCGAAGCACGTCGAGGTGGCGCGCCGCAATACTGCCGCGGAGACGGTGACGCAGGCGGCTCATCCGGTCGACAAAGGCCGCAAACGGGAGTTGCTTGCCCACCTGTTTCATCGCGAAGGCTGGCATCAGGTGCTGGTCTTCACGCGCACCAAGGCCGGTGCCAATCGTCTTGCGGAGCACCTCGGGCGCGAAGGTATTGCCGCCGCCGCGATCCACGGGAACAAAAGTCAGTCCGCTCGAGCCAGAGCCTTGGACGACTTCAAGCGCGGGAGCGTCAGGGCACTGGTCGCTACCGACATCGCCGCAAGGGGATTGGATATCGCGAATCTGCCCCAGGTCGTCAACTTTGAGCTGCCGAATGTGGCCGAAGATTACGTGCACCGCATCGGGAGGACCGGACGAGCGGGAACGGGTGGACATGCGTTGTCTCTGGTCAGTCATGACGAGCGGGGTTTGCTCCACGGGATTCAACGGTTGCTGCGCAAAGAGATCGCCTTGGCGCCGGTCGATGGGTTTGCGCCCTCTCTCGTGCCGCCTGAAACCGAGGCAGATCCAAGTCTTGGGGGGCAACGGGGCGCCCGTGTTTCCGGTAGACCGGCACAGAAGACGGCACGGCCAGGGGCGGCTAAGCCGGCTCGGCGCCCCTACAGTGATCGCCGCGGCCGTGGCTTCCCCTCTGACTTGGGGAAACGCTGATTGAAAGCGTTTCCCGTCCGGGCCACGGACGGCCCGGCATTTTCAAGCGCCCTAAGCGATCGAAAATGAAGCGGTTCGCAAGTCGCATCTTCGAGTCGCGAGCTGATCAGATGCAAGGATGGCATTTGATCAGGATCTCCTTAGGGAGTCGCCGCACCTGGCCTTCGGGCCGTGGCCAAGGGTCGCGAGGCGAGAGCAGGCAAGGTCCTCTCAGCGCCAGTGGGCGTAGATCGATGCGGTCTTCACCCCAGCGATTCTCTGGAATTGACTTCGTCTCCAACGGTTGGGGACAAAGACTGTCGAATCAGTTGCGTATTGATTTTTCGACCGTTCTCATTTTCTCTTCAATGCGCTTTCACGGAACTCCTGAATGATGAATATTTACGTTGGCAATCTGGCCTACGGCGTGACCCAAGACGAGCTGCGGAGCGCTTTCGCAACATATGGTGAGATCTCGAGTGTGAACTTGATCACCGACAAGTTCACCGGTGAATCGAAGGGCTTTGGCTTCGTCGAGATGCCGAACAATTCCGAGGCCGATGCCGCCATCAAGGGGCTGAACGAAACGCCGCTGAAGGGTCGAAACTTGAAGGTCAATCAAGCCAAACCGCGTGGTGAGCGCCCGTCTCGCGGGCCGCGCTGGTAACATCTGACCGCGACCTCAGGGTGATCGCCCTGAGGTCTTTATCCCACTTCCACCGAATTGTGGACCGGATGGCGTTGCGATGTCGGCCGAGTTGATCTATCGCATTCGCCCCGCCGTTCCTGCAGCCCATCTCTTCCGCGTCGAGATCGACATTCCTCGGCGCCCGTGCGGCTCTCGACTGACCTTGTCCATGCCCGCATGGATCCCGGGCAGCTACATGATCCGCGACTTTGCGAAGAATATCCTGACGCTCGCCGCCCGATCCGCGGACGGCCGGACCCTCGACTGTCGGAAATGCGATAAGCAGACCTGGATCTGCCCAACAGCCGGCAGCGTGACCAAGGTGGAGTACCGGATCTATGCCGGGGAGCTGTCGGTGCGCACGGCCCACCTCGATACCACACATGCCTACTTCAATGGTGCGAACCTGCTGCTGCGCGTTCACGGGATGGACGAGCGGCCCTGCCTGCTCGAGCTCCTGCCGCCGGAAGGGCCTGCTTATGAGGACTGGCGAGTCGCGACCAGCCTCCAGCCGGAGCTGGTTGATTCCCGCGGTTACGGTCTTTATCGAGCCGACAGCTATGAAGATCTAATCGATCATCCGGTCGAGATGGGCCGATTCAAAGAGATCGCGTTTGATGTTGGAGGTGTGCCCCATCGCATCGCGATATCGGGTCGTCAACGCGCCGACCAAGCGCGGCTGGCGCGCGATCTCGCCCGAGTCTGTGCCGAGCACGCGGGACTCTTCCGTGAATTGCCGATTGACCGCTATCTCTTTCTCGTGACCGCCCTCGGGGAGGGCTATGGTGGTCTGGAGCATCGGTTTTCCGCCAGCCTGATCTGCTCGCGCGAGGATCTGCCCCACGCAGACGAGGAGAAGCCTGCGGAGTCTTACGTGCGCTTCCTCGGGCTCTGCAGTCATGAATACTTTCACCTCTGGCATGTCAGGCGGATCCGGCCGCAGGCGCTCATGGAAGGCGACCTGAGTCGGGAGGCGCACACCCGCACGCTCTGGGCCTTCGAAGGCATCACCTCCTACTACGATGAGCTCGCCCTGCTCCGCAGCGGCTGCATTGATTCCAAGACCTATCTCGGGATGCTCGCCGCGACCATCACGCGCATGATGCGCACGCCCGGACGCGAGGTCCAGACGCTGGCTGAGTCAAGCTTTGACGCTTGGATCAAGCTCTACAAACAGGACGAGAATGCCCCAAACGCCGTCGTGAGCTATTACATCAAGGGTGCGCTGGTGGCGCTGTCCCTGGATCTGACGATCCGCCAAGGCACAGGGGGCGCAGCCTCGCTCGATGACGTGATGCGTGAGCTCTGGGTCCGGCATGGCCGCACTGGTGTCGGTGTGTCTGAGCGCGGTGTCGAGGCGGCGGCGAGCCGCGTCTCGGGGCTCGATCTGGACGGCTTCTTTGCGGAGGTGCTCGACGGGACCTCGGATCTAAACCTTGCGGATCCATTGTGCAGTGTCGGGATTGGACTGCGGCTTCGGCCGTCCAATGGACCCAACGACCTGGGTGGCTGTGTCGAGCGATTCGACAGCGCGGCGGCGCGTCCCACACTCGATGTGCGCCTCCGTCCGGGCAGCCGCGAGGCGATCGTTCAGAACGTGATCGGGGACGGTGCCGGCGAGCGCGCGGGCATCGCCCCGGGTGACATCATCGTTGCAGTCGACGCCCTTCGGGCCACCGCGGAGAACATGGATGCACTGGTCGCGCGCGCTGCAGCCGATGGAGGGGGCGTGACGGTCCACTTGTTCCGGCGTGACGAGCTGCTCCAGGTGGTCGCCTTCCCCACTCCCTCGAAGGCGGATACCTGCGACCTGATGCTCTTGGATTCGGCGCCTGAGGCCGCCCTGCTCGCGCGCTCCAGTTGGCTCACGAGCGCGACCTGAGGCGACGTGGATCGCGAGTTCGATCTGATCAGGCTGCTGGCCGACGGCGAGCTCCACTCGGGTGAGGCGATCGCCGAGCGGCTGGGTATGACCCGAGCAGCGGTCTGGAAGGCGTTGCGGAGATCATGTGATCGACTGGGACTCCCACTGGAGTCCGTTCGTGGGCAGGGATATCGGCTTCAGCGACCCGTTGAGCTGCTTGATCCGGAGCGGATTCTCCGGGATCTCTCGCCCCGGGGACGGCGTGCCATCGCACGCCTGGAGATCCACCGGCAGATCGACTCCACCAATCGCCACTTGATGGGCGAGGTTGCGGCAGGGGCGGCCTCTGCGACATGCTGTTTGGCCGAGCGCCAGACCGCCGGACGCGGTCGGCTCGGGCGTCCCTGGATCTCACCTTTCGGGGCGAATCTCTATCTGTCGGTACTCTGGCGCTCCTTCGCGGCTCCGGCGACGCTGGGCGGTTTCAGCCTGGCCGCTGGGGCCGTGGTGGCGGATGTGTTAAGGCGCGCCGGTGTCCGTGGGCTCGCGCTCAAATGGCCGAACGACCTGGTCTGGCGGCGGCGCAAGCTTGGCGGGATGCTCTTGGAGTTAGCTGGAGAGGCTCAAGGCCCCTGCGCCCTTGTTGTCGGAGTCGGGATCAATCTGCGCATGGCGCCCGAGCAAGGTCGGACCATCGATCAGCCCTGGGTCGACCTTCAGGAGGCGCTCGGTGGGACCGGCTTCAGTCGCAACGCCATTGCCGCGCGGGTCATCGATGCGCTGATCGATGCCCTGACCCGGTTCGGCCACGAGGGACTCACGCCGTTCCTGCAGCTCTGGGAGGATTTCGATCTGTTCCGAGGCGAGCCCGTGACCCTGTTGCTGGGCGACCGCGTGATCCGGGGCATCGCAACGGGGATCGCCCCGGATGGCGCCCTGCGACTCATGACGGCGGAAGGGGAGAGGCGCTTTCACGCTGGAGAGGTCAGCCTGAGACCGGATCGGTGGGACGAGTCATGATGCTGCTGCTCGACATCGGCAACACCAGCCTGCGCTGGGCGCTTTCCGACGGAGGACCTCCCGGGGAGACCCGGGTTGTGCGTCACGGTGGCGCGGCTCCGCTTGATCTGTTGGCAGAATGGGAGCGGCTGGATGCGCCGGTGCGTGTCTTGGCCAGCAACGTGGGCGGTGCCGCGATCGCGTCCGCGATCTCCCGAGTGACTCGCGCCTATTGGCGCCGTGAGGTGGAATACATTCGCACGCGAGCAACCTTCGGCGCGCTGCGGATCGCCTACTCAGAACCGGAGCGGCTCGGAGTCGACCGCTGGCTCGCCCTGATCGCCGCCCATCGACTGCTCGGTGAGGCCGCCCTCATCTTGGACGCCGGCACGGCGGCCACCTTCGACCTGTTGCTTGCCGATGGGCAGCACATTGGGGGCTTGATCCTCCCAGGGATCGAGATGATGCGAGCGAGTCTTCTCGCTGGCACCCGCATCCCACGGATCGAGGCGGAGCCAACGGATGCGCCTTGGGCTGCAGACACCGGCCCGGCCGTCGCCGCAGGCAGCCTGCACGCGATCGCCGCGCTGGCAGACCGGCTCTATGATCGGCTCGCTTCAGAGGCGCGCTCCCAACCGAGACTGGTCCTCACCGGTGGGGATGCCCGGCGCCTGATCCCGGCGATAGATCGCCCATGCCGATGGATACCCGATCTGGTTCTGCGCGGGCTGGTCGAGGTCGCCGGTGGGGAAGGATCCACCGGGCAATGAAGGGAGGTCGTGATACCCGGCGTGGCGCGCTGGGTGCGCCAAGCCACTGAAGGCTGCGGATCGAATGCCTCGATGCGGGACGAATTGGTGCCCTCGACAGGATTTGAACCTGTGACCTACCGCTTAGGAGGCGATCGCTCTATCCAACTGAGCTACGAGGGCATTGGCGAGGTGCGCGCCGCGTCATCTCAGCGGTCGCTCCCCGGACGGGCCTGAATGCGGTGATCCAGACCTCGCGCTGCCGGGTGCTGCGCCGGCATTGACGACCTCTGGGGCATGCATGCCAGGCGATAAGTTTACATCAGATCCTGGGTTCGATGAGGGTATCGGCTGCACCGAGCAGTGGATCCGCCCGCTGGTGGACTGATCGTCGAGATCGCACCCGCGGGCCCGCCGGTCGATCGCTCAGATCGCGTCCTCGAGGCTGTCCGGACATCGGTCGAGCGAGCGCCCCAGCTCTTGTAGCACCTCGTCTGGTATTTGTCAGCGAGCAAGAACGGCGAGACGAACCCTCGCCACTGACGCGGTTGGGTTAGTGCATCCAACGTACCGACACGTCGGCCAGATGCGCCAGCAGGGAGAGCATCAGCCAGAGGCCGACCCAGCCCCAGTCGGCGCCCACCAGGGCCGCACGCACAGCCAGCAGCAGGAACACACCGGCGAGCAACATGCCAAACAGGTCGCGAGGCGCGACGCCCCTGCCGGTGAACCGGTGAACCACGGTGAGGACGACGGCCTCGATCAGCACCAATCCGAGGATCAGGTCGATCAAGGCCCCGCTTGCAAAGAGCTCGGCCATGTCTGCCATGCTCAGCTGGGTGGCGGGCCCGGCGCCGCCTCAACGCGCGGAGACGACTCCCAGGAGGTGCGCCAGGTCCTTGAAGAAAATCCGCAGATGAGCGCCCGGTCGCGCGCGCACCAGGCGCTTGTTCATGTAGGCCTCCCAGGTGAGATACTGAACATCAGGGTCCTTGCAGATACTGACGAAACGCTCGCGACGTTTATCGCTCGCGTACCAGAAGTGCTGCATCATTCCCAGCACCCAGAACACCTTGCCGTGAGCCTTCATGAAGCGCTCGCGGGCGCCCTTCAGGGCACCTGGATCGCCTGTCGCGAGAAACGTCTCGACCGCCTCTGCGGCGAGGCGCCCGCCGACCAGCGCGTAATAGATCCCCTCGCCGGAAGCAGGTGCCACAACCCCTGCGGCATCGCCCGCAAGCACCAAGTCTCGCCCATCGTCCCAACGGCGCAGAGGCTTGAGCGGGATGGGCGCGCCTTCGCGGCGCAACGTCTCGGCCTCCTCGAGGCCGGCCCGACGGCGCAGCTCGGCGGTCGCTGAACGTAGTGAGAATCCTTCGACTGCAGTCCCCACCCCGACGCTGGTCGTCTCCCCATGGGGGAATACCCACCCGTAGAAATCGGGGGAGATGTCCCCCTGGTAGTACACGTCGCAGCGCGCGCCATCGAAGTCCGCAGCGCCACCGTTCGCCGGCGTGCGCACGATCTCATGATAGGCGGCGACATACTTCATCTCCTCCGCCCCCGGGATGCATTGCCTCGCGACCGCCGAGTGCGCGCCATCTGCCCCGATGACGGCACGGGCGCGCACCCCCTCGGATTCGCTCCCGCTACGTCCGAGCCCTGGGCGATAGCGGATAACCGCGATGCCATCGGTGTCGCGCTCGACCTTCTCGAAAGTCCCGGTGCGCCGTTCGGCGCCGGCCTCTGCGGCGCGTTCTCTCAGCCACTCGTCGAAATGCTCGCGATCCACCATTCCGACATATCCGCCGTTGATGGGCATGTCGACCCGCTGGTCGGAAGGCGAGACCATGCGTGCGGAACTGACCTGATTTGCCAACATCGACTCTGGGATCGCGAACTCCCGCATCGCCTGCGGCGGGATTGCCCCACCGCAGGGCTTGATGCGCCCGCCCCGGTCGAGAAGGAGGACGCGATGACCGAGCCGGGAGAGGTCTGTGGCCGCGGTTGCGCCAGCCGGGCCGCCGCCGACCACGACCACGTCGAAGGTGTCAAGGTGCGTCATTGGATACCTGCCTTGAGCTTGATATGCGACGCGTTTCGCCGCGATCCGCAAAATGGTGGTGAGGATCGATTCTGTCCGGCGCCGCGCCGGTCGGGGTCTTTGGCCTGGTCGATCTCCGCCGGTCGACGGTGGCGAACAGCCCCTCGGGTGAGACGTCTGTCCGCGGTGATCCGGGTGAGCGTCGGCTCCCCGGCGAAGGTCGCCCCCCGTCCCGGCAAGGCGAGGCTCAAGGCTGGAGTCCGCGAACGGCGAACGCGCTGACCATCATACCGATCACGTAGACGCTGACGCCAAGCCCGCTGAACCAGGTCGCACGCTCCCGCGGACTGCGCAGGAAACGAATCATCAGGATCAACTGGATCAACAAAATGACACCGACGGCGCTCGCGTGGGCCGGTTTGCCCCACGCGAACAACAAAGCGATCACCAGCACCTGCGGCACCGCCATCACGAGGCTGGCCACACGAGCGGCCCCCTCGGCCCCGAGCTGAACCGGCAGAGAACGAACGTTCATCTGCTTGTCCCCCTCGATCGCCTTGAAGTCGTTCAGGGTCATAATGCCATGCGCGCCCAGACTGTAAAGGGCTGCCAGCAGGAGGGTCCTCCAGTCCGGCATGGCGCCGCCGAGCATCACCGCGGCCCCGGTCACCCAGGCCAGCCCTTCGTAAGAGAAGCCGACGGCCAAGTTGCCCCACCAACCGTTTCCCTTCAGGCGGAGCGGGGGTGCACTGTAGGCCCAGGCGAGCACCATGCCGAGCAGGGCCGCACTGAATACCCAGGGGCCGAGCAGCCAGGCCAGGAGCAAAGAGACGGAGGTCCAGATCAGCGCCAGATAGAGTCCCCAGCGCCCGGGGATTCGACCGGACGGGATGGGTCGGCCTGGCTCGTTGATGGCATCGACGTGCCGATCGTACCAGTCGTTGACGACCTGGCTCGTCCCGCACATCAGGGGTCCGGCCAGCACGATGCCGGCAACGCCAAGCCACCACTGTTGGAGGATGGGTGCGCCCGAGGATACGACGCCGCAACCGAATGCCCACATGGGCGGGAACCATGTGATCGGGTGGGATACCTCCAAGATCGCGGGCATCGATGGCCGGGCGGTCGACGCACCGGATAACGCGCTTCGATTCATGCCGCTCACTTGTTGTCTGACGCCGATGCACCGGCTGATTGATCGGTAATACCGTAGCGGTCGATTTTGACGTATAGGCTTTGGCGGCTCAAGCCCAGCAGCTCCGCCGCAGAGGCTCGATTATCGCCCGTCAGCTTGAGTGCTGCCTCGATACAAAGCCGCTCGATGGTGTCGGTCGACTCTCGCACGAGCTCCTTGAGCGGAACCCGCCCGACCCGGTCCGTGAGCTGGTCAAGCCATCGCGGCTGCTCGGGGCCAGAGGGTTGTTCGGCGTTGAGTCGGCGGCCGACGTCTCGGATGAAAAAACCGAAGTATGGGCGCTCGCCGTTGCGGACCGCCGCGGCCGAGATCTCGATGTCGGTGGTGGACCCGTACTCGCCGCGCAGCGTCGTCGCGAAGAGTCGAACCGTATCATGCTGACGCAGGTTTGCCATCAGGACATTGAGGTCGACCCCCGGGCGGCCGAGCCAGCGGTCGAGTGACTCGCCTCTGGCCTGCTGCTCGGTCGCGACCTCGGTCAGGGCGAGAAAGGTGTTGTTGGCGCTGAGGACCCGCCCGTCGGCATCGGTGATGACAACACAGTCGGGCGCATTCTCCAAGACCCGCAGATAACGCGCCCGGTTCTCGGGCAGGGCCGCCGCCGAGACATCAGCGAGCAGCGGCGAGAGGCGCACCAGGAGGAACGACAGGTTCTCCTGGCGGAGCAGCGAGGCTGACACCAGGAACTCCTGAAGGCCGTCGGCTAGTCGAGCCCGCACGTCGTCGGCCCGACCGGCGGCGCGCACACCCGCCAGCAGACCGTTGATCGCCTGCGTGCTGTCCGAGTCGAACCCCTCCGGGAAAGGTCGGCCGATGACCCGGCTCGGCGACTCGCCGAGCAGCTGGCCCGCCGCCGGGTTTGCTTCCACAACCCGTTGCGTCGGCGCATCGATGATGAGGATCGCTTCGGAGACCATCCGGAATAGGAGCCTGTACCGTGTCTCAACCTGACGGAAGCGCCAGTAATCGCGCTCCAAGGCCTGCTGAGCGTCGACCAGCTGCTGTTGCAGCGCGGCCATTCCCTGCAGATTGCGCCCCAGCGCCACGATGCGGGTCCCGATGCAAACTGCCCGGTATTGGATTGTGACATCGGTGCCGCGGACGGATGGATGGCTCACCTGTCGCCAACGCGTGACGTGGCGGCCGCGCGCCTCCCTCAGGAGGTCCTCAAGGTTTGCCCGGCTCTCGGGGAGCGCGGTGGCGAGCCAGCTTTGCCCGATCCAGTCGTTGCAGAGCTCGGTGGACAGCTCCTCGCTGCCGTAGGCCATGTCGCGCACGGTTCCCGTCTGATCGACCACGACAGCGATGTCGGTCGCGCCTTCGATCAGCGCCGCGGCCGTCTCGGCATCGAGGACACCGAGTGATTCATTCGGGGCTCTGAACGGACTCACGGCGACCAGACCCTCCACCATCTCTGTGCGTGCCCAGTCGACCCATCGGTGGGGTCGGCGGCGGCCTGGCTCGCAGGGACGATCCCCGGGCCTCGACATGGCTTTCGGCATGCCGCTAACTCAACACCGTGCGGTATCGGTAGTGAGCACTCGACCCGGCTTCCGGCTGTCGCCGGATCCGTGTCGATCTGGTGATCGTTCTCTAGTCCCGAGAGATATACCGCTCGCGCTGCTTGGGGTCGAATGTCGTCAACGAAACCACGCCGACACGCTTGGTGCGGGCTACGGAGCCGACCCGCGAGGGATCGCCGCAGTCCCGCCATCTTGCGGGGCCCGAGCGGGGATGGGATGCGACGGCCGGCAGACGCCCTCGATTAGAGCGCCTCCGGCCTGATCGCATCGAGAGGCACCAGTCCAACGTACTTCGGGCTCGCTACCCTATTGTGGTACCTGGCGCAGGGTTGTCAAGTCAGGTTTACGTAAAGTTTGGTTGACGCACCCCTGAAAGCGGACTAGATTCGTCTTATGTCGAAACGAGACGGCGGATGATAACCAAAAAGACCGTTCTGATGAGCCACTCTCGAGCCAAACCGGTGAAGCGACGACCGCTGTATACCCCGGAGGAGCGTCGCCGCCGAGACCAATCTCCCTGGACCCTGGTGCAGGCCATCCTGGCGCCGGTTCAGTTTTTGGTCTTCTTGGTCAGTCTCTATCTGGTCCTGCGCTATTTGGCGACGGGGGAAGGCGAGGGGATCGCCACCATCTCGATCGTCTTCAAGACGCTCGTACTCTACGCCATCATGATTACCGGCGCGATCTGGGAGCGCCAGGTCTTCGGTCGCTATCTGTTTGCACCTGTCTTCTTCTGGGAGGACGTCTTCAGCATGTTGGTGCTGGCCCTCCATACCGCTTACCTGATCGCCTTGGCGACCGGCGTACTGGATACGCGGGGGCTCATGTGGCTGGCACTGGCCGCCTACGCGGCCTATGTGATCAACGCGACGCAGTTTCTGATCAAGCTCCGCGCGGCGCGGCTCGATCGAGCGGGAGATGGGAGTGCTCTCGCCGAGGTTGCCGAATGACCGCCCCGCGGGCAGCCCGCCGCGACTCGGCCCCCGGCAACGATCTCCCGGTCGTTGCGCGCGAGCGGGGGCAACGGCATGTCTTCTGTGGTCTTGCCGGGATTGTATGGCTGCATCGCAAGATCCAAGACGCCTTCTTCCTGGTGATCGGCTCGCGGACCTGCGCGCACCTCCTGCAATCCGCTGCCGGGGTCATGATCTTCGCCGAGCCGAGGTTCGCCACGGCGATCCTCCAGGAGCGCGATCTTGCCGGTCTGGCCGACTGCAACCAGGAGCTGGACCGTGTCGTCGGCGAGGTCCTCGACCGGCGTCCCGACCTCGGCACCCTGTTTCTCGTGGGTTCATGTCCTTCCGAGGTCATCAAGCTCGATCTGGCGAAGGCCGCCGAGCGTCTCTCCGTCGTCTATCGCGGACGGGTCCGCATCATCGACTACTCGGCGAGCGGTCTGGAAACGACCTTCACGCAGGGGGAGGACGCCTGCCTGAAGGCGCTGGTCCCCGAGCTTCCGCCGCTGCCCCAAGGGGAGCGCTCCCTCCTGGTGGTCGGGACCTTGCCCGACGTGGTGGAAGACCAATTCGGTCGTCTCTTCGCCGAGTTGGGCATCTCTCCGGTGTCGTTTCTGCCGCCGCGTCACACCGCCGATTTCCCTCCCCTGGGCAGCGGGACCTCGGTCCTGCTGGCCCAGCCCTTTTTAGGGGAGAGCGCACGGGCCTGTCTGGCGCGAGGGGCGCGCTTGCTGTCCGCACCCTATCCGTTCGGCATCGAGGGGACGCTTGGTTGGCTCCGTGCCGCGGCCGATGACTGGGGCGTGTCGCCGGCGGTCTTCGACGCTGCCATGGCGCCTGCGGTCGCGCGCGCCGAGCGCGGGCTGGCGCATCAGCGTGCGATGCTGGCAGGCAAACGCATCAGCTTCCTGCCGGATTCGCAGCTCGAGATCCCGTTAGCGCGTTTCCTTCATCGTGAATGCGGCATGGAACTGGTGGAGGTTGCCACGCCCTATCTCGATCGACAGTTGATGATGGACGAGCTGGCTCTGTTGCCAAGCGGGGTTCGTCTGACCGAGGGTCAGGACCTCGATCGCCAACTCGACCGGGTGCGTTCCGATCGGCCCGATATCACCGTTTGCGGTCTCGGTCTCGCCAATCCGCTCGAGGCCGAGGGTCTGCGGACCAAATGGTCCATCGAGCTCGTGTTCACGCCGGTGCATGGCTTCGATCAGGCTGCGGATCTGGCCGAGCTCTTCGCGCGGCCGCTGCGGCGCGATGCGTTGCTGCGGATCTGACGTCATGCAGCTCACGCTCTGGACATACGAGGGTCCACCGCATATCGGCGCGATGCGTGTCGCCGCATCCATGCAGGGGGTCCATTTGGTCCTGCATGCGCCCCAAGGCGACACCTACGCCGATCTGCTCTTCACCATGATCGAGCGGCGTGACCGGCGTCCCCCCGTGACCTATACAACCTTCCAGGCGCGCGAGCTCGGCGGGGATACCGCGCAGTTGGTGAAGGCCAGCGTCACCGAGGCCTATGAGCGGTTCTCGCCTCGCGTGCTCCTCGTCGGCGAGGCCTGCACGGCCGAGTTGATCCAAGACCAAGCGGGTGCGCTGGCGCGCGGCATGGGTCTGCCCATCCCGGTGCTGCCACTGGAGTTGCCGGCCTATGTGCGCAAGGAGGGTTGGGGCGCCAACGAGACCTTTTATCAGCTGATCCGGGGCCTCCTCAAGCCTCGGGTCCCAGACGCGGGACGTCGGCCTGAGCCGAGGCCGGCCGAGCGACGTCCTCGGGCCAACCTGCTTGGCCCGACCGCGCTGGGTTTCCGCTGCCGCGACGATGTCACGGAGGTCTCCCGGCTTCTTGCCTCGGTCGGTGTCGATGTCCATGTGGTCGCGCCGCTGGGGGCCAGCCCTGAGGATTTGCTCCGGATCCCCGAGGCGGATTTCAATGTCTGCCTGTATCCCGAGACGGCCGATCAGGCCTGTCACTGGCTGGAACGCATGTTCGGACAGCCGACCGTCAAGACGGTGCCGATCGGGATCGGTGCGACCCGGGATTTCCTGCAAGAGGTCGGGCGCGTCGCTGAGATCGACGTGGGGGATGCCAAGGCCGCGAATTGGTCTAGAATGCCTTGGTACTCGCGATCCGTCGACTCGACCTACCTCACCGGAAAGCGCGTGTTCATCTTCGCGGATGCGACCCACGCCGCCGCTGCGGCCCGCATCTGCGCGGAGGAGCTGGGTTTCACGGTGGTCGGCGTGGGCACCTATGCGCGCGAGTTCGCCCGCGACGTTCGGGCGTGCGCACACCGCTACGGCGTCGAGCCGTTGATCACGGATGACTACCTGGAAGTCGAGGCCCGAGCGTCGGAGCTTCAGCCCGAGTTGATGCTCGGCACCCAGATGGAACGGCACATCGCCAAGCGGCTGGGCATCCCGTGTGCCGTGATCTCGGCACCGGTGCACGTGCAGGACTTTCCGGCTCGCTATGCGCCACAGATGGGGTTCGAAGGTGCCAATGTGCTTTTCGACACCTGGGTCCATCCGCTGATGATGGGGCTCGAGGAGCACCTGATCACCATGTTTCGGGAGGACTTCGAGTTCCATGACGCGGCGATGCCGTCGCATCTCGGCCCGCGGCCGGCTGCCGGTCGGTCGGCCGGGGCTGCACTTGAACCGGTGGACGCGCAGGCTCAGGCTGGCGCTTCCGCCACGATTTGGGCACCGGAAGCCGAGCAGGAGCTGAAGAAGATCCCGTTCTTCGTGCGCGGCAAGGCGCGTCGCAATACCGAGCGCTTCGCAGAGGAGCAGGGGATCCAGACGATTACTGTGGAGACGCTCTACGATGCCAAAGCGCACTTCGGCCGCTGACAAGCGCGCCTCGACCCCCGACATCACGCCGGTTCACGTGGTCATCGTGAATCTGGACGGCCATCTGGCTGGTACGACCGAGCGCGCGCGTCCGTCATTGCAGCGCGAGCTCCCTGGTCTAAAGATCAGCCTGCATGCCGCGACCGAATGGGCCGATGATCCCGATGCCCTGGAGCGCTGTCGACAGGACATCGCCGAGGGTCATCTCATCATGATCACGATGCTGGTGATGGAGGAGCATTTCAAACCCATCCTGCCGGCCTTGGCGGCGCGTCGTAATGACTGCGATGCCATGATCGTCTGCATGTCGGCCGGTGAGCTGATGAAAATGACGCGGCTCGGCGGCTTCAAGATGGATGGCTCGCCGGGCGGTCCGATGGCCCTGCTGAAACGGCTGAGAGGCAGCAAGGAGCGCAAGCAGAGCGCCGGGGCCCAGCAGATGTCGATGCTGCGTCGGATCCCCAAGCTGCTGCGCTTCATCCCGGGCACCGCCCAAGACGTTCGGGCCTACTTCCTGACGCTCCAGTACTGGTTGGCCGGTTCGGACGAGAACCTCGGCAACATGATCCGATTCCTGGTCGACCGCTATGCCGACGGCCCCCGGCGCCATCTGCGCGGGACGATCAAGGCCGCCCCGCCGGTCGAGTACCCGGATGTCGGCATCTATCACCCGAGAATGAAAGGACGCATCGCCGATCAGCTGGCGAGCCTGCCGGGCGTGAGCGGCCGCGCATCGGGTCGAGTCGGTCTCTTATTGATGCGCTCTTACGTCCTCGCCGGGAACGCTGCCCACTACGACGGCGTCATCGAGGCGCTCGAGTCGCGCGGGCTTGAGGTGGTGCCAGCCTTCGCGAGCGGCCTTGACGCGCGCCCGGCGATCGAGCGGTTTTTCATCAAGGACGGACATGCGAGCGTCGATGCGGTGATCTCACTCACCGGGTTCTCCCTGGTGGGTGGACCCGCCTACAACGACGCCAAGGCGGCCGAGGAGATGCTGGTCCGTCTCGACGTCCCCTATCTTTCGACACTGGCAGTCGAGTTCCAGAGTGTCGATCAGTGGGAGGGGTCGAGCCAGGGCTTGCTGGCCGTCGAGGCGACGATGATGGTTGCGATCCCCGAGCTCGACGGAGCGACCGGCTCCATGGTCTATGGCGGTCGCAACGGTGGGGGTTCCTCCGAGGGCGCGCGCGACATGCAGGCGCATGGCGAGCGGGCGCAACGGTTGGCCGCGCGGGTCGAGCGCTTGGTGCGACTGCGCCGCACCAAGCGTGCCGAACGCAAGGTGGCCGTGGTCCTGTTCAATTTTCCGCCCAATGCCGGCAATACCGGGACCGCGGCCTATCTGTCGGTCTTTGCCTCACTCTATCGGACCTTGCGGGCGATGCGCGCGGAGGGTTATGGCGTCGAGTTGCCGGCAGACATCGATGAGCTGCGGGAGCGGATCGTCAACGGCAACGCTGCGCGCTTCGGTGCCCATGCCAACGTCCACGTCCGGATCCCGGTCGACGATCATGTTCGGCGCGAGCCCTGGCTGACGGAGATCGAGCAGCAATGGGGTGCGGCGCCTGGCAAGCAGCAGACCGATGGCGGCTCGCTGTTCGTGCTCGGCGCCCAGTTCGGCAATGTCTTTGTCGGGATTCAGCCGGCCTTCGGCTATGAAGGCGACCCCATGCGTCTGCTGTTCGAAAAGGGGTTCACCCCGACCCATGCCTTCTCGGCCTTCTATCGCTGGATCCGCGACGACTTTGGCGCGCACGCCGTGCTGCACTTCGGGACGCACGGTGCCCTGGAGTTCATGCCAGGCAAGCAGGCCGGCCTCTCCGGCACCTGTTGGCCGGATCGACTGATCACGGACCTGCCGAACATCTATCTCTACGCCTCGAACAACCCATCCGAAGGGACGATCGCCAAGCGGCGTGCGGCGGCGACCCTGATCAGCTATATCACCCCGCCGATCGCCCATGCCGGGCTCTACAAGGGCCTGATCGACCTGAAGGGGTCGATGGAACGCTGGCGCAGTCTGCCTCCCGGGGAGGAGGAGGAGCGCACCCAGCTTGCCGAGCTGATCCAGGCCCAAGCCGCCGAGCTTGAGCTGGCCCAGCTCGAGCCGGCGTGGAGCGGGGATGCCAATTCCCATTCCGATTCGGAGATCGCCAAGCTCCACGAGAAGGTCCTGGAGCTCGAGTACACCCTGATTCCCCATGGCCTCCATGTCGTCGGTGAGGCGCCGACGGAGGAGGAGCGCCTCGACCTGCTGCTCGCAGTGGCCGAGGCGTCCAAGGACATGCATCCGGCGCGGGGCGCCGTGGCCGCGCTGGTCGCCGGCAGGTCACCCGAGAAGGCGCTCAGGGCCGGGGGCATGGCGGTCGACGCGCAGAACCTCGAGTTGTTTCGCGAGCTCGTCGAGACCGACCGGCTGCTCGTCCAGGACACCGAGACCCCGGCGATCCTGCACGCGCTCGACGGCGGCTTCATTCGGCCCGCGCCGGGCGGTGATCTGCTGCGGACGCCGGCGATTCTGCCGACCGGGCGGAACCTGCATGGATTCGATCCCTTCCGTCTCCCGAGTGCCTATGCGGTTAAAGATGGTGCGCGCCAGGCGGACCGTCTGATCGAGCGGCACATGTCCGAGGGCAATGGATTCCCCGAGACGATTGCCCTGGTCCTCTGGGGGACCGACAACCTCAAGACCGAGGGCGGTCCCATCGGTCAAGCACTGGCCCTGATCGGTGCGCGTCCGCGTTTCGATGCCTACGGCCGTCTTGCAGGTGCCACCTTGATCCCGCTCGAGGATCTGGGTCGTCCGCGGGTGGACGTGGTCATGACCTTGTCGGGTATCTTCCGGGATCTGCTGCCCTTGCAGACCCGTCTGTTGGCGGAGGCGTCTTTTCTCGCCGCCCAGGCCGACGAGCCGATGGAGCGAAACTTCGTGCGCAAGCATGCTGTGGCCTATCAAGAGGCGCAGGGCTGCGATCTGGAGACCGCCGCGCTGCGCGTCTTCAGCAATGCAGACGGCGCGTACGGCGCGAACGTGAACTATCTGGTCGACAGCAGCCGCTGGGATGGGGAGGATGAGCTTGCGGAGACCTATACACGGCGCAAGTGCTTCGCTTACGGCCGTTCCGGACAACCGGTCCGTCAGGCGGAGCTCTTGAAGAGCGTGCTCTCCACCGTCCAACTCGCTTATCAGAATCTGGATTCAGTCGAGCTGGGTGTGACGACGGTGGATCACTACTTCGACACCCTCGGTGGGATCACGCGTGCAGTCGGGCGTTTCAAGGGTGACGATGTCCCGGTCTACATCGGTGACCAGACCCGAGGCGATGGCGTCGTTCGCACGCTGGCCGAGCAGGTCGCGCTCGAGACGCGTACCCGCATGCTGAATCCGAAGTGGTATGAGGGCATGCTCAAGCATGGCTACGAGGGCGTGCGCCAGATCGAGGTGCATGTGACCAACACCATGGGCTGGTCGGCCACCACCGGGCAGGTGGCGCCCTGGGTCTATCAGCAGCTCACCGAGACCTACGTGCTGGACGAGGAGATGCGCAAGCGGCTCGCGCAACTGAATCCGACGGCATCGGCCAAGGTTGCGAGCCGGCTCATCGAGGCGCATGAGCGCAACTACTGGTCACCCGACGCGGCGACGCTCGAAGCCCTGCGGCAGGCCGGCGAGGAGCTCGAAGACCGTCTGGAGGGGGTCGTCGAGGAGGCCGCGGCGTGACGAGTCAAGAGATTCCCGCCGGCATGCTCGGCGACTTCCCCAAGCGTCCGGACGGCGAGGGGAGCGTCCAGGTCCAGCTCGACCCGGACATTCGGATCGATACCGCGAAGGTTTTTGCCGTCTACGGTAAGGGTGGGATCGGGAAGAGCACGACCTCGTCGAACCTCTCGGTGGCCTTCTCGAAGCTCGGCAAAAGGGTCCTGCAGATTGGCTGTGACCCGAAGCACGACTCGACCTTCACCCTCACCAAGTGTCTGGTGCCGACGGTCATCGACATCCTGGAATCGGTGGATTTTCACGCCGAGGAGCTGCGCCCCGACGACTATGTCTACGAAGGCTATAACGGCGTGATGTGCGTCGAAGCCGGGGGTCCGCCTGCCGGGACCGGCTGCGGCGGCTATGTCGTTGGTCAGACGGTCAAGCTTCTCAAGCAGCATCACCTGCTCGAGGACACCGACGTGGTGGTCTTCGATGTGCTCGGTGACGTGGTCTGCGGCGGGTTCGCGGCGCCCCTGCAGCATGCCGAGCGGGCCCTGATCGTGACGGCGAACGACTTCGACTCGATCTTCGCGATGAACCGCATTGCAGCCGCGATCCAGGCGAAAGCAAAACACTACGGGGTGCGGATCGGCGGCGTGATCGCCAATCGCAGCGTCGAGACCGACGAGATCGATCGCTTCAATGCCGCGGTCGGTCTCAAGCGGCTCGCCCATCTGCCGGATCTCGATGTCATTCGGCGGAGCCGCCTGAGAAAGTCGACCCTGTTTGAGATGGACGACGCCCCCGGCCTGGCGGCCGCCAAGGACGAGTATTTGCGACTCGCCGCGATGCTCTGGGAAGGCACCGAGCCGCTGGCGGCGGAGCCCATGCGCGATCGCGACATCTTCGACTTCTTAGGGTTCGATTGATGGCTAACGGGTCGTATCAGGAGCGCCGCTCGCAGATCGAAACCTATTTCGATCGCACTGCTGCCGACGCCTGGACCAAGCTTACCTCCGACGCCAAGGTCAGCCGGATTCGGGCGACCGTGCGCGCGGGCCGCGAGGAGATGCGTGCGACCCTTCTCGATTGGTTGCCGTCCGATCTCTCGGGCAAGCGCCTGCTCGACGCCGGGTGCGGGACCGGGGCCTTGGCCTTGGAGGCGGCGTGGCGTGGCGCCGAGGTCCTTGCGATCGATGTGGCACCGACCCTGATCGAGATCGCGCGCGAACGCACGCCGGCGAACTTGGGTCCCGGGTCGGTGCGGTTCGAGGCCGGCGACATGCTCGATCCGGCCCATGGCCGATTCGACCACGTGGTCGCCATGGATTCGTTGATCCACTACGTCCCCTCGGATGTCGTGAGGGTGCTTGCCGAGTTGGCCGGGCGAGCCAGCCACTCGATCCTGTTCACCTTCGCGCCAAGGACGGCTGCCCTTGCGCTGATGCACGGCGTCGGCCGGTTCTTTCCGCGGGGCAACCGTGCGCCCGCAATCGAGCCGGTTTCCGGCCATGCCTTGCGAGAGCTGATTGCGGCAGAGCCGCGCCTCGCAGGCTGGCAGACGCGGCGGACGAAACGGATCGCGGTTGGTTTTTATACGTCGCAGGCACTGGAGTTGGTGCCGTTATGAGCAGTCGAGTGTCGTGCTTCGAGACTGCCGCCCGGATGCCCCGGTGCGCGTTGATGCGATGCGCGTGCGCCCCCGGGGTGCTGTCGGCCCGGCGTTGGCCGGCGCTTTCATTGGCCAGGGGGGTTTCTATCACAGCGAGATCCAGAGCATCTTCTGCCACGTTGGTCGCCATTGTCCCGCACGTCGCTCCCCCGAACGAGCTCGGTCTGTGGTGGTCATCGCGCTTCGGCCTGGCCGGTCCAACCGGCTAGCCATTTGTCCTACGGAGGTCACACCATGTCAGCAGCCATCACCAGCTATGTCGACGTCGCCCAGCTCGTGCTCTACGTCTTCTGGTTCTTCTTCGCCGGGCTGATCTTCTACATCCGTCGTGAAGACAAGCGGGAGGGTTATCCGCTTGAGTCCACTCGCGGCGGTCAGATCAAGATCGTCGGCTTCCCGCCGATGCCTGAGCCCAAGGCATTCGTGTTGCCGCACGGCGGTGGCACCGTGTATGCCCCGCGTGCCGAGGCGCCCGCCAAGGTCAACGCGACACCCGCACTCCCCTACCCGGGCTCCCCGCTGATCCCCAACGGCGATCCGATGCTCTCCGGCTTTGGACCGGGCGCCTCTCCGGATCGCGAGAAGCACACGGATCTCACCTTCGAAGGCGCGCCCAAGATCGTCCCGCTGCGGGTCGCGACCGACTTCTCGATCGCCGACAAGGACCCAGATCCGCGCGGGATGACGGTCGTCGGTTGTGACGGCGAGGTCGGGGGTACGGTGACCGATGTCTGGGTGGACCGGGCGGAGCCGCAGATCCGCTACCTGGAGATGCAGGTCGGCAAGGGTGGCAAGAATGTGCTGTTGCCAATCAACTTCACCCGTTTTGACAAGAAAAACCGGCAGATCAATGTCAAGTCGATCCGCGGCAAGCACTTTGCGAACGTCCCGGGTTTGGCGAAGCCGGATCAGGTCACGCTCTACGAAGAGGACAAGATCTGCGCCTACTACGCGGGCGGGCATCTGTACGCGACGGCGGATCGCTCAGAGCCTCTGTTGTGAGGGAATATGACTTCGAGCCCGTTCGAGGCTTGCCCGAGCATCTCCCCCCCGGTGAGGAGATGCTTTGGCAGGGTGCGCCGCGCTGGACCACCTTGGCGCGGCGTGCCTTTCATGTCGGGACCGTTGCCCTCTATTTCGGCTTAATTATCCTGTGGCGGGTCCTCGCGGACCTGTCCACCGGCGAAGCCCTGGCCACGGTCGTGGTCGGGGCACTCTGGATGCTTCTGCTCGGGCTCGTCGCCATCGGTGCCCTCGCACTCCTCGCCTTCGCGATGGGTCGTTCCACGGTCTACACCATCACGTCCCGTCGCGTGGTCATGCGTTTCGGGGTCGCCCTGCCCATGATCGTCAATTTCCCCTTTGCCCAGATCCGATCCGCTCAGATGAAGCGCTATCTCGACGACACCGGGGACATTCCGCTGGTGCTGGCCGAGTCTGCGCGGGCCTCGTATCTGGTCCTGTGGCCGCATGTCCGTCCCTGGCACTTCACTCGCCCGCAGCCCATGCTCCGGGCCATTCCGGACGTCGCCAAGGCCGCCGAGATCCTGTCCAATGCGCTCGCAGCCTTCGCCGCTCAGTCCGAGAGTCCCTTAGAGCAGCTTGAGGAGCGGCCGGGGCAACATGCCGCGTCGAGCGCTGCGCCGTCATCCTGATGAGGTTGAGCCTTGAGTGAGTTTCACGATCGCCCCTTTCCTCGGGGCGTCTTGATCGCAGTGGCGTCCCTGATCGGTTTTACGATCTTGGCAATCGCCGTCGCCCGGCTGTCCGGCTTCGATCCAAGCCAGGGCCCTCGGCCTGCCGAAGTCGCGGGCCGCGACCTGCTTTTCATCGAGATCGGGCAGGGCGAGCTGGCCGTGCATGACGCCGCCAGCGGGAGCTTGTTGGAAACCCTCCCAGCCGGAGAGGACGGTTTCATTCGAGGCGTACTGCGGACCTTGGCACGCGAGCGCCGGATACATGACGTCGAGCCCGACGCGCCCTTTCGACTGAGTCTCCGGGAAGACGGGCACGTCACCCTGGAAGACCGCACGACTGATTTCTTCGTCGACCTCAAGGCCTTCGGCGCGACCAACGAAGCGGCCTTCGGGCGGTTCTTGTCCCCGCTGCCGGCAGTGCAATGAGGCGATGCCCCGCCATGCCAAGGCTGTGCCTTGCCCCAGCCTTTGCTCCTCCCGAGTGAGCGAAGCCACCCCTGAATGGGGGCCTGCCTGCTATCATCACGATCTGCGACCGCTCCGCCTTGGGTCCGGCGCAACGACGCGCGCAATAGGCGTCTCGATCGCGGCACCGGCCGTCCGGTCGGCCACCGCCGGCGATGCGGATCTCCTCGTCGGACCGGGGCAGGATGACGTTGCAGGGCGCGCGCCGCAACCGGTCCACTCGATCTGGCGACGGCAATCGACGCGGGTCGGGTCCCCGGTCCGCCACCCGCCCGCCGGCCTCGGCCGCGAACGACCGATCAACGCCGTCTCACTGGGGGTCGCCGCCTGCCGGCCGGCATCGGCCAGAGAATAGGGCGCAATTCATGCTCGAATACGGTTTCCCTGTCCTGTATGCGCTCGGACTCTGGTGGTTCAGCACCGGGCTCGTGCTCTATCTGGATAATCTCCCGGGGCGGACCTTTGGATGGACGATGTTGGGCGGCGCCGCAGTCTTGGCTGTCGCCCTGTTCGCGCTGGTCGTCAGCAGCACGTCCACATCACTGATCGCGGCCTATGTTGCCTTCACCTCGGGCGTCACGGTCTGGGGCGTCTTGGAGATGAGCTACTTCACCGGGTTCGTCACTGGTCCGCGCAAGACACCGTGTCCCCAGGGTTGCTCGGGTTGGAGACGCTTCGGCCTGGCGATCCTGACGAGTCTCTACCATGAGCTGGCCGTGCTCGCGGCGGCCGGCTTCCTCGTCCTGATCTCCTGGGGTGAACCCAATCAGGTTGGCGCTTGGGCCTTCGTGATACTCTGGCTGATGCGCTGGAGTGCCAAGCTGAACCTGTTCCTCGGCGTTCCCAACCTCAACGACTGGCTGCCGGATCACCTCGCCTATCTCAAGACGTATATGCCGAAACGCAGCATGAACCTCTTGTTCCCGGTTTCCGTGACACTGCCGACGGTCATCGTAGTGCTGCTGGCGTCCCAGGCGTTGGGTCCGGACGCGCGCGATTTTTCGTCCGTGGGTCTGATCCTGGCTGCAACCCTCTTGGCCCTCGGCATCCTCGAGCATTGGTTGCTGGTGCTTCCACTTCCCGATGAGGCCCTGTGGGCCTGGGCGCTGCCGCCTCGCGACAGCGAGGCGGGCAACGACCCGGAGACTTCCGTTCCCGAGACGCTGGGGCAGAAGACGATTGCGCTGCGGCAAAGGGCCGCCTTCCGGGCAATATCGAAGACCGCTCGCATGCGTGAGTCCGGACCGGGGAATCGGGTCGGGTCGGTCCCTGGCGGTTGACGCCCGACCGCGAAGCGGCCGCTTGACGGTCTGGCCTTTGATTCGGTCGCGATGCTGGACTAGGCTTGATGCCGGGATTGGCACTGCGGGGCAGCGCGCGACAGGACCGGCTCGAAATCGATACCCGCCTTGACTCGAATCATATCGAGTTGCTCAGGAATCAGCTACCGTGCAGGGAAGTGTGCGCGGGTTGATGGCGCGACGATCCACCCGACTCCCGAATGAGCGAGCTTGAGGCTGCAGGACAGCGGCTCGGCGCAAGGGTGCAACCGGCTAGCCGGATGCTGAGAGCCGATGTCGGGATTGACCCGGTCTCACTCATGATCAGACAGAAGCGGCTGCGCTGGCCTGGTCGGCTTCGCGTTTGACCCGTTCTTGAGGAATTCTCATGCGAATATTGATGATCCAGCCAAACTATCATTGCGGTGGTGCGGAGATCGCGGGAAACTGGCCGCCTGGTTGGGTGGCATATATCGGCGGCGCCCTCAAGCATGCAGGTATGACGAATGTGCGGTTCGTCGATGCCATGACCTATGACTTCTCCGACGACAAGCTGCGCGAGATCATTCGGGTCAACAAACCGGATGTCGTCCTCGCGACCGCCATCACCCCTCAGATCTATAAGGCGCAGACCACGCTCCAGATCGCGAAGGAAGAGCTGCCCGATGTGGTCACCGTCCTGGGCGGCATTCATGCGACCTTCATGTACACCCAGGTCTTCAGCGAGGCACCCTGGATCGACTACATCGTGAGAGGCGAGGGGGAGGAGATCGCGGTCGCGCTGCTGAAGTCGATCGAGGAGGGCACACACCTCAAGGACCGCAAGCGCATCTGGGGGATCGCCTACATCGACGACGACGGTCAGGTCGTCGCGACCCCCGCCCGTCCGGTGATCGAAGACCTCGACACCTTGACGCCCGACTGGTCCTTGCTTGACTGGGACAAATACATCTACACACCGCTTAACTGCCGGGTCGCCGTACCCAACTTCGCGCGCGGCTGCCCCTTTACCTGCCGGTTCTGCTCACAGTGGAAGTTCTGGCGCAAGTATCGACACCGTGACCCAAAGAAGTTTGTGGACGAGATCGAGACCTTGGTACGGGACTACAACGTCGGCTTCATGATCCTCGCGGACGAGGAGCCCACGATCTTCCAGAAGAAGTTCGTCGCTCTCTGTGAGGAGTTGATCAAACGGAATCTTCCGCTCTACTGGGGCATCAACACCCGCGTGACCGACATCATGCGTGACCGTGAGCTCTTGCCCTTGTATCGCAAGGCCGGTCTGGTCCATGTCTCGCTCGGGACCGAGGCGGTCTCCCAGTTGAACCTCGACACCTTCCGCAAACAGACAACCGTCGAGCAAAACAAGCTTGCCGTCCAGCTCCTGCAGAAAGCCGGGATCGTGGCGGAGGTCCAGTTCATCATGGGTCTCGAGAACGAGACGCCTGAGACCATCGAGGAGACCTACCAGCTCGCCCAGGACTGGAAACCCGACATGGCGAACTGGAACATGTACACGCCCTGGCCGTTCGCCGAGCTCTTCGAGGAACTCGGCGACAGGGTAGAGGTGCGCGACTACTCCAAGTACAATTTCGTGACGCCCATCATGAAGCCCGAGGCGATGACTCGAGAGCAGGTGCTGAAGGGCGTGCTGAAGAACTACGCGCGTTTTTACATGCGCAAGAGCTTCTTCGAGTATCCCTGGATCAAAGATAAGTTCCGCCGACGTTACATGCTCGGCTGCCTGAAGGCCTTCGCGAAGACGACCGCGTCCAAAAAGTTCTACGACCTGGAGCGGCTCAAGATGAAGGGCATGTCCGCCGAGGTGGATCTGGGTTTCGACGCGTCAAAGGTCCTGACCGTCGAAGAGATCGCGCAATTGAAGCGCGATCGCCCCGACCTCGCCGCAGATATGAATTTCAAGGGTACCCCGGTCAAGATCGTCGCCTGCGGTGCACCGGATGAGCTGCAGGTTAGCGAATCTGATCTGCCGATCAGCGCGGCGGTCTCGAAGCCCAAAATGACAGCAGTCCAACCTGATTAAGCGGGTCGAAGACATGGCGCCTCGATTGCCTTCCAGTCTGCCGCTCGAGCTGCTCGATCGATTCGCGCAGCTGCCCCCGCCGCTGGGGTGCGCGTTGCCCACCTCGCGGCTGGCCGGCGATGCGGCCTTTTGTGATGCCCATTACAAGGAAGCACTCGTCGGGCTGAGCTCGCGTCCGCAAGAGCCTTTGGCTGTCTACGTGCACGTGCCCTTCTGCCACGTGCGCTGTCTCTATTGTGCCTGCAACACCACCATCACGCACAGTGAGGAGAAGGTCGACCAGTACCTGGATGCGTTGGATCGCGAGATGGCGCTGGTCACCGACGTGCTCGGGCGGGGAAGGTCGGTCGCTCAGCTCCACGTCGGTGGGGGTACGCCGAATCACCTCAACGAGCCTCAGCTCGCGCGCTTGATGGAGATCGTCGAGCGGCACTTTTCCCTCTCGGACCAGGCCTGCACCTCGATCGAATGCAATCCACGTCGCACCTCGGCGGGTCAGCTCGATCTCCTCTACGGGCTCGGATTCCGGCGGATCAGCTTCGGTGTGCAGGATCTCAACGCGGACGTACAAAGAGCCATTGGCCGGGTGCAGTCGTTGGATATGGTCCGCGACGTCTTCCTGACCGCGAGGGAGACCGGGTTCGAGACCATCAACCTCGACCTTGTCTACGGTCTGCCTTTCCAGACCGCCGGGAGCTTCCAGGCGACCCTCGATCAGATCGTGGCGCTTGGCCCCGATCGAATCGCCTGCTTCAGCTATGCGCATGACCCGGCGAGCCGTCCGCACCAGCATGCGATCAGCGCGGACCACCTTCCTTCCGCCACCAAAAAGCTTGCGCTGTTCCATCAGGCGGTTCAGTCATTTTCGGCAGCGGGTTACCGTTGGGTCGGCCTAGACGTGTTCGCGCGGGAAACCGATGAGCTGACCAGCGCCCAGGACGAGCGACGCTTGTACCGCAATGCGATCGGCTATACGCCCATGCCTGCAAGACAGGTGCTCGCGTTTGGCCCAAGCGGGATCGGAGAGGTGTGCGGGACACTCGTGCAGAACCAACCCGACCTCAAGGCTTGGCAGCGCTCCGTCGTTGACGGCATTCTGCCGGTGGCCTGGGGCCTTCGCTTAAGCGAGCGCGATCGGCGGCGTCGCGAGGCCATCCTCTACCTCATGTGTAACCTGGAGCTGCCTGCCACCTCCGCGCAGGGGCTCGAAAGCGAGTATGAGAGCCTCTGCCGCAATGCCGGTTACGGCCTGCTCGAAGTGACGGATGACGGTGTCCGCGTGACGCCAGAAGGTCGCTATCTCCTGCATGGCTTGTGCGTCGAGCAGGACGCCTCCGTCGATTGGGGCAGCACCCAATGGCGGGCGACGGCTGGGTCTTGAGCGGGTCCGCGGGCACCGGGCCCGTCAGCGCGCGTGTTGGGCCCAATGCCGTCATCCGTATCGCCGAGGCCTTGGAGCGGGATCGCGGCCAGGACGCGGTGGCCCAGGTGTTCCAGGCGGCCGGTTTAGGCCGCTATCTGGATCAGCTGCCTGAGCAGATGGTCGACGAGGGCGAGGTGACGCGCTTGCAGACAAGTCTGCGCACGCATCTCGGTATCGGCGAGGCGCGCCGTGTGTCGTTCGACGCTGGGCTGCGCACCGGGGATTATCTGCTTGCACACCGGATACCGCGCCCGGTCCAGCGTCTGCTTTCGATCCTGCCCGCCCGCTTGGCGAGCCGGCTGCTGATTGCGGCCATTCGCCGTAATGCCTGGACCTTTGCTGGGAGTGGCGCCTTCGACGGTCAGCCGGGCAACCCGACCCGGCTGTTGGTAACCGACGGCCCGATCTGCGGTGATGCGCGGGCCGATCAGCCGCTCTGTGATTTTTATGCCGGGAGCTTTGAGCGATTGTTCTCCCGGCTTGTTCATCCGCGTGCCCGCGTCAGCGAGATCGCCTGCCAAGCCAACGGCGCCGAGTCCTGTGTGTTCGAGGTCCGCTGGTAGCGCTGCTCGACCCGCCGTCGATCCGGTCCCAGCCGGTCACGCGCATGGTGCCCCGCGCCGCCGTGACCTCTTCAGACCCGGTCCGACCGTCGTCGCCGGTCGGCGTCGATGGGGTCCCGCGGTGTTCGCCGATCGCGCGTTCGCGCGTGCCTCGGCGTTGCAGCGGCAGGGCGTGGAGCCCGGACAGGCCGTGCTTTGCCCCGATACGCCAACCCCGGAGGTTGTGCTGATGGCCCGCGCTCTGGCGCGGCTCGGCGCGGCGCTGTTTCCCTATCGCGCCGGACTGAGTGGCGGCGCGCTGTCGGCCCTGGCCGCCGCCACGGGTACCGAGTGGCGTTGGTGTGCCGTGTCCGAAAAGCTGATCAGTACCGGCCGGCGACCGGTGCCCCCACCGCCCGGAGATCCGCCGCTGGCCCTCCTGGTCCGGACCAGCGGCAGCAGCGGGGCACCCAAGGTCGTGATGCTGACCCCGAGCAACCTGGCTGCCTCCGCCGCAAGCGTGAACGGCCGCGTGGGTCTCGGGGCCGGCGATGTGTGGCTCTGCTGCCTTCGATTGAGCCACATCGGGGGGCTCGCGATCCTTTATCGCTGTGCACTCGCGGGCGCAACCCTGGTGCTCCATGAGCGTTTCGATGCCGCGGTGGTTGCGGACGACCTGCGTAGACATTCCGTGACCCATGTCTCCCTGGTGCCGCCGATGCTGGATCGGCTGCTGGCGGAGGGGGCCTCGCCTCCGCCGACGTTACGCGTCGTCCTGGTGGGCGGCCAGGCGCTGGGTCCGGCGTTGGCCGAGCGCGCGCTCGCCGCGGGATGGCCGCTCTTTCTCACCTATGGGATGACCGAGGCGGCGTCCCAGCTCGCCACCTCCCCACAGGCGATCGAACGGATCCCGAGAGGCGGTGTGGTCGGTCCTCTCCTCCCGGGTGTCCAAGCCGAGGGTGTCGGGGTTGTTGACGGCGTTGGCCGCCTGCGGTTCCGTGGACCCATCGTGATGGCCGGCTATGCCAATCCGCAACGGATCCTTGGCCAGGGGCTCGTGAACGGTTGGCTGGAGACCGACGACCTTGGAAGGGTGGGAGAGGACGGGGTGCTGAAGGTCATCGGACGTCACGACGATGTCCTGGTGATCGGTGGCAGCAACGTCTCCGTTGCCCGGGTCGAGGCGCTGCTGGGCGCCGCTCCGGGGGTCTCGGACGTCGCGGTGGTAGGGCTCGAAGACCCGATTTGGGGCCATCGCCTCGTCGCGGTCTACTGCGGTGCCCTGGATGAGTCATCGCTCCGGGGCTGGTGTGAGCAGACCTTTTCGGGCGCCGATCGCCCGAGGGCCTTCAGACGCGTCCCCGAGCTCCCCCTTCTCGATTCCGGGAAGCACGACCGTGGGGCGATTCACGTCCTGGCGCAGGCGGCCTTGCTCACCTGAGTGCCGCGTCGGCGTGCCCGGCGCCCCACCGGCATGACCTGTCCATGGGTGCTTGCGGGTGACCGTCCGGTGAAGCCGGGCCGCAACGTCCGGTCAGGCGTCCGCCGGGGGGCGGCTGGTCAGCTGCTGCGGCTCTATCCGAGCGCCGCGTCGACCTGTACCATCGGCTCCTGCGGTGGGCGCCCGGGCAGCCTCGGCGAGGGGTTGCTCCGCGGCACGGCTTCGCCCGCTCATGAACGGCCAACAGGTCAAACAACCGGAGGCAGGCAGATGAACCCATTCGATCTTCTAGGTGCTTTGATGCAGACCGGCGCGTCCCCAACCTCGGGCAACCGAATGGGCAACATTCTCGGTCAGATGATGGGGGGAGGCGCGCCGTCCGCAGGACCCCAGGGGGCCGGCATGCTCGACATGCTCACCAAGATGGCCGGCTCGATGCTTGGCGGCGGTCAGGGCGGGACGCCGTCCCCCGGTCTGGGCCAGGGGATGGGGCCGGGCTCTGGGGGTGGCGGTGGCTTGCCGGTGGACATTCTCAAGCAGTTGGCCGGGGCGGTGCTCGGCGGCAGCAAGCCAGCCGTTGGCAATGCGGGCGCGGGAGCAGGCTCCATGGCCCTCTTCGGCATGTTGGCCGCCCAGGCACTCGAGATGGCCAAGGGCATGCTTGGCGGGGGTCAGCAGGCCCAAGCCGGCAGCCTTCCGAAGATCCAGTTGGATGATCAGGCGGCCGTACTCGCCGGTGTGCGCCCGCCCCAGACGCCTGCGGAAGAACAGCAGTTGATGGACGTGGCCACCCTGACCATCAAGGCCATGATCAGTGCCGCCAAGGCCGATGGGCGGGTGGATGAGGAGGAGACACAGCGTCTGATCGGCAAGCTCGGCGAGGGCGGGATCTCGGAGGAGGAGCAGCGTTTCGTGGCCAAGGAGATGCAAAGGCCGCTCGACCTCGACAGCCTGGTCAGAGCCGTCCCCAATCAGCAGGTCGCGGCGCAGATCTACACCGCCTCGCTGATGGCGATCAACCTCGACACGGATGCCGAGAAGCGCTACATGGCGGACCTTGCGGATAAGCTCGGGTTGAATCCGCAGGTCGTCTCGTTCCTGCACACTACGGTCGGGGTTGCCTGATGTCACATCCGGTGGACGCCGGGTCGGTTGAGGGCCGACTCGAAAGCCACCGATTGGGGCGGACGGATGCGGGCGGCGGCGTGCCGCCCGCAGGGCGCACGACCTGGGAGCCTGTCTGACTCGAGGCCGATCTACTGCGCCGGCGGGAGAGCGGGCCATATCCGCCCGATGTCTCGTTGACATAGACCCACGATGCGCCTCAACTTCGGTCGAATCTGTCCTCGCTCCCCCACTCGGCTCGCGACGATCGCTCACGTCCGACAGGCTCCTAGCCAGCCGATTTGGGGATACGGATCTTCTGGCCGGGGAAGATCAGGTCCGCGTCCTTGATGACCTCTCGATTGGCCTCGAAGACGCGGGGATAGGCGTTGGCGTCTCCATAGAAGCGCTTGGCGATCGCCGAAAGGGTGTCGCCCTTCTCGATGACATAGTATTCCACCTCCGCGGTCTGCGGAGGTGCCGTGACCTGGTCGGCCTTGACCTCCCCCACCCCCTTCACGTTACCGGCCAGGAGGACCGCCTTCTCCAAGGCATCCGGGCTGTCTGCATCACCGCTGAGCGAGACCACGCCGTCCTCGTAGCTGACATTCAGACCGCTGATTCCCGGGTTGTCCCGCTCGATCTCTTCCTTGATCTTGTCGCTGGCCTCGGCGTCATTGCCGAACAGTTTCTTGCCGATGTCTTTGGCGAAATCGAAGAGTCCCATGGTGTTCTCCGGTGTGCTTGCAGGCCGTGGCCGCTCCGTTGGATGGTCTTCGGCGAAGCCTTACACAGGGTCGAGGCAAATAGCCATGGCTGGCGAAGACGGTTCCATCGGGTCGGGCGTCGGCGTATAGGCGATGGTGCCGCAAGAACACGTCCCTGCGCCCTTGCGAGCCTCCATTGAGTGTGCTGAGGGCGGGCGAAGTCTCAACTAAACATGGACTTGATGCGGTCAATGGAGTCTTTGACGCCGACCTTCAGCTCCGCCCACTTCTCCTCCGCCTCGTCCTTGATGGTCTCCCACTTGTCGTCGGCGGCATCCAGGATTTCCTGGCGGCGCGCGGCGCCCTCCTCCCACTTGGCCTTCAGCGCGGCGATCTGCTCATCGACTGACTCCCTCGCGTCTTCTGACACCTCACCCGCCTTGTCGCGCAGGTGGGCCAGGTCGGACTCCCACTCATCGAGCTGAGCCTTCAACTTCGCCAGATACTCGTCTTTCGTTGGCATGGCACGGGTCCTCTATAATCAACGGACGCTCTCGAACAAGACGCCGGCCCCGGCCGGCGCGGTATTATCGTCCCAAGGTCGGCATTCGGTCTACCTGGCCGCGTCCGCTGTTGCGGCGCTGCCCCCAACCCCGGCCTCGGGTGCTTGCCCGACGGATGTGGTCGAGGCGGACGGCGCATGCGGTCGATCGTGCGGCGTCGACCAGGGCCGATCCATGGGCGGCGTTCGGCAGATCGAGACCTGCCCGGCCGCCGAACATCCCTTCGCCCGATGACCCGCGCGCGCGTCCGACTGAACCTGGAGACCGCCTTATGAGCACCCTGATCCCCCGTTGGGAGTGGCGCACCTTCGGCGCCGATCTGGGTACGGCCGGGTCCAGGCTCAGCCTGCTCGCCCGCGGTGGCGGCCCTGCGTCGGAGGTGCAGGCGAGCGACGAGATCTATCTGCTGTCCGCCTTGGGTGACGCCAACGTCAAGGTCCGGGGCGGGCTTGTGGAGATCAAGGGGCTGGAGCAGACCGACGCCGATGGCCTGGAGCAGTGGCGCCCGCTCCTGAAGGCCAGTTTCCCGCTCTCAGCGGAGACGGTCGTCCGGGTCTTCGCCGCCCTGGGGCTCGCGGCGCCCGCACTCACTCGCCCCCGCTACACCCTCGAGGAGCTCCTCGAGGAGTTGGTCGACCCGGAGCCGAGTCTGCGGGCCGTGCCCGTCCACAAGGCCCGGACGCGCTATCAGGTCTCTGGCGGGATCGTGGAGCTCACAAACGTCGCCGCGAACGGCCGGACGATCTGGACGCTCGCGGTGGAGTCGGCAGATCCTGCTGCCGTCATCGCGGCCGTAACTGAGCTGGGGCTCACCGCGGCTCCGAATCTGAGCTACCCCCGGGCACTCAGGGGCTTGGTCGGACTGGGTCCGGACCCCGTCGCCGCGGGAGGTGGGACGCTGCGGGTCGCGGTCATCGACGTGGGCACCAACTCGGTCAAGTTTCACATCGGGGAGCGCGACGGGGCGGGGCATTGGCAACGGGTGCTCGACCGGGCGGAAGTCACCCGACTCGGCGAGGGACTGCGCGAGACGGGGGAGATCACCCCCCAGGCTCAGCGGCGCACCTTGGAGGCCATCTGCGCCATGGTGGCCGAGGCGGGTCGCGAGGGAGCGGACGCTGTGGTGGCCCTGGGGACCATGGGCCTGCGCATCGCCCGCAACAGCGATGCCTTCATCGCCGCCGTGCGCGAGCGCTGCGGGGTCGGGATCGAGGTCATCGACGGAGAGACGGAGGCGCGGCTTGCCTATCTTGCCGTGGAGGCGGGCGTGGGACTGCCGGATGGTGCAGTCACCGTGTTCGAGACGGGCGGGGGGAGTACCCAGGTCACCATCGGTCAAGGCGGCCGTATCCGCGCGCGTTTCAGCCTGGACGTCGGGGCCGTGCGGCTGACCGAGCAGTTCGCTTTGGATCGGGCCGCGCCAAGAGAGACCCTGGGCGCGGCGCTCGCAGTCATCGCCGGAGATCTCGATCGGCTCGACGGAGAGCCGCCGCCCGACATGCTCGTGGGTATGGGCGGGGCGGTCACGAATCTGGCCTGCGTGAGCCTCGGCATGACCCGGTACGACCCCGACCGTGTCCAGGGGGCAATCCTGACCCGTGAGGAGGTCGAGCGCCAGATTGCGCTCTATGCGGGGGTCGATGGCCACGACCGCCGCAGGATCCATGGGCTCCAGCCAGGGCGCGAGTCAATCATCCTTGCGGGCGCACTGGTTGTTCTGACCCTCATGGACAAGCTTGGAAAAGACCGACTCTCGGTCAGTGACCGGGGACTTCGTCACGGGGTGTTGATCGAGCGGTTTTCGGTCTAAGATCCGCCAGCGGGGCAACGCCGGTGGCGATTCCAGGCCCGTTGCGGCACCCAACGGCCGCCGGTCGTTGCGGGCGCTCTCACTCCGGCGCGGTGGTCGATCACGATGACCGCAAGTCGACGGTCGCGTGCTCGGGTGCGCCCTGCTTGGGGGGCACGACCGCGACGTCGAGGGCCACCGTCGGACTTGTCTGATCGGCTTTTCGTAACGAAACAGCGCTATTAAGAGTGCCCCGCGGCCCCGATCGCCGCGGCTTATCATCAATAAGACGTCAATGCCAGGCCGGCCGGGCCGCGACCGGCCTACGGGAGGATACTATGAGCATCACCGACACCACTGCTGCCGAAGCGACTGCCAATGCCACCGCCATCGCGACACCCATGAAATACCTGGAGAAGGCGATGGACAGCCTGCACGACCTGGGCTTGCTCCCCGCGGAGGGTGATCGGGAGGTGGAGCCCATCGTTGCGCTGTTGAATCAGATCTCCACACTGGACGAGGCCCGCGTGACCGCGATCGCCCGCACCCTGAACCAGGCATCGCTGTTCAACGATGTCGTGCGGCAGCAGGTCCAGGCCATGGAGATCGGCGAGCGCTATGAAGACATCACCAACGCATTCAACAGCATCCGCGACGACGCCAAGACCATGGTGGATCAGATCGAGGACGGCAAGCTCGACACCTTCGAGCGCCTTGGCAACGTCTGGATGAAGGTCACCCGCGGCGACATCGCGACCCGTTTCGACAAGATCAAGGACACCTATCTGGATGTGACCGCTGCGACCAACGATCAGATTCAAAGGGAGCAGAAGATCTTGGAGTCCTATCAGGACTTCCGCGGCGCCCTGAAACAGTCGGAGGTGCTGGCCCTCGAAGTGCTCGGCACCGCCCAGGCGCGCCTGGATGCGGCGAAGGCAGCCGTCGACGAGGCGATGAAGCTCGTCGAGGCCAATGTGTCCCAGGAGCCGGCGGAGCGCGCCCGCCTCGAGCTGGCGCGGGACGAGAAGGTCCGGGACCTCCAAATGGAGGAAAAACGTTACCAGATCGCAAAGGATCTGTCCGACAACCTGACCGTGTCCTATAACACCTCCGAGGTGGTGATGGCGCGCCTCCTGCAGACGACCAATGCCAAGGAGCGGGTCTACGCACAAGCGGTGAGCTTTTTCAGCACCAACGAGGTGGTCCTCACGGCACTCTCCGCATCCTTCACCGGCATGTTCGGCCTCCACGAGGGCACCCAGACGGTTGAGTCGATGAAGGAGGGCGTCAGCGAGTCACTGGAGGTCCTGGCGGATATCGGCGGCAAGGTCCAAGAGGCGGCGGTCAGGGCCGGCTACGGGCCGACCATTCGGGCCGACTCGGTCAAGAAGCTCGTCGATTCCGTGGTCAGCTGGCAGACCAAATCCCACGAGATCATCGAGGAGATGCGCCAGCAAAGCACCCGGAACGCCAATGAGATCCGCGACGCGGTCGAGGACGGCAAGCGCAAGCTCGCGCGCCTCGCCGAGGAGGGCAAGGGCCTCGAGCTGCAAGTGCAGTCATGAGTGCGGAGACGGCCATTGAGACCGGGACGGCAACCGCAGCCGCCAGCGCGGTTGGCTCCCAGCCGCTCGACGACGTGATGCTCGCGATGGACGTGGTGGACACCCTCAGACGCCGCGAGCGCATGGTCGCGAAGGAGCTGGATGAGGTGGGGCGCGAGGAGGACCTCAAGGAGCGCCTCCGCAAGATCTATGCGGCTCAGGGAATCGAGGTGCCTGATCACGTGATCGAGCAAGGGGTGGCGGCCCTCAAGGAGGGTCGCTTCACCTACCAGCCGCCGCCGAGCTCACTCGGAACCCGGCTCGCCCGGATCTATATCGGGCGGGGAGCTTGGGGAAAATGGGTCGGTGGCATCGCCGGTGCGGGGGTGCTCGCCGGGGCGGTCAACTATGTTGCCTTCGTCGCCCCGGAGGCGGCGCTGCCGGAACAGCTGGCCCAGACCCACGCGGAGGTGGCGGCACTCGCCAAGACCGACCAAGCCCGTGAGACCCTGGACCGTTTTTTCAATGCCGGGCGGACCGCACTGCGCAACGAGGACAAAAAGGGGGCACGCCTGGCGCTCGACCAATTGGAGGCGGCCCGGGTCAGCCTGGAGCAGGAATATACGGTGCGGATCGCCAACCGCCCGGGTGAGCGGAGCGGCGTCTGGCGCATCCCGGATCTCAACGCCGAGGCGCGCAATTACTACATCATGGTCGAAGCGGTGGATCCGACGGGGCGGGTGCTCAGGTTGCCGATTCAGAACGAGGAGACGCGAGAGACCGAGACCGTCGACATCTGGGGGCTGCGGGTGGATGAAGCCACCTTCCAGGCGGTCGCCCGAGACAAACAGGACGACGGCATCATCGAGCGCGACCGCTTCGGGTACAAGGCCCGCGGCGAGCTGGTGCCGCGCTACGAGATCGAAACCACGGGTGGGGCCATCACCCGGTGGTGACCTCCGGTCGCCGGCGAAGCCAAGATATATCGCGGTGCGGATGCGACGTGAACCGGCGGGTCGCTCACTGCGCGCCGGCGACTGCAGACCCGGACCGCGACGGAGATAGCGAATGATTTCCGGCAGACAGACCCTGGCCAGCATCGATCAGGCAGTGACCCGCGCCCGCGACACCGCTGCTGCAGTCGAGTCACAGATCGAGGCGGTCAACCAAAAACTGGCGCAGCAGCGCCAGGCGCAGGCCGAAGACTATAAGGAGCTTGCGCGGCTGCGATTGGGCCAACTCGTCGACACGAACCTTGTCGAGCACCTGGACCAGTCGGAGCGACAGGTGTTGGCGCTTCTCGCGCAACGCCAGGCGGCGCTGACCGATCTCCAAGAGCAGATCCAGCGTGCGGAAGCCGGGCTTCAGACCCTCGAGTCCGAGCGCGCCGCCCAGGCCGCCCTGGTTGACGGCGCGGCCCAGGCGGTGGACTCCGCCGAGGCCCGGACCCAGGCCCGTCTGGACGCCGAGCCGGCCTATCAGGCTCAGCGCGAGCGTGCCCGGGCGGCCGAGCGCAAGGCGGCGCACGCGGACGAAAAGGCCACGCGCAGTGAGGCAGAGCGCGAGGAAAAGGGTGCCTCCTACCGGGCCGATCCGCTCTTCATGTATCTGTGGAATCGCCGATTCGGTCAACCCGATTACAAGGGCTGGTTTCTGACCCGATGGCTGGACGCGAAGGTCGCCCGTCTGATCGGCTTCACCGACGCCCGCGCCAACTACGCGCGTCTCAACGAGATTCCTGAGCGCCTGCGCGAGCACGCCGCCGGGCTCAAGGCGGCGGCCGAATCCGAGTTTGGGGCGCTGAAATCGTTGGACGAGACCGCCCGGATCGAGGATGGTATCCCGGCCCTCGATGCACGGCTCGCCGATCAGCAGGCCAAGCTCGATGCCGTCGATCAGCGCATCGCCCAAGCCGAGGCGGACCACCAAGAGTTGCAGGCGCGCAAGGCGTTGTTTGCGAGGGGTGAGGATAAGCACACCAAGAACGCCCTGGAGTTCCTGGCCGCTGAATTCCAACGCGACGACCTGATGGAGCTGCGCCGGGAGGCGCTGGTGACCCCCTTCCCTGAAGACGACCTGGTCGTCGCACGCCTCTTGCAGCGCGAGGACGAGCGCCGCCGATTCGATTCCGCTCTGCAAGGTTTGAGGGAGTCGCTCGCCCAGCACCACCGTCGTCTCAATGAGCTCGAGGCCCTGCGGATCGACTTCAAACGCAACCGTTACGATCGTGCCGGCTCCACCTTTGGGGACGACGCGATGATCGCCATGATGCTGGGGCAGTTCTTGAACGGTGTCCTGGACCGCCAGAACCTCTGGCGCATCCTGCAAGAGCAGCAACGCTACCGGCCGGAGCGATCCGACCCGCGTTTCGGCTCCGGCGGATTCGGCCGCGGAACGGTTTGGGGCGGTGGGATCGGCGACCTCCGGGACCTGGGCGACATCGTCGGCGGCTTCGGTCGCGGCGGCGCCCGAGGCGGTATCGGGGGCGGGCGCTTAGGCGGAGGCCGGGGCAGCAGCGGCGGCGGTTTTCGCACCGGGGGCGGCTTCTGAGCCCCGACTCGACCCCTATCCTCCGCTGAGCCTGCGGTAAAGCTCGAGGTATTGGCCGAGGATCACATCCGGGCTGAACTCTCGCTCGACCCGAGTCTGCCCGTGGGCCGCCAGGCTCTGCGCCAGCGCGGGATCTTCCAGCACCGTGCGGATCCCGAAGGCAAGCCCGGGCGCATCCGCGCAGGGGACTGTCCAGGCGTCCTCGGCGTGGCGCACGATCTCGCGGGCCCCGCGGAACTGCGCCGTCACCAGGGGCTTCTGCCAGGCCCAGGCCTCGAGGATGACATTGCCCAACGGCTCCTCGTCCAGCGACGGGAAGACCACCAGGTCCGCCATCTGAAGATAGGGTGCGGGGTCCTTCTGCCATCCGCTCCAGAGAATGCGCCGATCCTGACCGACCTGGATCGCCTGCCTCTGGAGGCTCGGACCCAAGGGGCCGTCGCCGACGATCAGCAGGCGCAGCGACCTGCCGCCGATGCGCTCCGGCAGGCGCGCCATGGCCTCGATCAGGTGGGTGTGTCCCTTGAACCCCACGAGACGGCCCAGTGCGACCAGGACCCAGGCATCCTCCGGGATCGCATGCGCGGCGCGGAGCTCGCGCACGCGGTCCCCCGCAACCGTGCGCATCGGGTCGGCGAAGTTGTAGATGTGGTAGACCCGCTCCGCCGGAAGACCGTTGCGGATCATCCAGTCGCAGAGCCCTTTGGTATTGCCGATCCAGCCGTGGGCGTGTCGAAAGGGGCCGAGTGCATAGTAGCCGCCGAGCCGCGCGAGATGGACCGGTCCGCTCGATCGACCCAGGCGCGTCAACCGCGTCGCGCGCCCCATGTAGGTCTGGACGATCTGCGGTCGGACGCGGTGGATCGTGCGTGCGACGGCGTCCCGGGAGAAGGGGTCCCAGGTCGTGCGATAGGGAAGCCGATGGACCTTGAGGGATCCGTACTCGAGACCGTCTAGACCGCTGCCGAGGCGAATCGCCAACTCGATGGGGACCCGGCGCTCGGCGAGCGCGAGGCTGAAGCGGATGGCCCATCGCTCGGCGCCGCCGAGCGCCTTGCTGGCGACCATTTGCAGGCTGGATGGTTGGGACATGGATGACTATGATCGGTGCGTCGCGGTCGCGAGCAGGCGGGGGTCAGCCGCGCGCATTCGCCGGCGAGACATGCGGACACCCGGGTGAGCGATCGCTCCGGCCACGCGGCGCCCGCACCCGGGTCTGCTTCACCCTACCGCTTTCCGGACGGGCTGTCACGGTTGACCGGCGGGGTGGCGGCGGGTCATCCCTGCAGCTCATGATAGACGGCGAGGTTGCCCTCGACCATTGTATCGACCGAGAACTCGCGCGCCATCAGGGCCTGTCCGCCGGCTCCCAGTGTGTGCCGGAGCTCCGGGTCGGTGATCAGCCTGTCGATGGCCTCGCGCAGCGCCAGCGTGTCGCCCGGTGACACCAGCAACCCGTTCTCCCCGTCACGCACCGCCTCCGGGATCCCGCCGACGCGGCTCGCGACGATCGGTACACCGGCGCTCGCAGCCTGGAGCAGCGAGACCCCGAGCCCCTCCATCCGTGCCGGGTGGACCACCAGGTCCAGGCAGGCCAGCAGATCGGTCAGGTCGTCGCGGAAACCGACCAGCCGAACCCGTTGCTCCAGGCCGGCCCGCGCGATCTGCTCGCGCAGTGGCTCGGCAAGCGGCCCCTGTCCGAAAAACAGGGCATGCAGGCGCGGGTGGCGCTGCATCAAGGGGGGGAGCGCCTCGAGCAGGTCCCCGTGTCCCTTCCGCGGGATCAGCTGGGCGATGACGCCGATCACGAGCGCCTCCTCCGGCAGCCGCAGCCGGTTGGAGAACATCCGGCGCGCGCAGGGCCGCGCATACGCGGCCCAGTCGACCGCGCTGCGCACGAGCCTCAGCTTCGCCTCGGGCAACCCCTCGGCGAGCAACACCTTGCGGATCCCCTCCGAGATGACCACCACCCGATCGTAGAGACGATACTTGACCGCCACCCAGGGCCGTGGCTCGGGGTTATCGACCCGGCGTGTATGGATGACGGGTACGCCACTCAGACGTGCCGCGATGCCACCCATGACGTCGGCGCCGATGCGACTGTGCAGATGGACCAGGTCGGGGTGGCCCGCCTGGATAAGGCGCCTGAGGCGAATAATCATCGGCAGGTCCAGGTCACCGCCCATCGGGAGGCTATGGACGGCCGAGAAAGGCGTCGCCGCCGCGCTCAGGGCGCAGCCTTCCGGGCAGGCGAGCAGGTTGTCATGGCCTCGCGCCGCGAGTCCGCGCAGCAGATGCAGCACCTGGTAGGCGCCGCCGTACAGGTGACGACCACCCTCGACATGGAGGATCTTCAAGGAGTGCACCCAATCACCAGGCGCGCCGCGTTCAGCACCTCATCGACCGTGACGAGGTGCATACAGGTGAAGGCGCCTTCGCAGGTGGGGCGACGTTTACAGGGCGAGCAGTCGAGCGGGTGATAGAGCACGCGTGCGTTTGCCCGGTCGGTGTCCAGATAGGGGCGGGTGGAGCCGAACAGCAGCAGGCTCGGGGTGCCGAATGCGATGCCCATATGCCCCAGGCCGGTGTCGACACCGACCAGCAGGGCGGCGCGTGCGATCAGCGCCGCGGCCTCGGCAAGGCCCGTTTCGCCCGTGAGGTCGACCAGCGGGCCATCGGCCGCGTCGCGAATCCGTGCGGCCGAATCGCGCTCTGCCGGGCCGCCGAGCAGCACGGGCGTCAGGCCGAGCTCGCGATCCAGGCGCACCGCGAGCTCGGCCCAGCGCTCCTCGACCCAGTGTTTCTGGGGACGTGTGGTGAAGGGGCAGAGCACCGCGTAGCCTTCGACCAGATCCCGGTCCGCGATGACCCCAGCCGCGAAGCTCGCCTCGGCCTCGCCGAAATGAATCCCCATCCTGAAGTCGCCGGCCGGAAGTCCAAGGGTCTGCGCCAGATAGAGATACTCGGAGCCGATGCGCCCGGGATCGCCCCCCCGCGGGATGGTGCGGGTCATCAGCCAGCGGCTGCCCTCGCGAGAGCCGAGACCGATCCGCTCGCGAGCGCCCGAAATCCAGGTCAGGACGCCGCTCTTGAGCAGTCCCTGCAGGTCGATCGCGAGGTCGAAGCGCCGCGCCTTGAGGTTGGCTTGAAGCGCGCGGATGCCAGCCCAGAGCGCGCGCAGTCGGCCCGTATGCCAGAGCCGGCGCCAGTGGCCGAGTGGGCAGACGATGATCTCGTCCAGGTCCGGGTGCTGGTCGAGCAGGCCCCGGTACTCCGGCTGCACCAGCCAGGTGATGCGGGCCTGCGGGTAGGCTCGCCGCAGGGTCGCGATCAGCGGCGAGGCGAACACGATGTCCCCGATGGCCGAGAGCCGAACCAGAAGGATGTTCACGCGTCGCCCCGTCCGGGCGGCGCAATCAGCCATGCGAGACGGAAGCTGTAGGCGCCACCGGCGAAGAGGATCCAGAAGAACATCCAGTCGCTGCGCACCACCCGGTAGTTGAACAGGTTCCAGACGAGGACGCAGCCCAGACTGACCGCGAAGAGTGCGCACATGTCGGCGGGGAGTCGCCCCGTCCGGCATTCGCGGCGGCTCGAGCGGACCAGGGCCCAGAGGAGCGCGAAGGCCAGGGCGAGCCCGACGGCCCCCAGCTGCACCGCCGTCTCCGCATAGCTGTTGTGCAGATGCGGGAGCCAATTGACGTTGTCCAACAGTGCTTCGGGCCGTCCGCTCGTCGCGATCAGCTCGCGGCTCGAGCCCGCGCCCCACCCGAGCCAGGGGCGTTCGAGCCATTTCTCGTAGGCGAACTGGAGCGCATTGACACGCAAACCGACCGGGTCGGCGGCGACCTCTGAGACATCACCCTGTATCACCTGCCGGAGCGTCTCCGTCTGGTCGCTCAGACGCACCCCGATGGTCTCCCACTGGCTCATCAGGACACCGGCGAGCGTGCCTGCGACAAGCAGGAGCGCAAGCCGGCGCCGGGGGTGATCCCCCGATGCCGCCGACCCCGGCTGCGTGCGCCATTCGAGTAGCAGCAGGATCCCCGTGCCCGCGACGAACCCGAGCCAGGAGCCGCGCGATTGCGACAGCAGCAGCCCCTCCAGCATGATCAGCAGCCAGACCGCCCACAGGGCAACCCGTGCTCCGAACCAGGGCCCGCGCTCCGCCGCGCCCCAGAATGCCCGCCGGGTTGCGAGCAGGCCGAGGGCACCCAGCCCAGCGAACATCCCGAAGGCGATCGAAGGGAGATACGCATCGAATCGGGTCGTGAAGAAGTCCGCTCCGAAGGTCGCCCAGTCGATCTTGCGAAAGGTGCCGAGCGTGAAGCCCAGGAGCGCGAGCAGCAGGACGCGGCGGAGCCGCTCGTGACGGCCCCCAATCCAGTAGGCGAGCGGGACGAAGAGCAGCAGCTTGAGCCAGTCGCTCCCGTGGTCGAGGACGGTCGCGGCCTCGTCGGGGGTCGCGGCCAGGAGATAGAAGGCGAGGCTGTGCAGGGTGACGTAGACCCCGAAGGCGCACGCCAGCATGGCGACGGGGTCTCGGATGAGACGGCCCCAGGCGTTGAAGCGCAGCAGGAAGGCCAGGACCGAAAGAACCAGACCGAGGGTCGCCGGGGTGATTCCGAGCAACGCGAATGAGGCGAAGACATAGACGCCGAAGAGTCCGGCGCGGGACCACCAGTCGGTGATCCCCTCGCTCAGCGGCGGGGCGGGCAGGTCGGGCAAGGCTGTTATCTCATGCGGAATCGGGCGTTCGGGGTTGACTCGCGACGCGTATGATACGCGGGATGGGCGTCCTGGTCGTACCCGGCACGCCCGACCGGCTGCAGCTGAGGCGCCGGCTCACTCGAGCCGCGATCAGGCCAAGCAGGCAAAGGATTGCTGCCAGGTCCGGGTCGGGCCGCGGAACGCCGCCTAAGCAGATGCTGATCAATGGCCCTCCTGGCCATCACCAGCTCGCCTTCCGCGGGGCGCGACGCTCGGAAGGCTCCATGTTCAGACACCGAGGTGCCCGAACATGCGGGTGCCTCCTGCCCCGGACGGGAAGCGCCGAAGACTTCAGCGCTTCCCCAACGCAGCGGCCAACCGCTGGAGGTTGGGCCTCTCAGGCCCGGGGCAACTCGGCGGGGTCGCGAAGACGGCGAGTCGCTGCACGATTTGCCTCAGTTCTTAAGCCAATGGATATCTGCCATGTCACCATCGGATCCAGGCATGGTCGCCCCGGACCGACGCTTACCGCGCCCGGTGTGTCTCTTCATTCCGAGCTTCGGAGACGGAGGGGTGGAACGCATGATGGTCAACATCGCCCGCGGGATCGCCGGGGAGGGGTTTCCGGTCGACTTCGTTGTCGGGTCCCGCGAGCAGCCCTTTCTCGACCGATTCCCGCCCGGCGTGTCCATCCAGGTGCTCGGTCCGACCAGCCAGCGCCAACGCGTGCGGTTTCTGCTTGACTACCTGCCTCGCCGGCGCCCGACCATCGTCCTCTCCGCCAAGACCCGGGACGACCGGGCCGCACTCTCTGCCAAACGTCGCAGTCACGGCGACACCCGATATTTTCTGCGCCCCGGCACCGTCATGTCTGAACGCTGGCGGGCACGAGGCAAGAACCGCCTGAGGCGCTGGTGGGAACGGCGGCGTTTGCGGGCACTCTATCGCCAAGCCGATGGCGTCGTCGCCGTGTCGGAGGGCGTTGCCGAGGACATCGCCGCAATCACTGGGCTTCCCGAAGCGCGGATTCGGGTCATCCGGAATCCCAATCTGACCCCTGAGCTTGAGAACCTGGCCCAAGAGCCACTCGATCACCGCTGGTTCGCGGTGGGCCAGCCGCCGGTGATCATGGGCATCGGCGGGTTGCGGACCCAGAAGGACTTTCCGACCCTGATCCGCGCCTTCGCCCGGGTTCGCGAGCGATTGCCGTGCCGGCTGATGATCCTGGGCCAGGGTCGCCAGAGGGATCGGCTGCGGCGTCTCGCCGACGACTTGGGACTGACAGACGCGGTCGCCTTGCCAGGGTTCGACCCGAACCCCTACCGCTATCTGGCGCGGGCCAGCCTGTTCGTACTTTCATCTCTTTGGGAGGGCTCGCCGAATGTGTTGACCGAGGCACTCGCGCTCGGCACGCCGGTGGTCGCCACCGACTGCCGCAGCGGACCGAGGGAGATCACCCGGGGCGGTGTCTTCGGCGCCCTGGTACCCGTCGGCGATGTCGACGCATTGGCCGCGGCCATGGAAGCGACCCTGCGCAATCCGCTGCCGCCCCATGTCCTGAAGGAGGCGGTGCTGGAGTATCGCATGGACGTCAGCGCGAGACGTTATCTTGCGGCATTCGGGCTGATCGAGGAGCCGGCCGCCACGTCGGCGTCATGAAGCCGCAGGTCGGGGCCGCGCCCGGGAGTCGGGCGTCGAGCGGCCGCCCAGTGCCCAGGCTGTCCTCATCGCACGCGTGGCGGCCAGGCGTGCGCCACACGGCGACCGTCGGGCGCCGAGGCCCGATGAGGCAGGCCCATGGCATCCAGATAGGCGTTCGTGCTGGCCTCGATCTCAAAGACGCGGGCGGCATCCTGCAAGGTGGCCTTCGCTGGCGGATCCTCTAGGGTTGCCAGGATCGCATCCGCGAGTGCCGCATCGTCGCCGACGGGCACCAGCCGCCCGATGCGCCCGTCTTGAAGGATCTCGCGCGGCCCGCTCGGGCAGTCCGTGGACACGACGGGGGTCCCGACCGCCAACGCCTCGACGGGCACGAAGGGCAATCCCTCCCACCGCGAGGAGAAGGCCAGGAGGCTCGCATGGGCCATGTAGGCATAGGGCTGCGCCACGAAGCCCGGCAGGTCGACGTCCTGCGCCACACCGAGGGTCTCCGCGAGTGCCAGGAGACGCTCGCGGGCATTGCCGCGTCCAAGGATCATGAGGCGGGACGCACGCCGGGCACGCACCCGTGCGAAGGCCCGGATCAGGGTGGGAAAGTCCTTGCGGCTGCATAGCTCCCCGACACTGAGGATGAGGGGATGGTCCGGGTCTCCCAGCCAGGGGTGCTCTGGTCGCGCGAGCGATGCCGTCAGGAGCGAGGCGGGGACGATCGGCGAGGGAACGGCCCGGATCCGCTCGCGATCGAGACCCGTATAGGCCGCCATATCGTCGGCCGCTCCCCGGCTCGGCACGATCACCTGATCGGCGAACCGATAGAGCCAGCCGATCGAGCGGCGCTGCGCCCACCGGTCCAGCGGTCCGCGTGAGGCCAGATCCGCTGAAACCGTTGTGCCGGTGCGGAGGACCAGTCGTGTCCCCGTCCGCGAGAGCCATCGGGCGAGCAGAGCCAGCCGGTTGACCCGATCCTTGTCGGAGAGCATGACGGCGGGTCGCGATCGGCGCAGATACCGCAGCACCTCGGGCAGGCAGGCATAGGTATGGCGTGTGCCCAGATCGATGATCTGCACCCCATGCGGAAGCCCTTCGAGGTCCGGTCCGTGCTGCCTGACCTTGAGCAGATCCACTCGGTAGCCGCGCCGCGCCAGCGCCGGGATCAGATGTCGCGCGAAGCGATCGACCCCGCTATGGCCCGAGGTGGAGAAGAAACAGGCGATGCGTTGAGGCATGTTAAGCGAGGTACTAGGAGCCGCTCGCGATCCACTCGAGCGGGTCCTCGTCGGGCGAGGGCTTGAGCCCGGGCCGCTCGATGAAGAGGCGGTGCCAGATGGCGAATTGCATCATCCCGAACAGCTCGCGGCTGCCACCACGGCCGGCCCGGCGAGCCGCGACGAGGCCTGGGATCGCCTCCACGCGGAACCACTCCCGCACACCGCGGCTCAGGCGCAGTCTCTCCCCGGCCCGCGCCGCCACTTCCCCCGTGAGCCAGTCCCCGACCGGCACGTGGAAGCCCCGCTTGGGGCGTTGCAGGTGTCCCGGCGGCAGCTTCGGCTCGGCCCAGCGCTGCAGCAGCCACTTGCCCTGATGGCCCCTGATCTTGAGGCGGTCCGGGAGTGCAAGTCCGAGCTCGACGATCCGATGGTCGAGAAACGGGACCCGTCCCTCCAGCCCGAAACCCATGAGCATCCGGTCGGTCTTGACCAGCAGGTTGTCCGGAAGGGCGGTGACCAGATCGGTGTACTGACGCCGCTGCAGGTCGGACCAGTGTTTCGGCGTCGCCTGCCAGGCTCTGACAAAGGGCGCGCGATCCGCCTCCTTGACCGCTCTGAGGGCGGGTCCGAGCAGCCGGCGCGTCCAGTACCCCGACCAGTGACCGCGCGTGCGGAAGGCGCCGCTTCCGGGGTGGAGCCGGCCCTTGAGCCACCGCTCGGGGGGCGAGGGGCGATAGCGCCGATAGCCTGCCAAGACCTCGTCCCCGCCCTCACCGGAGAAGACCACCTTGAGGTCGTGAGCCGCGGTCTGGGCGAGGATCGACGTCGGCAGGTTCGCATAGTCGCGCATCAGCTCGTCGGCCGCCCAGACCGTATGCGGGATGCGCGCGAAGATCTCCCCGAGCTCCAGCTCGAGCGGGCGATGCTCCAGCCCGAAGTGCGCCGCGACCCGCGCCGCCTCGTCCAGCTCGTGGGCCATGGCGGTGCCCCGATAGCCGACCGAGAAGCTTTTGATGCGACCGGCACCATGGGCGTGAAGCAGCGCGGCCAGCACGGCCGAGTCCACCCCGCCGGAGAGGAAGAGGCCGAAGGGCACGTCCGAGCGCATGTGCTCACGCATCACGGCGTCGAGTAGACCGTCGAGCTCGGCGAGCGCGGCCTCCGGGCTGAGGGTGCGAGGCTGGACGTCGAGCGCCGACCAGTAGCGTCTGTGCCCGATCCGCAATCCCCGATCGATGATCAGCGCCTCGCCGGGCGGGACCCTCCGGATGCCCTCGAAAATCGTCTCTTCCCCGCTCGCAAACTGGTTCTGCAGGAACTGTCGCAGTGCGGCCGGATTCACGCGGGGCTGCCCGGGCAGGATTGGCAGGAGTGCCTTGATCTCGGACGCGAAGGCGATGCGATCGGGCAGACGCGCATAGAACAGCGGCTTGATGCCGAGCCGGTCGCGCGCCAGGATCAGCCGGCCGGTCCGCGCGTCGTGGAGCGCAAACGCGTACATCCCGCGCAGCTCCGTCAGGAAGTCCAGACCATGCACCGCGTAGGCATGCAGGATGGTCTCGGAGTCCGAGTCGGTCAGCAGCCGGCGGCCATGCTCGCGCAGCGCGGCATTGAGCTCGACGTAATTGTAGACCTCGCCGTTGGCCGCCAGCGCGAGCCGGCCGTCCCCCGACACCATCGGCTGATGCCCCGTGGCAAGCCCGATGATCGAGAGCCGGGTCTGCGCCAGCCCGACCGGACCGCTGCAATGAATGCCCCGATCGTCCGGACCCCGATGGGCCAGCGCAGCCGCCATGCGGGCCAACGCGTCCGGCTCCGGACGACGCCCCTCGCGCAGCATGAGACCCGCGATGCCGCACATCAGCGGCTCGAACGGTGGCGCGTGCGTCTGATCGGGGTTTGGGGCATCAGATGGCTCGATGGGCTTGGTTCAAGGCCTGCCCGAAAGGAGCGGGGCGGGTCCCCGCGTTGTCGTTGCATTGTCGACCCGCGGGGTTGAAGCTGACAAGGCGTCCTGAACCATCACGCTTGGTGAGCCGCCTCTGCAATGTCTCTTCCCGACCGAAGAATGTCCTGCCGGTCTTCTGCTGAATCCCCTGGGCCCGGGAGAGGATCTGGAGACCGTGCGCAACCGACGATCCATATCAGTGCCAGATGAATCTCGCAGCTCAGCTTAACAAGACACATAGTGGACGAAAATAATCGGATATGTTCGGCTGACTCACCTATAGTGAGTTCGGAGGGCTGGCGTGCAGCAGGGCGCGACCTTCGGCGTGTTTGGAAAGACAGGAAGGGCGACGTGCTACAAGGGCAGATTCATATCCGCCTTGCCGATGTCGCCTTTTTCCCGTGGTTCGTCAGTTGCCTGGCAGGCACGAAGAATCCTATCAGCACATCTGCCACCGACCAGGAGGACAGCATCATGACTCAACAACTCGAACGAAAATCCCTGGACAATCCCGACGAGGTTCGTCCGTTTAAGGACGGGAAGGGTCGGGCGGAGATTGTAACCGTGGGCGAAACCGTTCTGGGACGAGGTATCTTCGAACCCGGTTGGGTTTGGAGCGAGCATGTCAAGCCCATCGCCGGGACCGCGTCCTGCCAGTCAGGGCACACCGGTTACGTCCTGGAAGGGCGTATGGTCGTCAAGATGGACGACGGCTCGGAAGTGGAGTTCGGTCCGGGCGATGCCTTCTATATGCCGCCCGGACACGATGCCTGGATTGTCGGTGATGAGCGCTGCGTGCTCATCGATGTGACGGGGTTCGGGAAGTACGCAAAACCCGCTTAGCCGACTTGTCGGTCGAAGACTTCCGCAGTGAGCAGGTCCCCGTCACTGCTGCGGGCAGCCATGTCCCTGCGTGAGCCTTCGGCCACATCTCCCTGATGCGCGCGCCGGGGGTGAATCGTGCCAGCGCCTCTGCTGCGCGGCGGAACAGCTGCCCCCAGCCATCGACCACCCGGTCCCACGCCTGTGTTACGCCTTGGCGAATCTGATGAAGTGTGGACAGGTCTGCCTCCGGTGTGTTTCGAGCACCGCTTGGCGTTACCAGTCGTGCGGATTCCAAACGCAGGGTTTGGGTCCCCTGCGCTCCCTGTCTGATGCTCGCACGTTGTACCAACCTTCCGGTTCTGCCCAGTGGTATGGACCTCGGCCAGCCGCACCAGGCCGCCTCGATGGTGTGGGCCTGACCGGCGCGGATGCACTGCGAGAGGTCGTTGGTGCCGATGCTCAGGAAGTCGGCGTACCGCAGCACATCGCCGATCGAGAACACGGCCGAAGGGGTCTCAAACAGGGCCCCGATGGGTGGCAGCTCGGCAATACCCTCCCCGCCGGCGAACTGGCGGATCAGGGTGACCGCCTCGTGCAGGTCCGAACCGCCGAGGATCATGGGCAGCAGCCCCCGGATGTCGCATTCCAGCGCGAGCCGCAGGATCGCTGTCATCTGCGTGCGCAACAGGTCCTGGGCGGCCTGGCGGTCGAAGCCGCAGTAGAGGTCGGGCACACGACGGAGGTCGAAGTGGACAGAGGCGTCGAACAGCCCCTCGATCAGCCTCAGGGCTGCATCGGCAAAGCCCTACTGGGTGAGTCCTACAGCGGCCAGCGCCGTATCATGGGGGCAGACCGATCCGCTTCGGCGGCGCGCTGGACCCGCGGTCCTTCATGTCAATCGCCGCCGGTTGGGGCACAATGGTGCCCGGAGCGCGGCCTGGCCGGTCGTTCGTCGCCAAGGGCGGAGGGCAAGCGTCCATGGGCCGATCGACCGGCGATGCCGGCCGGACATCCATCAGGCTCCGCCGCCCCGGGGAGGCGCCGCCAGTTTCAGCGTCGTCCCCGGCAGGTGATTGGAGATTTGCGCTTGCGGTTACTTCGTTTGATGAGAAGCCGATTCGTGGCGGGCCAAGGCCTGGGCTTGGGGGCCAAATGGGCGGTCTGTCCTGTCTGCGAGGGCCATCGGCTGCTCGTCCGGCTCGGCGAGGATGAGATACTCGTACGCTGTCTCGTGTGTCGCGCCAGCGCGATTTCCATGTCCATGGCCGCTGCCCTGAGGCAGCTGGAGGTGGCGCTCTCCTCGGCCCATGTTCTGGAGCTCTCCTGCCGCGGTCCGTTCCACGGCTTTCTCATGCGGCGGGCGGCCCGCCTGACCTGCTCGCAGTACCATGCCGACGCGGAGCCGGGCGAGGTCAGAGGCGGCATTCTCTGCCAGGACGTGCAGCGCCTGACCTTTCCAGACGCCGTCTTTGATCTCTGCACCTCGACCGAGGTGTTCGAGCATGTGCCGGACGATCGCCGCGGATTCGCTGAGATGAATCGGGTCTTGAAGCCTGGCGGCATGCTGGTGTTCACCGTACCCGTGAGCGGGGAACCGGAAACTGTCGAACGCGCGCGTCTGGATCCGGCCGGCCGGATCACGCATCTGCTTCCCGCCGAGTATCATCTGGATCCCGCCAAGGAGGGCTCTGCCGTGCTCGCATTTCGGAACTATGGCGAGGATCTGCTGCAGCGTTTGCTCGAGGTCGGCTTCACATCGGCCGAATTCCTCACGCCTGCTCAAGCGGTGCCCTGGGGCTACGCCAGGCCAGTGGTGGTCGCCCGCAAGGACGACCCTGTCCGGACAGCCGCCAAGCCTTGAGCTCTCGGACTCGGTTCGATGCGCATCACCGGGGTCTTTTTTTCTTATCTGCTTGCCTGTCTCGTCCTGGCGGCGCTGTTGGCGTATCCCCTCGTGGAGACTGGCTGGGTCGCCGTTGAGCCCCAACGGGTCATGGGCCGTTTGGCACAGGTCTTCATGCTGCTCGGATTCTGGACGTTTCTCAAACAACTGCGACTTGCGGATCGGACGTCGGTGGGTTTCGGTGCTGCGGGTCGCGTGCTGCGGAGGTCGGTGGGCTTGGGCTGGATCCAGGGGACGCTTATCCTCGTGGTCTTGGCGCTTGCGCTCGTCGCGCTGCAAATCCGCATTCCGGATGCGGATCTCGAGCGTTGGCCGGTCCTGGCGAGCAAAGCCGTCCAGGCCTTGATCGGTGGACTCGTCATCGGCGTGCTGGAGGAGATGTTCTTTCGGGGGGCGCTCTATACGGCGATCCGCCGTCGAGACGGGTTCGTCGCGGCCGTGGTCTGGAGCGCGTTCCTCTACGCGCTCGTGCACTTCATGAAGCCCGGGGCGTTGCCCGCGGGTGTGCCCTTCGACTTTGCGGGCTCCGGGCGGATGCTCGTCGGCGTCTTCGTCGATCTCTTTCAGTGGGCCCATCTCGACTCGATGCTCGCGCTCTTCGCGGTCGGGGTGTTCTTGGCGCTTGTCCGCGAGCGCACGGGGCATATCGGCTGGTGCATCGGACTGCATGCCGGTTGGGTCTTTGTGATTCAGGTCTCACGCCGCTTGACCGATGGGAACCCAAGTGCCCCCCTGGCCTTTCTGGTCGGAGAGTACGACGGCACGATCGGGTTGCTCGCTGCGGCCTGGATCGGATCTCTGGCGCTGGTCTTCTGGATCTGGTCACGTCAGTCGCGGGCGCCGCACCCCTGATCCGACGGGTATAGAATCGGCGGATCGAATCATTGCCGGATCCGCTGATGCCCCAGTCAACCCCTCCCGCCAAGCCCTGGGCAGGGCGATTCAATGCCCCTACGGACGCCTTCGTCGAGGCCTTCACCGCGTCGGTCGACTTCGACCGGCGGCTCTACCGCTACGATATTCAGGGCTCGATCGCCCATGCCACCATGCTTGCGCGCCAGGGGATCTTAAGCAGCGCCGAGCGCGACGCCATTGTCTCCGGCCTCGAGGCGGTGCGGGCGCGCATCGAGGCCGGCGAGTTTCAGTGGTCGATCCCGCTCGAGGACGTCCACATGAACGTGGAATCGGCGTTGACGGATTCGATCGGCGATGCCGGCAAGAAGCTCCACACGGGGCGGTCGCGCAACGACCAGGTGGCGACCGACGTGCGACTCTGGCTGCGCGAGGAGATTGACCTCATCGGCCATGCGATCGCGGATCTGCAGCGGGTGCTGTTGCGTCTGGCCGAGCGCGAGGCCGACGCCCTGATGCCGGGGTTCACCCATCTTCAGGTCGCTCAGCCCGTGACCTTCGGCCACCACATGCTGGCCTGGTTCGAGATGCTGGATCGAGATCGCGATCGACTTGCCGACTGTCGTCGGCGTCTCAATGTCATGCCGCTCGGGGCCGCGGCCCTCGCCGGCACCACCTACCCGATCGACCGTCAGTACACCGCCGAGCTGCTCGGTTTCGATCGGCCCTCCGAGAACTCGCTGGACGCCGTCTCCGATCGGGATTTCGCAATCGAGTTCACGGCGGATGCGGCCATCCTCATGATGCATCTGTCGCGGTTCTCCGAAGAGCTCATTCTCTGGTCCTCCGCCCAGTTTGCGTTCGTAGAGATGTCGGATAGCTTCTGCACCGGCTCCTCGATCATGCCGCAGAAGAAGAACCCCGACGTGCCCGAGCTGGTGCGCGGGAAAAGCGGGCGGATCTTCGGACATCTGATGGGCCTCCTCACGCTCATGAAGGGCCAACCTCTCGCCTACAACAAAGACAACCAAGAGGACAAGGAGCCCCTGTTCGACACGGTCGACAATCTCAAGGGCTCGCTCAAGGCCTACACCGGCATGATGCAGGGGATCACCTGCAACCACGCCCGCATGCGCGACGCCGCCGCCCGGGGGTTCAGCACGGCGACCGATCTCGCCGACTATCTGGTGCGCAAGGGCATCCCCTTCCGCGACGCCCATGAGATCGTCGGCAAGGCGGTTGCGCTCGGCGTGGGAGAGGGCCGCGACCTGGGAGAGTTGAGCCTCACCGAGCTGCGCCAGTTCTCGGACGCGATCGAGGCCGACGTCTATTCCGTCCTGACCTTGGAGGGATCCGTTGCCGCGCGAGATCATCTCGGCGGGACCGCCCCCGCCCAGGTGCGGGCCGCTGTTGCGCGGGCGCGCCAGCGTCTGACTGGGCTGGGGGGGGCGGATGGCGGATAGTCTGGATCAGCTCAACAACCTCCTGCTGGAATTTGCCCGTGCGCGCGACTGGGAGCAGTTTCACTCTCCGAAAAACCTCGCCATGGCCCTCGCCGGCGAGGCCGGCGAGCTGCTCGAGCATTTCCAATGGTTGACCGAGCGTCAGAGCGCCGCCCTGGATGCAGAGAAGACGCGCCACGTGGCTCACGAGATGGCCGACATCCTCATCTATCTCATTCGCCTGTCGGAACGCCTGGAGATCGATCTGGTGGCGGCCGCTTATGAGAAGATCGCCATCAACGAGGCCCGCTATCCTCCCGCGCAGGTACGCGGGGACGCCCGGCGCGCGGATGAGTCCGGGGAGGGCTGAGACCGCGTTCGGCCTGGAAAGGGCGGTTGGCTGTCGGCGATCAGCCCGGTTTCCGCGCGTGCATGCGGTCCGGTCGGTCGGAGCTACGCCTGAATCTGACCATTCAGGATTTCCCCGGCGCCAAACAGAACCGCCGGATCAGGGCACGCAGCAGCTCGAGCGTCGGGGTGATCCGATCCAGCGCCAGGTATTCGTCGGGTTGGTGGGCCTGGGCGATGTCTCCGGGGCCGAGCACGATGGTCTCCATCCCGAGCTGATTCAGAAAAGGCGCCTCGGTACCGAAGCTGACCGCCTCGGCAACATGACCGGTCAGGGCCTCGGCCGCGCGCACGAGGGCCGAGCCGGCGGGCGTCTCGGCAGCCGGGACGGACTCGAACAGGGGCTCGACCTGCCAGATGAGTCCGCGTCGCTCGGCAACCGTCGCGACTCGGCGGCTCAGCTCTGCGCGCACATCCGCCGGACTCAGAGCCGGCAGGATGCGCAGGTCCAGGTGCAGCTCGCATTCCCCGCAGATGCGGTTCGGATTGTCCCCGCCATGGATATGGCCGAGGTTGAGGGTCGGGTGCGGGATCTTGAAGGCGGGGTGACGATGGGCCTGCTGGAGCTCGGCGCGCCAGGCCATGAGGGCGCCGATGACATCATACATGCCCTCCATGGCGTTGTTGCCCAGGGTCGGGTCGCTCGCGTGGCCGCTGCGTCCAACCAACCGGATGGACTCCCCCATCACCCCCTTGTGCAGACGCACCGGCCGCAGACCCGTCGGCTCACCGATGACCGCATAACGCCCGAGCGGCCGCCCGGCCGCGACCAGGGCGCGTGCGCCGTGCATGGCGGACTCTTCGTCGGCCGTGGCGAGGATCATCAGGGGCCGGGTGAGGTCCGCTGCCGCCAACCCCCGCGCCGCCTCGATGGCGAGTCCGAGGAATGACTTCATGTCGGAGGTGCCGAGCCCATAGTAGCGCCCGTCCGACTCCGTCAGCCGCAGCGGATCATGTTTCCAGAGATGCGCGTCGAACGGGACCGTGTCGGTGTGTCCGGACAGGACCAGACCGCCCGGGCCGCGACCCAGGGTCGCGAGGAGATTGGCCTTGTCGGGCCGGCCGGGGATCGAAAGGATCTCCACCCGGAATCCGGCCGATTCCAGCCAGGAGGCGAGCAGGTCGATCAGGGGGCGGTTGCTGTGGTCGAAAGCAGGCGTGACGCTGCTGACCGATAAGGTCCGGATCAAGCCCTCGAGCATGCTGGTGAGGGATGGTGCCTGGTTGGACATGAAAACTCCCGCCGGGCGCTGATACCCCGGTCGTGGTGTGCGTCGTCGTTCGAGTGTTCGCAGCTCGGGCCCCACCATTGGCTTGCATTTTTCGACACGGCGGATAGATTGACCCGAGCTTATCCCGCCGCCGCGTCGCCTGCCAGTGCCGACCGATCCGACCAGCGAGACTGTCCCGCAAGCGCCCATGCGCATCCGCCCCGCAGTGCTCGCGGACGTGAGCGCCTTGACCCGTTTGGAGATCGCAAGCTTCGACAGCGACCGCCTAACCCGTCGACAGTTCCGCTACATGCTGACCCGTGCGCGCGCCCGCACGCTGGTCGCGGAAGCCGAGGGCGTCCTGCTGGGGTATGTGATGGTTCTCTTCAGCCGCGCCACCTCGGTGGCGCGGCTCTACTCCATCGCGGTGGCGGCACAGGCGCGTGGGCGGGGTGTCGGACACGCGCTGGTTGCGGCCGCCGAAGCCTCTGCCTGGGAGCAGGAGCGCGCCTACATGCGTCTAGAGATTCGCCGCGACAATGTCACCTCCCAGGCACTCTTCGAGCATGCGGGTTACCGGCGCTTCGGGGTCCTGTCGAATTACTATGCCGACCACATGGAGGCGCTGCGTTACGAGAAGACGCTCTCCCCGGAGCGGAAGCCGGAGTTGAAGCGGGTGCCCTTCTACGAGCAGACACTGGATTTCACCTGCGGCTCCTCTTCCCTGATGATGGCGATGCAGGCGCTGCGCCCGAGCCTCGATCTGAACCGCACCTTGGAGCTGCGGATCTGGCGGGAGTCCACGACGATCTTCATGACCTCGGGTCATGGGGGCTGCGGTCCCTTGGGGCTGGCCCTGTCGGCCCATGCGAGAGGGTTCGCCGTACAGATCTACGTCAACGACCCCGGCGTCCCGCTCGTCGACTCGGTGCGCAGCCCCGAGAAGAAGGAGGTGATGCGCCTGGTCCACGAAGACATGCTTGCCGAGGCGCAGCGCCTGGGTATCCCGGTCAACCACGGAACCCTCAGCGTGGAGGATCTGCAACAGCACTGGGATGCCGGCGCCGTGCCCCTGGTGATGATCAGCTCCTACCGCATCTATCGCGAGCGATTTCCCCATTGGGTCGTCATCACGGGGTTCGACGAGCACTTCGTCTATGTCCACGACCCATATGTCGACTACGCCAACGGAGAGACCACGCTGGATTCAATCGATATGCCCATTCGACGGGACGACTTCAGCCGCATGGCCCGCTACGGACGCGTCAGGCTGCGGGCCGTCGTCCTCGTCTCCCTTCCCCAGACCACCGCGACCAGGGGAGCCTCCGGTGGCTGAGCACATCCTGCTGGTCGAGCAACAGGCCGACTGGAAGCCGGGCTTTCCGCGTCTGCCTGTGGTCACGGCGCGCGATTATCTCGCCGGCGGAGAGCTGGCGTCCAAGCGCGACCTGCGAGTCATCAATCTCTGCCGCAGCTATCGCTATCTCTCCGTCGGCTACTATTGCTCGCTGCTGGCTGAGGCGAGGGGCCACAAGGTGATTCCGACCGTGCGGACGATCCAGGAGCTCTCGAGCCGAGAGCTCTACAGCCTTTCCACCGAGGAGCTGGACGGACTGGTGCAGCGCTTGCTGGGGCGGCGCAAGACCTCCGCGCTCGCCCCCACGGCCTATGAGTTGACCATCTGCTTCGGCCAGTGTGACGTCAAGGAGCTGCAGCACCTGGCCCGCGAGATCTTCGAGACCTTCCGCTGCCCGATCCTGCGCGTGGACTTTCGGCTTAACGGAACCTGGCGCATCGGTGCCATCAAGGCGCTGCCGCTGGCCGCCGTTCCAGCCCACGGCGAAGGCCCTCTGTTCACCGCGCTCGAGGGCTATCTGTCGCAGCGCTGGCGCCAGCCGCGGGCGCGCCTCTCCTACCGATACGATCTGGCCGTCCTCCAGGATCCTGCCGAAGAGCTTCCGCCTTCCGACGCGAAGGCGCTGCAGCGCTTCGTCAAGGTCGGAAAGTCGTTGGGTGTCAACGTGGAGCTTATCCAGCGCCGGGACTACAGCCGACTCGCCGAGTACGACGCCCTTTTCATCCGCGAGACGACGCGGATCGGTCACCATACCTTTCGCTTCGCCAAAAAGGCCGACAGCGAGGGCATGGTGGTCATCGACGACCCGGACTCGATTCTGCGGTGTACGAACAAGGTCTATCTGGCCGAGCTCTTGGCCGCGCATCGCATCCCGCGACCCAAGACCCTGGTCTTGCGTAAGGAGAACCTGATGGAGGCCGAGGAGCGGATCGGTTATCCGGTCGTGCTCAAGATCCCGGAGGGGTCCTTCTCGCGGGGGGTCTTCAGGGCGGAGGATCGCGCCGGACTGACGCGGATCGCCGCAAGACTCTTCAAAGAGTCCGATCTGATACTGGCGCAGGAGTATCTCTACACGCCGTTCGACTGGCGCATCGGCATCCTCGGCCGCCACCCCTTCTATGCCTGCAAGTATCTGATGAGCCGCGATCATTGGCAGATCGTCAAACATCGGTCCGATGGCCGCCACGAGCAGGGCGGGTTCGAGACGCTGTCGGTGGAGGAGGTCCCGCCAACGGTCCTGAAGACCGCCCTGAAGGCTGCCGATCTGATCGGTGACGGCCTGTATGGGGTCGATCTCAAGGAGACGCCGGCCGGACCGGTCGTGATCGAGGTCAACGACAATCCGAGCCTGGATGCGGGGGTCGAGGACAAGGTGCTGGGCGACCAGCTCTACGCACGCCTGATCAGTGAATTCGTTGCGCGTCTCGAGCGGATGCGCGCGGGCAAGCGCTGATCCTCGGATGTCATCCCCTTCGCCGACCGCCAGCGCCGAGCGCCTGCCGCGCGCGCAAGCCGCGCCCCGTCTTGCCCCCGCTGACATCGCCGCCTCGGCCCTGGAGCGGTACCGTCCGCTGATCGATGACTGGGACGCTTTCGCCGCAGCACTCGGCCGGCCGCTCCCGCCCTGTGTCTGGGCCAATCCGAGCCGGATTTCGGTCACCGAGCTCGCCGAGCTGCTCGCCGAGCAGGGACTGCAGCCGCATCCGGTGGCCGGCCTTCCCGACGCCTTGCGACTGCCCGCCGAAACCAAGGCCGGCCGGCACTGGTGGTACTGCGCCGGCCTGGCCCATGCCCAGGAGGAGGTGTCACAACTGCCGGTCAGGCTCATGGACTTGACGCCGGGGCATCGGGTGCTGGATCTCTGCGCGGCTCCAGGCGGCAAGACCGCCCAGATCGCCTTTGCCTTGGGCAATCGCGGAACCCTTGTCGCCAATGACATCGCCAGCGGGCGGCTCAAGTCGCTACAGGGTAATCTCGACCGTCTGGGCGTCGTCAACGTGACCACGACCTGCTGCGACGGCGCCAACTGGCCCGCCGCGGGCGGGCAGTTCGACCGCGTCCTGGTGGACGTGCCCTGTTCCGGCGAGGGTACCCTGAGACGCAACCCGTCTTTGCTGGCGCGTCTTGATCCGGCGATGGCTGCACGTCTCGGCGCGCGCCAGCGCGCCTTGCTGCGCAAGGCCGTGCAGCGCTGTCGCCCCGGGGGGCGTATTCTCTACTCGACCTGTACCTTTGCCCCGGAGGAGAACGAGCTGGTGGTGGCGGACATCCTGGCCGAGCTCCCCGGCCGGGTCCGCCTCCTGCCCGCAACGATCCCCGGGTTCATCACCAAGCCGGGTGTCACCGCTTGGCAGGGACGGGAGATGCCGCCCGAGCTGGTCCGCTGCCTCCGTGTCTGGCCCCATCATCAGGACACGGGCGGCTTCTTCATGGCCGTACTCGAGAAGGACGTTCGATCCCTGACGGAGTCTCCGCCCGAGCTCGCCCGGCTGGACACCGCCGAGGCCGCTGGATGGCTCGCTGGTCTGGACGCCAAATACGGCCTCGGCGCCGCCTACTGGTCGGGCTTCCGTGCCCACCGTCAAACCCGGCGCGGACTCCACCTGATGGCGTCCGACCACGCCCCGCCATCGGAGCCCCGCGCGGAGTCGAGTGGTTTGTTCTTTCACCGCACCAGCGTCCGCCCACCCAAACCCAGCACCGGCGGCGCCATGCTGTTTGGCCGCGACGCGACACGCTTTCGGGTCGCGCTCGACACCCAGCAGCGAGATCGGTACCTGCGCCGCGAGACCTTCGCCCCGACCCCCGCGCAGCGCGCCGCCATGCCGCCGGGCCAGATCGTCGTGACCTACCGCGGTTACGTCCTGGGCGTGGCGGTATTGCACCGCTCCGGGGTGATCGAGAGCCTCTTTCCCCGCCGCTGGAGCGGATGCACATCGGCGGGTTAAGCTAAGATACATTCGCCGCCGGGGCGCCGTCCTGATGGCGTGACCGTTTAATCCCGTCGCAGGGCCAAGGATCCGGGGCGTGGCGAATCGGTGTGGCTACGACGCGGCTGATGGCCGGCCGAAGATCGCCTCCGATACCCGGCCCCCGCGCCGATCCGTCACGATACATCACCGGTTCGAGGCCGTATGACACTCTCCCTACAAGGTCTCTATCAGCTGCTGCGGATCCCGCTGGCGGTCCAGGACGACATCGAGATCCGCGGCGTCAGCAGCCTGGAGCATGCCGGCCCCCAGGATCTCTGCTTCGCCGAGGACGCCGGACAGGCAGACGCGGTTTCCAGGAGCGCAGCCTTGCTCGTGCTTGTCGGCGAGGGTTTCCCGGAGATCCCCGGCAAGCGGCTGCTGCGCGTTTCGGCGCCGCGTGACCTCTTCTTCGAGATCGCTCTGCGGTTCGTCCCTGACTCGATCAATCAGGGCGTTCATCCGACTGCGGTGATCGACCTGGATGCCAGGCTCGGCACCGGTGTGGAGGTCGGCGCCTGTGCCGTGATTGCCGCGGGAGTCAGGGTCGGGTCCGGCTCCCGCATCGGTCCCGGCGTCTATTTGGGCCCAGGTGTGCGGATTGGGAACGACTGTCTGCTCGGCGCCAATGTCACCGTGCTGGGAGGATCGGTGCTGGGGGACCGCTGCATCCTGCATCCGGGCGCGCGCATTGGCGGTGATGGTTTCGGTTATCGATGGGACGGGACCGCCCACCGGAAGGTGCCCCAGCTCGGATGCGTCGTCATCGAGGATGACGTGGAAGTCGGATGCAACAGCTGCATCGATCGGGCAACGCTGGGCATCACTCGGATCGGGCGCGGCACCAAGATCGACAACCTGGTGCAGGTCGCCCATAACGTCTCCATCGGCCCGCACAGCATTCTGGTCAGCCAATCAGGAATCGCGGGAAGCTCCTCCCTCGGGCAGGGTGTTGTGCTGGCCGGCCAGGTGGCGATCTCGGACCATCTGAAGGTGGGAGACGGCGCTCGGATCGGGGGGCAGGCCGGCGTGGTCAAGGACGTGCCCGCCATGGCGGCGATGTTCGGGACGCCCGCGCGCCCGCTCAAGCAGGCGTTGCGCGAAAGCGCCGCACTGACTCGGCTTCCGGGTGCACTGAGGCAGATGGAGCGTCAGCAGCAGACGATCGATCAGCTGGAAGCCCGCCTAGCGAGTCTGGAAGAGGCATCCCGGACTGTCGCTGGCGATTGACCTCAATGGTCTGTCTATGACGGGCCAATGACGGTCGCATCGCTTTCCCCCCTGATATTTGTTATAAACCGTACGGGTTTATCACCAATACGACTGCTGCACTGAGGAGACCCAATGTCCTTCAACGCGTTGATCCCACTCTCGCTCGGCATGCTCGGGCTGGGGGCGGCCTACTACATCTATACGCTGGTCTTGCAGTATCCGGAAGGCGAGGAAAAGATCAAAAAGATCGCCGATGAAATCCATCTCGGGGCGATGGTGTTCATGAAACGCGAGCTGCTTCTCCTGAGCGTCTTTTGCGTTGTCGTATTGATCCTGCTGCTCTACTTCCTTGGCTGGAAGACCGCCTTGGCCTTCGTGATCGGCGCAGGGGCATCCGCAACCGCCGGGTTCCTTGGAATGTTCTCCGCGACCAAGGCCAATGTCCGGACCACCACCGCCGCGCATGGGCGGGGCGCCCCGGAAGCACTCACCGTCGCCTTCTTCGGCGGCTCGGTCATGGGTCTGCTGGTTGCGTCACTGGGATTGCTGGGTCTCGGCTTTCTCTATCTGCTCTTCGGCGGTGATCCCGAAACCTCTCACGCCATCCATGGCTTCGGTGTGGGGGCCTCGTCAGTCGCGCTCTTTTATCGCGTCGGCGGCGGTATCTTCACCAAGAGCGCGGATGTCGGGGCCGACCTCGTCGGTAAGATCGAGGCCGGTATTCCAGAGGACGATCCTCGCAATCCGGGGGTCATTGCCGACAATGTGGGCGACAATGTGGGCGACGTGGCCGGCATGGGATCGGACATCTTCGAATCCTATTGCGGTGCCCAGATCGCCACCATTGCGATCGCGGCGACCATGTCGGCCGCGACCCTGGCGGTGCTGGGCTCCCAGTCGGCGCTCATGTTTCTGCCGCTGGCGCTGGCCTCGGTCGGACTGCTCTGCTCGATCGCCGGCGTCTTTCTTGTCAAGGCGGTCTCGGCGACCAAGCCCGCGACGGCCCTGCGCACCGGAACCATCGGGGCCAGCCTGCTCTTCATCGGGACGTCTTATCTGGTCGTGTGGCTCGTCGATGTCTCCAATCACATCTGGTGGTCTGTTCTCGCCGGCGCGCTCGGCGGCATCGTCATCGGCTTGGTGACCGAGTACTATACCTCGGCTGCGCCGGTGCGCCGCATCGCTAAGTCGGGTGAGACAGGGACCGCGACGGTCATGATCTCCGGCTTGGCGGTGGGGATGCAATCGGTCGTAATCCCGGTTTTCACGATCGCGCTGATCATCTTTGTCTCCAGTCAGTTGGCCGGCCTTTACGGGGTCGGTATCGCCGCTGTCGGCATGCTGGCCACGGTCGGGATCACCATGGCGATCGACGCCTACGGCCCGGTTGCCGACAATGCGGGCGGTATCGCCGAGATGGGTGGTCTGGGTTCGGAGACCCGAGGCATCACCGACTCGCTCGATGAGTTGGGCAATACCACGGCCGCCATCGGCAAGGGTTTCGCCATCGGGGCGGCGGCCCTCGCCGCCTTGACCATCATTGCCGCCTACATCGAGACGCTGCACGCGCAGATCCCGGACTTTTCCTTGAGCCTCGGCGATCCCAACGTCCTGATGGGGATGCTGATCGGCGGTGCGATTCCGTTCCTCATCGCTGCGATCACCATGACCGCGGTAGGTGATGCCGCCTTCGCCATGATCAACGAGATCCGTCGCCAGTTCCATGAGATTCCGGGACTGCTGGAAGGCACCGGCGAACCGGACACCGCGCGCTGCGTCGATATCGCCACCACGGCGGCGATCAAGAAGATGATCCTGCCCGGCGTGATCGCGGTTAGCGCACCGGCGCTGGTCGGATTCGGTATCGGACCCCAGGCACTGGGCGGCATGCTGGGCGGTGCACTGCTCGCGGGCGTGCTGCTCGCCTTGACCATGGCCAACTCAGGCGGCGCTTGGGACAACGCCAAGAAGTACGTGGAGAAGGGCAATCTCGGCGGCAAGGGATCGACGGTGCACGCGGCCACCGTGGTCGGCGACACCGTCGGCGACCCCTTCAAGGACACCTCCGGTCCCGCGATGAACATCCTGATCAACGTGATGGCCATCGTCAGCTTGACGATCGCGCCGCTGCTGGGCTGAAGGCGTTCAGCCGCGGTCTTGAGCCCGGGGGGCGCCTGGCCCCCCTTTGCGTGGTTGAACCGCGTCAGGCATGAGAGCGTCCGGTCTCGTGTGGGACCGTGGTGATGTCGTGATCCTGACGGGAGACGCTTACGTCGATCATCCCTCGTTCGGAGTGGCGATCGCCGGGCGCCTGCTGGAGGCGCAGGGGTCTCGTCTCGGCATCATCGCCCAGCCGGACTGTACCGCACGAGGATTTGCGGTAACGGATATCCTGCGCTCATGCGGTGAGGCGCCTGAGCCAGGCCAGGATGCCCGGCTCTGCCTCCCAGACGTCGCGCATCGCCTCTCGATACATCCAGGCCTGGTCGTCGCCACCGGGGGTGAGGCCGCCAGGACCCAGGCGCGGTCGCTTGATGCGCTTTCGCGTCAGGTACTGAGGAATGCGGGGCAAGCGGTGCACGGCGGTCGTGAGCACCAGGCGGGCACGGTCTTGTCGCCCGAGACGGTAGAGCGCCAACACCTCGCCGTAGGCCAGGTCGGCGAGCGCGTCGTTCGGGAAGCGTCTTGCCAATGCCAGCGCAAGCTCGTCCTCACCGTCGCGCAGGTAGTGGTTCATCAGCTCGGCGCGCACGCCGTGGTTATCCTGAGGGTTGAGCCGCAGCAAGGTCTCGAGGGTCCGCGCGGCGTCCTCGGACTCACCTTCCTCGACCTGGCAGAGATAGAGTCGGAAGAGCAGACGCAGGGCCGGTCGATTGCGCGGTGACGACCAAGGGATCTGGTAAGGCGTATCGGGTGGGAGCACTCGATCCAGGATCGACCAGGCACGCTCCAAGAGAGGTCGCAGCAAGACATGCGAGATCCAGGGCAGGGCGCTCTCGGGGTGCACGTAGAGCGCCGTGGCCAGATCGTCGAGGGCTTCCAGGCTGTCAGCGAGCTGCGGGTGCCCGAACAGATACGCGAGCCAGTCCTGGTCGGCCCATGGTGCGGCGTCTCCGGCCGGAGTGAGATGGGTCGAATGGGGCTTGCCGGTCGGGAAGACGGCCTGCCAGGTCCTTTCGAGACGAGAGATCGAGGCCGGCGTGCTCAATTGCATCGGAATCGCCGCATGGCCCGCCTGTGCGTCGGTCGCCTCGTCGGGATGCGTGATCGGGATCGCACCAGCCGGGTCGTCGAATAAGGCGAGCTGACCCGGTGGCCGGGCGGCCCCTGATGCGCCAAGGGGGGTCAAGCGGTAATCCGGGAAGGAGCGGGTTTGAATGAGGGTGCACCAGTCGTGCAACTCTAGGATCCGAGGGTCCAGGACATCCGAATGGCTGTCGACCAGCGCGTTCTGGGGGTCGTCGGATGCGCGTGTCAGGAAATGGATGACGCCCGGGTGATCAAACCCGATTCGGCGAAACCGGTGCAACCAGACTCGGGCCCGTTCGCGAGCGATCCAGTCCTTATGTTGCGCTGCCAGGAGCGTGATCTCCAAGATGGCGGTGCCGGCATTGTCCGGGTCACTTCTCAGTGCCGCGGTGAAGGCCGCGTCCGCCCGCCTGTGATCGCCCTCGTCGATCGCCATCGTGCAGCGCCGCTGCCAGGCCGCGGCCTGCAGCGGGCGGGCGCCCTCGGTGCAGATCCGCTCCAGGAACCTTTGCTTCTTCCGCCAATGGTCGAGTCGATCGTAGGCGTCGCAGAGGATGTCGACGGCCGGCTCGAGCGCTTCCCCGAGCACATCGAGCCGATCCGAAAACAGGGGCTCCAGGAGCGCCACGGCACGCTTCGGGCGGTCCTCTTCAAGCCAGCGATCCGCGATGCGCGCGAGCAAGGGTTTCGGGACTGCATCCAAAGACAATGCCTCGCGGAGCCCATGCTCGGGAAGCTCGTCGAGCAGGATTTCCCAAACGAGGTCGGTCGAGAGCTCCGGCAGGTCCTCGATGGCGCCACAGCAGTCACGGTAACGGCTGCCTGAGCCGCAGGGGCAGGGGGCGTCGGCCGGGTGTGGCACCATGGGTTGGGGTTGGAAGGCCTGTGTAGGCTGCGGCGTGGCGTTCCAGATCGCGGCGGCCAGCAGGTTGGCGAGCCGCCGACGCTCGACGTCGTCGAGCGGGGTGGCGGCCAGTCCGAGCATCTCCGGGAGGTGATCGCGTGCCCAGTCGAGAAAGCGGTCTGGATCCGGGGCGAGCAGGATCTGTCGCACCGAGCGCTGGATGATTTCCTCGAAGCGTTCGGAATCGGCGGTCTCGTAATCGGACATCATCAGCTCCTCCGCTGGATGGAGGCAATCTTGGGACCCGCCCATCGCCTGCCTGACGATCGCCCCGCGGCTGGGACCGCACCGCTGCAGCGTGTATCAAGAGTTCGGGTACGTTGTCACGGTCCAGGCGCGACTTCAGACGCTCGTCGTGCCACGTCAACGCATCATTGGCCGATCGGACGTTGACCCGATTGTAAACCCTAAGGGTCTCGATTTCTCGATGATCTGACAGCGATGGGCGGTCTGGACGTCCCCGTGTGGAAACGGCGTGATGGGCAGCAAACGTGCTAATGTCATGTCCGGCGTCACCCGACCGCCGCGGCCCGGCGTCGTCGGTCAGCGCCCGGGGGCGACTCTGAGGGAAGTGCTGAGAATGGTCAGCGCTTCCGGCGCGGGGCGTGCCGCTCGGGATTCGCGGCCAGCGCCAGGCACGTCGGATGATCGCAGAGGCCACCCGGCGTTCGTTCCGGATCTGCACGCATCCCGGCCCCAGTTGGATCCGCCTGACTGAGCTACTGCGCGAGACCTTGGCCCTGAATAATCCGCGGCGCCCCGATGACTGAACCCAAGGTCAGAATCTTCGTCTCCTCGCCGTCGGATCTGGACCATGAGCGGGCCCTGGTCAAGGATGTCATCGATGCGCTCGCGCAAGAGTACCTCCCCTATTTCAAGCTCCAGTCGATCCTCTGGGAAGAGGAGGCATTGACCGCGGCGCAGAGCTTTCAGGCCGGACTGCTGCGGCCGTCGGAGTGCGAGATCGTGGTGGTCATGCTCTGGTCGAGGCTCGGGACGCCGCTCGCGGAGGATCCCTACGGAGGGATGACCGGGACCGAGTGGGAGTTCATCGATGCGGTCAGGGCCTCTTCGCGAAGCGGCAGCCCGGAGGTCTTGGTCTATAAAAAGGCCGCGCCGCGTCTGGTGGACGTCAACAACACCGAGGCGACCCGGGAGGCATTGGCGGACCGGCACCGGCTGGATGAGTTCTTCCGCGCGCATTTCTTCAACCCCGATGGGAGCTTCAGCCGTGCCTTCCGCCAGTTCGGCAATGATCGTGCGTTACGGGATCTCCTTGATGCTCAACTGCGCAAGCTTCTGAATCGTCGCATTACCGCCGAACGGCGGCTGGTTTCCGCCGCCGGCGGCTGGCACGGCAGTCCTTTTCGAGCCGAGGGACCGTTCGAGCTGGGTGACGATCGCGTCTTCACCGGCCGCGAGACGGAGACCCGTGAGGTGCTCGCGCGACTTGAGGCGATGCAGGGTCCCGGCCGCGGACTTCTGCTCGTGTCGGGCCCGAGCGGGGTCGGCAAGAGCTCCCTGATCCGCGCCGGGGTCTTGCCCCGTCTGGGGAGGCCTTTTCTGTTTTCGGGCATCTCCGGTTGCCGCTGGTCTCTCGTCGAATTGGATGATCGGGATCCGATCGAGTCGCTTGCCGCCGCGATCGCCACCGCTGGGATGCTGGGTCCAGCGCTGACTGCTTTCGGGCTCGACGTTTCAGGCTTGGGACGATTGTTGGTCAGCGAGCCGCAGGTGGCCGGTGAGCAGATGCGGGCCGCCCTGCTGCAGGCTGCCGATGATGGCGCGCCGCCGGATGACGGTGTAGGCGGGAAACAGCAGCTCGCCGTCGTCGTGGATCCGCTCGATCGGCTGTTCCGCGAGCCGATTCTGCCGACCCCACGCGTCCAGGCGTTCGCCGCCGCTCTGGCGCTGCTCGCCGCCCAGGACGGCATCTGGGTGATCTCGACGCTGCGCAGCGATCACCTTCGTCACATAGCGGACATCCCCGCTCTCGCCGCCCACTTGGACGATCAGGGTTGGTTTCGGCTCGACCCACCGCCTCCGTCGAGGATTCGCCAGGTCATCGAGATCCCGGCGCGGGTCGCCGGCATCGAGTATGAAGGGATGGCGGGCGGCAGCGGGCGAGGCCTGGTCGAGGAGCTGGAGTCCGAGGCCAGTCGGCTGGTGCATTGGCCCGCCGCGCTGGAGCCGGCGCTGGACGAGATCTATCGACTGGCACTCGCACGATCCCGGGACGCGGACAGATCCCACTCGCAGCTTCTGACCCTTCGCGACTATCGGAGCGTCGGAGGGCTCTCGGGATCGCTCCTGAGGCGCGCGGAGGCCCTCTGGCAGCGCTTGGAGGAAGAGGTGAAGGATGCCCTGCCGATCCTGTGCCGGGGTTTGATCGCGCTCGAAGCGGGCGGCGCATCAGCGCCCAGCGCCCGCAGCGGCGATCTGCGCACCTTGACAAGCGACGCCAGGGCCAGGATGTTGATTGAATCCTTGATCGCCGCCCGCCTGGTAGTCGCAGACGGCGTAGCCGATCCGCCGAGTCATCTTGGCTGCCCCAGGAGCGCGCCGCGCTTGCTGGATGACCTGAGGCATCTCCTCATCCGGACCGGCGATGATTGGCGTGAGCGATTCCGTGTCGGGGATGCATCCTCGGCGCGGGAGCCGTTGGTCGAGACCGAGCTCCGGACGGCAGGATCGGTCCAAGCCGCCGCCGGCGCCGAAGGGGTTGCGCGGTGGGACGAGTATCGTCCGATCGCCAGCTTTGCCCACCCGGCCTTGTTCGAGCGCTGGCGGCCCGTGCGTGACTGGCTGGCAAACCCAGACAACCGGGGCGACCTCATCCTGCGCTACCAGGTCTCGCGCCAGGCCCGTCTCTGGAAACGGACCGACTGCAATCGGGAATATCTGCTGGGGGAGGCCGGCTTCGCAGCGGCGCGTCGCTTTGCCGATGCCCACGCGGACGAGTTGGAACCCTTGGAGCAGGAGCTCTTGGAGCAATCCCACGAAAATCTCCTGCTTCAGCGACGTCGCAACCGCTGGGCGCGGATCCTGGGTCTGACTCTGGTCGCTCTGCTGGTTCTGGCCACCACGGCCGCTTTCTGGGCCTGGGACGCCTCGCGTGAGGCAACGGTCAACCTGCAGCGCAGCCTCCTGAAGGCGGCCGATCTGGCCATCGCATGGGGCAATACGCCTGAGGCGGTCCGCCTCGCCCTGAATGCCGGTCCCTACCTTCCGGAGGAGGCCACCGATACCCTCAGTCGCGCCTTCACCACGAACCGGCTGATCGCGATGGTCCAGTCCAAGGTCCTGCCTGGCGATCAACCCCAGCGGCCTGCGTTTCGTGACGACGGCGAGCGCCTGGTCACGCAAGCCCGGGGCGAGGGTGCGCAGCTCTGGGCGCTGCGCGAGCAGAGCTTCCAGCCGCAGAGGCGCCTGTTCGGTCCGGAGACACCGATCCACTCGGTTCGCTTCGTCGGTGACGGGGAGGCTCAACTGATCCTCGGCATCGGTGAGACCGGGGTTTGGCGGCTCCCGCTCGAGTCCGCTCAGGCGGCGGACTGGACCTGTGGTGCACCGGCGGAGAGCCCGATCGCACTCGACGCAGAGGGGCGCTTCCTCGCACTCTCGCATGAGGCTCCGCGCGATCGATTCGCGATCTGCGTCTTGGCCCTGGATGAACCCGGCAAGGTCCTCTGGGACCGGTCTGTGCATGCGAGCCAGGTGCGCAGCCTGGCCTTCGAGCCGGGGGGGGCTCTGCTGGTCACGGCCTCGCGGGATGGATCGGCGCGGGTGCTCGAGACTCTCACGGGGACCGAACGCCTGGTGCTGCCGAAAAGCGGTCCCCTGGGGCGGCCGGTGAACCACGCCGAATTTGACCCGACCGGACAGCGGGTCGCGGTCTCCTCGGCCGACGAGCGGATCCGCGTCTACGATCTTGATGGCCGGCAGCTCGCCGACCTCGGCGTCGTTACCCGCGACGGCAGCCGTCTGCGAGTCCACAAGTCGGCGGTGCGGGAATCCGCCTTCTCGCCGACTGGCCGGTATCTCGTCGCCGGCGATGACGGAGGGCAGGTCGTCCGTTGGGATCTGGAGAGCGGACAGGCGGAGATCCTCGGCCATCATGGTCTCAGTGTCGAGCATGTGCGGATTTCGACCAGGGGCGGTGACGACAGCCCCGAGCCTCTGATCCTGACCGCATCGCTCGACAAGACGGCGCGACTCTGGGGGTTGCTGACCGGCAAGGAGATCGCTGTCTTCAGTCATGATGCTGCGGTCTCGGAGGCGCGTTTCAGTCGTGACGGGACACGTGTGTTGACTTACTCGGATCTCGACGGCTCCGCACGGCTCTGGTCGGTCAAGCCGACCGAGACATTGGCCTCTCGTCTTCCCAGCGCAGATCATGTCTGGCATCTGGCAATGGCCACGGGAGCCGACGGCCCCATGACCGTCCTGCTGGCCACCGCTGCCTTCGACGGCCGTGTAGAGGTGTGGATCCATGATCGGCGTGCCGAGACCCTGCCGCCGGTGCGCATCTGGAGCTTGTCGGGTCATCAAGGACGAGTCCGCCGTGTCGCCTTCTCGCCATCGGCCAAGTACCTGGCCAGCGCCGGCCACGACGGTGCAGCCTGGGTCTGGAACCTGACGACCGGCGGGGGCTGCCGGTTGCCGGTGGCGGCCGAAGGGGTTGCGTGCCGACCGGATGGCGGTCGCGCCTGTCCCTATGTTCACCAGGTCCTTTTTTCACCGGATGAGCGCTGGTTGCTGACCACGTCCAGCGATCCGCGGCAGCCGGTGCGTCTCTGGGATCCCCGGGCCTGTGGACCGCTGGTGGACTCACCGCGGTGGGCCGAGGGCGGGGTCGCGGCGCAGGCAGGGGCGGTCTCGGTGGGACAGGATGGAGTGACCCAGGTGGCGATCGGAGACGACGGCGGGGGGGTGCGTGTGATGCGTGCCGGACCCGGGAGTGATTGGGTTCAGGTGTGCTCGGAGCAGTTGCATCGCGAGGCGGTGACCGAGGTCGCCTTTGCACCGGATGGGGGCTCGCTCGCCTCATCCAGTGAGGACGGGCGGGCTGCCTTGGTGTCCCTCACCGCCGGGCGATGCGGTCCCCCGCGCTATCTGGAGCCCGAGGCCGGAGCGCTCTACGGCGTGCGCTTTGCGCCGGACGGAGCGGCACTGGTGACCGCGGCCTTCGCGGCCAAGGCGCATGTCTGGAGCCTCGACGGTGCCCTTCTCGCCGAGCTTTCCGGTCACAAGGATCGGATCTATGCGGCAGAGTTCAGCCCCGATGGTCGCTGGCTGCTCACCGCCTCGCGAGACGGCTCGGTGCGCCTCTGGCAGCGCCCGACGACTCCGAGCACCGAGCCGGTCGGGTCCTATCTGACCCTGGCGGCGGACCTGGGCGGGGTAGCCTACGCCGGCTTCAGCCCCGACGGGCATACGCTCGCCGCGGCCTACTGGGAGAACGCGACCCTCCTGTGGCGGCTTTGGAACGAGGCCGGGACCCCGGATCGAGCGCTGGTGTCTCTGTGGGGCCGCGACCGCGCACGCCTGGCCCTGATTCGCGAGGCCAACCGCTTCCGGAGCGAGAACCGGCTCGATCCGAGCACGGGTCCAGCCGCCGGCTCGACCGATTAGATCGACCCTCGACCTCCATCCTCCGACCGGCAACCTCTGAACACTGAAACGTTTCCCTAACCCTGGGTGAGTGCCAATACCCCGAGCAGCATGACGGCCGATCCGATCAGCTTGGCGATCGGATGGGTCTCACGGAAGAACCGGCGTCCGAGCAGCACCGAAAAGACGCCGGCCGTGCGTTTGACCGCCATGGCATAGGAGGCCAGGGTCAGGCTGAGCGCGATCTGGTCGGCGATGCGCATCAAGGCGAACAGGCCGCCAAGCACGAGCAATGGGCGCGCTTGGTGTCGCGTCTGGTCGGTGAAGATCCGGGCATAGAAACCCCGATCGTGAAGCGTGAACAGGACGAAGAGCACCAATGGGTTGACGATTGCGACGACCACGGCGAAGGATAAAGGGTCGCTCAGCTGGATGCCGATGCGTCCGAAGACGCTGGCCGCGGCGAAACAGGCGGCGGCGCACACGGCGAGGCGGCTGCCGGGGTCAGTAACGAGTCGCTTGAACGGGAGCGACCAGCCTACCCGACGGTCGCTGAGGCTCAGGATATAGCTGCCGGCGACCAGGAAGGCGATGCCAAGCACGCCGACTGCGCCGGGCAGCACGCCGGTCAGGACCCACTCGATCAGGATCACGAAACCGGGTGTGAACGTGATCATCGGGCCCACCAGTGAGACCTCGCTCTTGTGGATCGCGGCGTTCAGCGCCCAACCACCCAAGGCGGACAGCACCCCGCCGCAGAGCACGGCCAGCAGATACCGGGGCTCGTGAAACGGGAACTGGTGGTTCCAGACGATCAGCGGCAGCGTGATCGCCAGGCTGATGAGGTTGACATAGAAGGTCAGGACCTCGGCCGAGAAGCTGAGGCCGAGGTGCTTGGTGACCGCGAGGCGGGAGGCATGAAAGAAGGCCGAGGCCAGCGAGAACAGGATCCAGAGGTGGGCGAATGCAGACAGGTCCATCCGGTGGGAGTGCAGTGAGGCTCGGCCTGGATACGGGCGCCAAGCTGGCGCATGTTGTGCCACGCCCATCCGACATGGCTGAGTCGATCAGCTTTGGCGACTGCTCAGGATCATACACCGACAAAGGCGCACGCATGGGCCCTCCGACCCGGAAAAGGCGCTCTCCCCAAGCCGGTCGAGCAGGCCGCACGAGATGCGCCCTGCGCCCCCTTGCTCTCAGACCCAACCCAGATGAGGGTTCGCGAAGTGCCGGATCGGCTCGAAACGCAGCGCGGGATCGTCATCGCATTGGGTCTGGTTGAATGCGGCGAAGCGGCGCTGGAATGCCGTCCGACGGTGCCATTCGCGAGGGGTCAGTCTCCCCGCGTTCCGCAAGACCCGCACGCTCGGGATTCCACCGAGGCTGAGCAGTCCCGCGCCACCGATGCCGGAGAAAAGCTTCGGCTGAAGAGTCAGGTGGACCCTGGACGCCTGACCGAGCGGGGCCCCACGGCGATTGCGAATCGGGGCATACAGGTTCATCGCGTAGGCGGGCAGGTTGAGCGTCATGAGATGCCTCCGTCGCGCCGGTCCAGCGCCACGCAAGCGGCGCGCGACCTTTTCAGGCAGATCCTCGAGGGCGCGGGCGAGGTGCCGGAGGCCGGCTTGGACCTCAGCCGAGAGGGGCAGTGATGCGATGCCGGCAGCGATCTCCATGGGTGGCAACAGTCCATGTCGCCGCCAGGGCGGCGGGGGGGTTCGCTGCCCCGTGAAAACCTCCAGCAGGTCTGCGGACATCCTGTCCAGGTGCCGATGCAGGCGCCGGATCAGGTCCTCGAAGTCAGGGTTTGCGAGCACCTCCCACCCGGGCAGCTCGATCAGACAGCCGATCGGACGCTGACCCCTGATCGTCAGCGCGTCGTCGGGTCTCACCAGGCGCGCGCCACGGATGCCCAGATCGAGTCCGGCAATCGCCTCGTAGATCAGGTGCGCACCGAGGAAGGTGAGTGGGTCGATGGCCTGGCGACGCACCCGGGGATCGGTGACGGGCGCGAGTCGTTCGGCGCCGCGCAGGGCCTCCAGCACCGCATCCTCCCAGTAGAGTAGATGCAGATGAAACTGCTTCGCGGCCTGGACGCTCTCCCTGTCGCCCGTATTGGGATCACAGTTGAGCGCGAGATGCAGCTGGCCATCGACCAGGCCAAAGCCATTCATAACCTCGGGCTCGGACACGAACCGGACGAAATTCAGGCCCGTCCTCCACAGGCAACGCCCGGTGAGCGGCTCGACCGCGTCCGGGGTCGCCTTGGTTGGCGTGGAGACCTCGGTCACCATGAGGTCGTGGAGGCTATGGGGAGAGACCTTGTCGATCAGGGCCAACCGGTCGCCGTTGCAGGTAATTTCCTGAATCGTTCGGCGGGCGAAACGCCGCCGCGGGTCCGGATGGTCGACCTCGGGCCGGGTCAGGGCGTAATCGGCCGGCGGTCCCGCCATGCGCAGGTGCGCCCAGGCCACTCTCAGCCGATCCAAGTCCGGTGGATACAGAGGTGCGAACCGGTCGGGCCGCCCCTGTCCGATTGCGGGCGAGGGCCTCGGATCCTTCGTCGACAAGAGGCTCACAGCGTCCCGGGCCGTTGCCGAAGTGTCCGCAGGTCCCGCACGACGTCCGCCGCCAAGCGTGCGGCCAACCGGTTGAATGCCTCGGCCATCGCCGCTGGTGTCGCCCCCTCGACCAAGACCTCGCCGCTGTACTGGCGGTTCCAGATCGATCTGCGGTCAGCGGCCCGCAGAAGCGCCAAATTGAGCGTCCCGACGACCCGCGGCGGTTGTGCGGTCGGCAGGTGCTCGAACCGCTCCATTTCGCCGCCGAGCAGATAGTCTGCGCGTGCCCGGTTGGCCGGTGTCAGGACGCGTTCAAAGGCCGCCGCGGCGCGGATCGCATCGACCAATGCCCGAGCCATGGCACGCGGAACCGGCTCCTCCCAGAGGAGGTCTTGATACCGCTGAGCCAGCAAGGGCTCCTCCGCGGTCCGGAAGACGATCTGCCGACCGCCGAGGAAACCCCGCGCGGACAGCTCGTTCACCAGGAGCGTTGCCTGCACCGCGGGACCCGCGGGTGCCTCCAAAGGGAGCGGGGCGAGCGAGTAGAACCGGTCCGATCTGAAGGGTTCCCGCGAGCCGCAGCCGCTCACGACGAGGAGCAGGGTCAGAATCGGCGTCAGGATGATGCCCAGGCGTCCGTGCGGGCTGTGCTGAGTCATGGGTTAGTCCTCATCAGGGAGATCGGATTCCCCCAGTCGACCCTGGCAATGGCGGTGTTGCCTCGGCGAGCGGCCCCTCTGCCGGGGTCTCGGTGCGAGTCAACGCGCGGACCGGCGGCGACGGCGAGAGCCGTTACCGGAACCAAGGCGCCTGTTCCTCCTGCCGACGTTGTTTGATGATCAAGGTCGGATCGCTGCGCAGGTCACGCGAGAGGGCCGACAGGTTGCGGGTTGCGTCCTCGATGTTCGTCAAGATCGGTGTGAGTGACGCGGACAGAGACTGCAAAAGAAACTGCGTATCGTCGAGGGAGCGCTGAAGAGCCGGGCGGTTTTCGTTGATCAGCCCGCGGACATCCCTCGCCAGCTCGCTGTAGTCGGCGACTGCGCGCTGGACGTTTTCGGTGCTCCCCGTCATGTCGCTGGTGATCTTGGCCAGGCCCTGCGACGTCTCTCTGACTGATTCGAGGATGGCGCCGATCGCCTCAGGGTCGACCGCCGTGGCCAGATTCTGCGACAAGGTCTGGAGATGCTCGAAGGCGCCCGCGAGCCGATCGCGGTTCTCGCCTTGGTCGTCTGCGGTCCCGATCAGCAGCTCGATCGTCTTGACCTGGTCGCGGATGCTTGCAAGGGTCGGTGCAATGCTGTCTTCGACCACGATGCGGAGCGTATCCGTGAGGTCGGCGAGGCGCTCGGTCAGGTCCGCCTGCGGTTCTCTGGCATCGATCACGGCCCCGTTGGCGAGTAGCTCGGCAGAGCTGCCTGCCTCGATCCTGATGGCGTTTCCTTTCAAAAGGCCCAGCGGGGCCAGCTGTGCAGTGCTGTCGAGGGGGACTGGCCAGTGCTTGCGGATGCGCAGCGTCGCGCGGAAGCAGGGCTGGCTCGGCGAGCGCGGCGCACCCCCGGCCAATGGCGGCGGACAATGGCGGAGATAGGCATCGGTCCCGGGAAAGACCGGCGCCACCTTCTCGACCAGACCGATGACATAGCCTTCCTGGACGACCTGGATCCCCGTGTCCAGCCCAGCGGCATCGAGGAAATAGGCCTGCAGGCGATTGGGCCTTCCGACCAGCCCGGGCAGGACCGCCGTGAGTGCGGTCAAGGCAACGGCTGCCATCGCGATGACGAAGATGCCCGAGTAGAGGAGATCGCGGCGCTCGGCCCTTGCCCGACGTTTGCCCGGGGCCCCAATCTCGGGGGGCGCATAGAGCCGATCGAGCCGGCGATCGGCTGGACTCGGGTTGTCGGTCATGGATGTCCCCAAAGCGCTGCGCGCAGATCCAGGCGGGTCGCGCTCGCTGCCTCAAGCTCCGCGGGCGTGCCCTCGAACAACAGCCGCCCGCGCTCCAGGACCGCAGTCCGATCGCTCGTGCCGGTCAGCGCATCCAGCCGGTTGTCAGTGGCGACGAGCGTGAGATTCTGGTTTTCCCTCAGAACGTGCAAGACCTCCAGGGTCTCGCGCGCCACGCTCGGATCGAGCCCGTCGGAAAGTCCATCCCACACCAGCAGCTTAGGGCGGTGAATCAGTGCGCGCGCGAGCTCCACGCGCCGCTGCTGGCCTAACGAGAGTGCGCGCGGCAAGTGGTTCTCGAGTCCGTCGAGGCCAAGCAGTGTCATCGCCAATCGCGCCGCACGGGCCATCTCGCTGCGGCTCATCGGTGTGTCGCGCAAGGGCAGCAGCAGGTTGTCGAGGACAGTGTGACCTGATAGCAGCGACCCGCGCTGGAGCACCGCCCCGATCTCACGACGGAGCCGCGCCATTGCGACCCCGCCGATCCGGTCAAGGTCCTGTCCCAGGACCCGGATCGTGCCTGCCGAGGGCCGATCGAGTCCCAGGATCAAACGGGTCAGCAAGCTCTTGCCGGCCCCGTTTGGTCCGCAGATCAACAGCCAGGCCCCTTCGGGCAAAGAAAGTCGGATGTCATCCAGCGCCATGCGGCCGGCGACATGTTGGTAGACACCCGCGAGCGTCAGGGCCGCCGGCATCGCGGCTCCCGAAAAGTCTCTGGCAGCGCCAAGACGGCAGGACCGACCGTGCGCCCGCCGGGCATACGGCTCGGGGATGGTGGGTCGCGGGTGGTTTGGGTCAAGATCAGACTCGTAACAGCAGGATGTAGAGGAGATCGGTGACCAGGATCGCCGCCACCGCCCCGATCATGGTGCGGGTCGCGGCCCGGGCAATGCCCTCCGGATTGCGGCCGGCTGCAGTTCCGTTAACGGTTGCGATTAGCGCGATCAGCAGCGCGAAGAGCAGGGGCTTGACCAATGCCTCGATCAGGGTGGGGACATCAAGCGCCCGCCTCAGCGCCTCCAGAAACAAGGCTGGCGAGACCCCGGTCATGCCCCAGAGCCAGAATCCGGCTGCAGCAAAGGTGACCAGCGTTCCCCAGATCACGAAGGCAAAGCTCATCAGCAGCATCGCCAGGAGGACCGGGCCGACCGTGAACTGGATCGGGTGGATGCCGTTCACCAACAAGCCGTCCATCTCACCTGTGACCGTGAGGGTCGCCTGCCGGACGGCCAGGGCGACTCCCGCTCGCCCCGCCACCAGGATCCCGACCAGGATCGGCACCAGCTCCAAGACAGTGGCATAGGTGACCGTCAATAGGATCAGGCCGGGCAAGTCGAGTTGATTCAGGATTGCCTCGATCTGGTGACCGATGATCAGGCCGACAGAGGCCGTCACCAGCGTAATCGCGGGCAGGATGGAGAGACCGGCCTGGCGCAGGGATGCCGCGAAAGCCGGGACGTCCAACCTGGCCTTCCCAAGCAGGATCCGCAGGTACAGGGCGAGGCAGCTCGCCAGGGTCATCGCGGCGAACCCGATCTCTTCGATCCAGCCGGTGGCTCCTGCGAAGGCACCGGTGTCTCTCGAGTCGACACCCATATCAACCGAGGTCATGCCCTGGATTGGCGTCTATGCATCTTAGCGTGAAAGCCGTCCGTTCGAAGCCTCCGTGCCGTCTCGGTTGCGATGCTGAAAGGGGAATGGTCTTCCTGCCCTTCAGTCTCAACGGCCGGCTGTCGAGACTCGTTGACTGTGCCTCCCAGGCGCTGCGCGTGCGGATCCCATGCGCTGTGCGCTAGTCCAGATCCGGTGTCTCTCCGGACGCAACATAGACCGCCCGCTCGGCGACATTGGTCGCGCGATCGGCGACCCGCTCATAGTTGTGGACGATCCACAGTAAATAGGTCCCGGTCGTCGCGAAACCGGAATCGGCGCCCATCATCGAGAGGAGTCGCTCGATCACAGCCTCCTCGTTGCGGTCGATCATGTCTTCGCGTGCGATGCTCGCACGCGCGCGTTGCTCGTCGCCCCCGCTGGTAAAGGCGTCGAGGGTCTCCCCGAGCATGGCGATGGCATCCTCCGCCACCTCGGTGATGGCCTCGACCGCGCCGGCCGGGAGTGGCGTCTCGCCCGCCTTCTGCAGGATGCGGGCGACGTCCGCCGCGTAGTCACCGATGCGCTCCAGCTCCGAGGCGAGCTCCATGCAGGCCCCGATGGCGCGTAGATCCGCTCCAGCGGGTTTGAAGGCCGCGAGTGTCACCAGGCATTCCTGCTCGAGGACGCGCCGTTGCTGGTTGATGCGCGCATCCGCCTCGATGATGCATCCGGCCAGCTCCAAGTCGTGTTCGGTCAGGCACATCACCGACTGGCGCAAGGCATCCATCACCAGTCTCCCCAACTCGCCAAGGGCCGCCTGATGCTCCGCCCGCCGGCGTTGTGCCAGGTTGATGTGCTCGCTCATTCCTTTGTCCTCTCTGGCCTGTGCCTGCTGCTCCGAATGCCCACCGGACGGCTTGGCCGCTGAAGCTAGCACAGGGATGCCGATCTGCCTAGGAGCCTGGCGGACTGAAGACCGATCTGCTGCGACGGCGCGACCCTGCCCGGCCGCGGACGGAGGCGGAGTCCTTTTCCTGCGAAGACGGCCTGCTGCCCGTCCGAAGCGGTGCATGTCGGGTGAGAGGCAATCTGCCCTACCACTGGTGCACCCGCGCTTGGACCTGCGTCCGCGGGGGCGCAAACCCGTTCCGTTCGGATGGGCGCCGGGGCTGCTGAGAAAGGGGCGCAGATCAGTCGTTCTGACCGGCCTCTGGATCGTCGCGGCGGGGGGTGGTCTCCGGATCGGCCGTGATGGGGCGGTAGATCTCAATTCGGTCACCGTCGTTGAGGCGGGTGTCGAGCTGCACGAGCCGCCCGAAGATGCCGATCCTGTTCACGGACAGGTCGATCTCGGCGAACTGGTCGAGCAGACCGGATCGCTCGATCGCCTCACGAGCCGTACTCCCCTCCGGGACATCGAGCTTGAGCCAGGTCTGCTTGAACTTGTCTGCGTAGGCGACGCCAACATGCATTGCTCGAATCCTCAATCAAGGGTTGGTAGATCGGCTCAGGCTTCGCCAATCCAACCGCGGGCTCGTCCATGACGGGCTCCTGGCCTCCCCGGCGCCTTTGCGCCTCGGAGCCGGACAGAGCTACGCGGTTGCGGCTTGCACCCCGGTTTCACGTCGCTTTGACGCGGCGATCCGGGCATCGATCAGGCGCTTGCCCGCGAGCATGAAGCCGAGCGCAAGGAAGCCGCCCGGCGGCAGGATGGCGAGCAGGAAGCCACGGTAGTCCGGGATCAGGGTCACCTCCATGAACGACATCCGCTCGCCCAGCAGGGTCGCCGCGTTGGCGAAGAGTGTGCCGCTGCCGATGATCTCGCGGATGGCGCCGAGCACCACCAGCACGCAGGTGAACCCCAAGCCCATCGCCAGCCCGTCGAAAGCGGCAGGCATCACCCGGTTGCGCGACGCGAATGATTCGGCCCGCCCGAGAATGGCGCAGTTGGTCACGATCAGCGGGATGAACAGCCCCAGGACCTTATGCAGATCGTGGAGCCAGGCGTTGAGCCCGAGGTCCACCAGGGTCACCAATACGGCGATGATCAAGACGAACACAGGGATCCGGACCTCCGGCGTGATCAGACCGCGCAGCATGGAGATCAGCAGGCCCGAAGCCACCAGGACCGCCGTGGTGGCGAGTCCCATCCCGAGGCCGTTGGTGGCCGTCCCCGTGACCGCGAGCAGCGGGCACAAGGCGAGCACTTGGGCGAGCACGACGTTGTTGCTCCAGAGGCCGTCCCTGGCAATCCGGGCCCATTGGGTTCGATTCTTTGTCTCTGCCGCGATGCTCATGTGGTCCCCGGTGCGATGGACTTGTTCCAGAAAACGCGGTTGAGCCGCGAAGAAGATCAAGGACGTCAATGAAATCATGCACTGCGATTGTCGGCTGATTCACCTGATCCAGTGATCACGGTGCTAGATTCAACCCATGGAAAACCGTTGCGCTCGTTGCGGCTTTGAGTTGTCGAGTCACGGCCTCGGGTTGAAGCTCAGACTCAGGGCCTGCGCTCGCCCGTTCGAGGTCGCGCCGCGTCTGGTGCGTCGACCTGGACGACCGCAGGCGCGGTGAGGGTGTCGCGGTGGCTGGCGAAGAGCTCCAGCCCGCCGCGCAGGGCGGCGAGGATTCCGCGCGGTGTGATGGTGGCCCCTGTGAACTGGTCGAAATCCCCGCCATCCTTCTTGACCGCCCAGCGTTGCGCCGGTGGATTGCCGAGGCTCAAGCCGTCGAACGCGAGGATCCAGTCGCTCTTGGCGACCTCCATCCTGTCGCCGAGACCCGGCGTCTCAGCGTGTGAGAGGACGCGCACGCCCAGGACCTTGCCGGTGGCGTCGAGGCCGAGCAGGAGCTCGATCTCTCCGCCGTAACCGACGCCGCGAACCCGAAAGGCGACCCCGGTGACCTGCAGCCCCCTGAGTGCGCGGTAGACAGTCAGAGGTGCGCCGTCCAGGCCCTGGATGGGCATGGAATCGGCGAGCAGGTCGTTGTCATGGATCGACGGCGGGATCACCTCGGCCAGAGATGCCTTGAGATCCTCTGCCTTGCGCAGCGCGATGGTGTCGCGGGTGGCCAGATCGCCCAGCACCAGGAGGGCGGCGGCGATCAGTGTGAAGCCACCGAGCAGACCGGCCTGATAGCCGACGCGCTTGCGATAGCTGGGTTCGGCGACGGTCGTCATTTGCGCATCTCGGCGTTATCAGCGTATTCGATCGGCGTGCCCCGGCGATCACGCCCGTAGACCCGTGGGCGGAGATAGTGGTCGATCGTCGGGGTGCAGGCGTTCATGAGCAGGATGGCGAAGCCCACGCCTTCCGGATAACCGGCCCACGTGCGGATGACATAGACCAGGATGCCGCAGCCGGCCCCGAAGAGGATCTGACCCGACTTGGACACCGGAGAGGTCACCGGATCCGTCGCGATGAAGAAGGCCACCAGCAGCGTTGCCCCCGAGACGAGATGATACGGGGCACCGGCGTAGCGGTCGGCATCGTAGAGGTTCATCAGGGTCGCGATGAGGGCGAGGCTACCGACCAAGGCCACCGGAATATGCCAGCTGATGACGCGCTTCAGCAGGAGAAAGCCTCCGCCGAGCAGGATCAGCAGGGCCGAGGTCTCCCCCATACTGCCGGCGATCGTGCCGATCGCACCCGAGAAGAGGTGGGCCATCCCTGGCAGGATGTCGGACAGGGTCCCCCCCTGGCTCAGCTCGGTCCTGACATGGCTCAGGAGCGTGGCGCCCGTGACTGCGTCGAAGCCGCCCTGACCGAGACTGATCGAGATGCCCTGCCAAAAACCGGGGGCCTCGGGCGAGAAGATCGGCAGCGGCCGGACATAGCTCGTCATCTCCAACGGAAAGGAGATCAGGAGCGCGACCCGCGCCACCATGGCTGGATTGAAGATGTTCTGTCCCAGTCCTCCGAACACCTGCTTGGCCACGACGATGGCGATCAGGGCGCCGATGGCACCGATCCACCAGGGTGCCCAGGGCGGCAGGCTCAGGGCCAACAGCCAGCCGGCCACCACGGCCGAGCCGTCGAGCAGGTAGCGTCTTTGGGGCTTCCCGGCGATCCGCAGACAGACCCACTCCGCAGCGACGGCCGTGCCCAGGGTGGTGAGGAAGAGAAAGATCGCCGGCCAGCCGAACTGCCAGAAGCCGAAGACCGTCGCTGGCAGCAGGGCCAGCATCACCAGAACCATGGTGCGCTGGATGCTGGTCGGCGCGTGGGCGAAGGGGCCGGCGCTCGTGGCCGGGGTCTCGATCTGCATCTCAGGACTCCGACACGCTGGCCGTCGGCTGATCGGTCGCCTTTGCGGCCGCCTCGCGTTTGCGTCTGGCCATCGCCTCGCGCTTGGCCTGCTTGATCGCCTCCATGCGGGCGCTGCGCTGCTCCGCCAGCCGCTTGGTTTCCATGAGCTTCTGCCTGGCGCGTCCACGCGCCGCCATCTCGCCTTTGGCATAGTTAAAAAACTGCACCAGTGGGAGATGCGCCGGGCAGACATAGGCGCAGGATCCACAGCCGATGCAATCCATCAGACCCAGGCCGACGGCACCTTCCAGATCTCCGGAGCGGGTGCGCGCGGCCATCTCGAGGGGCACCAGCCCGCAGGGGCAGGCCTCGACGCAACTCGCGCAGCGGATGCAGGGCATGGGCGCCTGCCGGTCAATCTCGCGCCTGGTCAGCGCCAGCACCCCGTTGCTGCCCTTGACGATTGGCACCCGGGTGCTCGGCAGTGGCTGACCCATCATGGGTCCGCCGCTGATCAGCCCTGCTGGCTCCTCGTTGAAGCCGCCGCAATAGTCGAGCAGGTCCTGGACCCGTGCACCGAGGGGAACGCGCAGGTTCCGTGGCCGCGCGACCGCGGCGCCGCTGACGGTCACCACCCTCGAGATGAGCGGTCGGCCGTACCGCAAGGCCTCATGGACCGCGAAAGCGGTCGCCCCATTGTGGACAACCACGCCGATGTCCGCGGTCAGCCCCCGCGCCGGGGTCTCGCGACCGGTCAGCGCCTGCACCAGGTGCTTCTCCGAGCCCATCGGGTAACGCGTGGGCAGGCGGGCGAGCCGGATCCTTCGGTCGACGGCGGCGGCCAGACTCATGGCCGCCTGGGCCTGGGGCTTGTTCTCCTCAATGGCGATGATGATCCGCTCCGCGCCCAAGGCATGTGCCATGATCCGGACCCCGTCGACGACCGCGTCCGCCTGCTCGCGCATCAGGCGGTCGTCGCAGGTCAGATAGGGCTCACATTCCGCGCCATTCACCACCAGGGTGTGCACCCGGTAGCGGGTCCGCAGGTTGAGCTTGACGGCGGAAGGGAACGTCGCCCCACCCATCCCGACGATCCCCGCCTCGGCCACCCGGGTTGCGATCTCCTCCGGCGCCAGCGCAAAGGGGTCGGATATACTCCGGACTTTTTCCGACCAACGATCCTCGCCGTCTGGCATCAGGGTGACGGTTCGAATCGAGAGTCCGGAGGCATGATGAGCCGGGTAGCTTCCGACCCCCATCACGCGGCCTGATGTTGGCGCATGGACGGGCGCCGAGATGGCGCCCTGACTGAGCCCTAGCAGATCGCCCTTGGCGACCCGTTGGCCGCGGCGGACCGCTGGTTTGGCGGGCGCGCCGATGTGCTGCTGCAGCGGGACGTGCAGCAGCGCCGGCATGGGCAGGTCCTCGATCGCCTGTTCGGCTGCGAGGTGCTTGTGATCGTGCGGGTGCACGCCGCCGCGGATCCTGAAGAGTTTCATTCCTGATCGCCGTGTCTGATCGGTCGGTTTCGTTCGGGTCCCGGCCTCACCGGCGCTGTCCAGCGGGAAGCAGCCCGGCCGCGAGGAAGCAAGGATTGCTCAATCATGCAGAGACCTGTGTTCGACTCCGTGCTCAGGCCGGGAGCACGCTGGGCTCTGGCCAATACCAGGTCTGCAGGGTCGGCGTCACCGTGCGCATCTCGATGCATTCGGTGGGGCAGACCTCGAAGCAGAGCTCACAGCCGGTGCAGGCGTCGGCGAACACGCTGTGGATCATGTTGTTGGCGCCCATGATCGCGTCGGTCGGGCAGCGTTTGAAACACTTGGTGCAGCCGACGCAGAGGTTCTCGTGGATGTGGGCGATCACGGGCGCCTTGTCCACGACACCGGACAAATCGACCGGGACGCCTAGGAGGCCCGCCAATTGTTCCGCCAAGGCACGCCCGCCGGGCGGACAGATGGTCACGGATGCCGCCCTGGAGGCGATCGCCTCGGCTGCGGGCGCGCATCCGGGATAGCCGCACTGGCCGCACTGGGAGCCCGGCAGGAGCTCCGTGACCTGCTCGGCGAGGGGATTGCCCTCGACCTTGAGATAACGGGCAGCGACCCCGAGGAGCCAGCCAAGGGTCAGGCCGAGTGTCGTGAGGCTGAAGATCGCGGCGATCATGTATCGGTCATCTCGTCTGGGGATCGGTTGCAGGTGTGGCCGGCGATCGCGTCTCTAAGATTCATCCTGTCGCGACCGGAGGCGCGGTCTAGGCGAGCCCCGCGAACCCCATGAAGGCGAGCGAGAGCAGGCCGGCGGCGACAAAGGCGATCGGGGTACCGGCAAATGCCGCGGGGACCCGGGCGAGCGCGAGGCGCTCACGCAACCCGGCGAAGAGGAGCATCACCAGGGTGAATCCCAGGGCCGAGCCGAGGCCGTAGAGCACGCTTTGGAGGAAACCGTGATCCTCCTGGACGTTGAGCAGCGCCACACCCAGAACCGCGCAGTTGGTCGTGATGAGCGGGAGAAAGATCCCCAGCACCTGATGCAGGGCCGGCGAGAGTTTCCGCACCGCCATCTCGGTGAACTGAACGACCGCCGCGATCACCAGGATGAATGTCAGAATCCGCAGAAACCCGATGTCCAGCGGCCCCAGAACGAAGCGCTCGAGCAGCCAGCCCGCGACCGCCGCCAGGGTCAGGACGAAGGTGGTGGCCAGTCCCATGCCGAGGGCTGAGTCGACCTTGCTCGACACGCCCATGAACGGACAGAGTCCCAGGAACTTGACCAGCACCACGTTGTTGACCAGCGCGGTCCCGAGAATCAACAAGACATACTCTCCCATCTGTGCCACGTCCTTGAGAATCGACCTGGATGGGTAGCCCGCAGCAAACGCAGTGCCATGTCCCGACTGGTGCGCACGGACTCGTACTCAGGCTGGCCGGCGGTCCTCGAGCTGTCGCGGTGACAACAGAAATCCTTGTTGCCGTGCAGTGCAAATGTCGCAAAACTGACAAGGACATGCCCCGGGCTTGAGGGGGAGGCCGTCCGAAAGCCGCGATCAAGCGCTGGACGACCGCTCCCGGGGCCGGGCGCCAGCCAAGGCCGGAAGGCCTTCTGCTGCGCCGATGAGCGTGCGGTCAAGAGCGGACGCTTGAGCCGCTGGCGGCATCGATTTTGCTGAATCATGTAATCCGTATCCGCGTCAGGAGAATGCCGTGCCGGTCCGAGAAGCCCCGGATCCCGTCCACCAGGTCGTCATGAACGCCCTCGGCGCGTTTCTCGCGTCGCCGCCAGACGGGACCCCGATCGAGGTCGTGGAGGCGCTGACCCTGATGGGCGGGAATGGTTCGGACCCGCTCCCGCCGCGGCTCTTTTTCGAGGCCGTCGAGCAATCGCCCGTCGCGATCTCGATCACGGACCCCAGGGCGACCATCCTCTATGCCAATCGGGCCTTCGAGACCCTCACCGGCTACGATCGCCAGGAGGTGCTGGGCCAGAACGAGGCGATCCTCTCGAGCAACGCGACGCCGGACAGCGTCTATCAGCATCTGTGGCGGACCATCCAGAGCAAGGAGACCTGGACCGGCACACTGGTCAATCGCACCAAGCAGGGCGGCGACTATCTGGCTGAGCTGATCATCTCTCCGGTGTTGGATCGGGACGGGGACCTCCAGTACTTCCTCGGGATGCACCGTGACGTGACCAAGGTGCACGAGCTGGAGGGGGCGCTGCGCCAACAGAAGGCACGGATCGAGACCGTCCTCGACGCGGCACCCGTGATCGTGGTGCTGCTCGACAGCAAGGGTCGGATCATCCTCGACAATCAGGAGTACAAGAAGCTGCTTGGCGACCTGCGCGGCAAGGAGCCGGCTGAGGTCCTGCGTGCGGCGGTCAGCGAGCAGATCGGCGGGGACGCCTTCGACGCGTGTCTTAACGGGTGCGGCTTCAAGGATGTCGAGGTCAGCATCGAGATCCCCGGCGGCATGGGACCGCGCTGGTTCGCCTGCTCGGGGACGCCGGTGGAGGAGACCGACGCCAGCGCCAGGAGCTATTTTCGTCGCCAGGCGTCGCCGGATCGGCGGCTCTTGCTGTTGGCGAACGAGGTGACGGGGCGGCGCCGCGAGATCGACCGCGCACATCTGGAGCACCTGCGCGCGCGTCTCGCCGAGCAGCAATTGATGCATGGCATGCGCGAGGCCCTGGCCGCGGCCATCTACCAGATCCAGGTCCCGCTCAATGTGATCAACGCGGCCGCGACGATGCTGCGCGGCGGGGCCGGAAACGCCGACACGCTCGCCGGGATGCTCGACCACATCAGCACCTCGGGGGAGAAGGCGCTCGCGACCCTGACCTCGGCCCTTCCCGAGGAGCAGCGCGAAGCCGGGGTCATGGTCAATGTCAATGAGCTGCTGCGTCAGGTCTTGGAGCTGGAGACCGATCGACTGCTCGCGGCGGGGATCGTGGTCGATTGGCGGCCGGCGCATGTCTTGCCCGAGCTGCCGGGCCACAAGACTCAGTTGCGCGCACTCTTCAAGCACCTGATCGACAACGCCATTCAATCTCTGTGTGAATCGGGTCGCGCGCACCGCGAGCTGCGTCTGACCACCCGACCGGTCGACGGGGGCGTCGAGGTCGAGATCGAGGACAACGGCGTGGGGATCCCGCCCGAGGATCGCTATCGCGTGTTCGAGCCCTTCTCCATCGGTTGGCGCAACCGCCGGGGCAGGGCGGGTATGGGGCTTGCTTTGAGCCAGGAGATCGTCAATGCGCACGGAGGCGGGATCGAGGTTGACCCGGGCTTCAGCGATGGCTGCCGGATCCGTCTGTCATTGACTGCCGTCATCGCCGACGTTTGACCTTGCCCGAAGCATTCATGAACGCCGACCACCATACCGCCGGCGGTGCCGCGCAGGCCCGCCGGTTGGATCTGCTGGAGTCCCAGTTGGCCGCGCTCTTCGAGGTGAGCAGCGTGCTCAGCCGATCGCTCAACCTGCGCGAGACCCTGCGCGAGGTCCTGGCGGTCCTGCACCATCGCGGGCGTCTTCGGCACGGCCTGGTCAGCCTGTTGAGCGAGGACCGGGGTGAGCTGCTGATCAGCGCGCTCCATACGGATGATGCAGACCCGGTCGAGGCGGTCGCCTATCAGCCGGGCGAGGGCGTAATCGGAAGCATCCTCGCGCGCAATCGATCCTGGATCCTGCCGCGCGTTGCGGACGAGTCGCGGTTCCTCGATCGGCTCAATCTCTATGATCCGGATCTCCCGTTCATCGGCGTCCCCATCCGGCTTGGGGACGGGGGTGCGGTCGGGGTCTTTGCGGCCCAGCCGCCCGTCTCAGACGACCTGCTCGCCGAGCGCGCCCGGTTCCTCGAGATGGTGGCCAATCTGATTGGGCAAGCCGTGCGCCTGGCAAGCACCGTCGAGGCCGATCAGCGGGCGCTGCGCGAGGAGCGCGACAAGCTCCGCCGCGAGGTCAAGGGGACCCATGGCTTCGACAGCATCATCGGTCACACCGATGCGATGCGCCTGGTCTTCGACCAGGTGCGCCAGGTCGCGAAGTGGAACACCACCGTTTTGATTCGAGGCGAATCCGGCACGGGCAAGGAGTTGATCGCCAACGCCATCCACTACAATTCCCCGCGCTCGCGTGCCGCTTTCGTCAAGCTCAACTGTGCGGCGCTGCCGGACAACCTCTTGGAGTCCGAGCTTTTCGGACACGAGAAGGGTGCCTTCACGGGTGCGATCAGCCTCCGTAAGGGGCGATTCGAGCAGGCCGACGGGGGAACCCTGTTTCTCGACGAGATCGGCGAGCTCACACCGGCCTTCCAGGCCAAGCTGCTGCGGGTTCTGCAAGAGGGGGAGTTCGAGCGGGTCGGCGGCGGCCGCACCCTCAAGGTGGACGTCCGGGTGATCGCGGCGACCAACCGTGACCTGGAGGCCGAGGTGCGGGCCGGCGACTTCCGCGAGGACCTCTACTACCGGCTCAACGTGATGCCCATCCGCATGCCCGCGCTGCGCGAGCGCATCGAGGACATCCCGGACCTCGCCCGTTTCCTCGTCACCAAGGTCGCCCGGATGCAGGGCCGGGAGTTGTCGATCACGGACAGCGCGCTGCGCATCCTGATGCGCCACGCCTGGCCGGGCAACGTGCGCGAGCTCGAGAACTGCATGGAGCGTGCCGCGGTGATGAGCGAGCAGGGGGTCATCGATCGCGATGTCATCGAGCTCACCGGGCTCAACGTCGCCGACCTGGCGGCCGAGCCCCTGCCCGGCAGTCCGGTCAAGACACCGACGATCGACTTCAACGACCCGAGCCTCGACGAGCGCGAACGGGTCATCGCTGCGCTGGAAGAGGCGGGGTGGGTCCAGGCCAAGGCGGCGCGCCTGTTGAATATGACGCCGCGCCAGATCGCGTACCGGATCCAGACGCTCAACATCAAGCTAAGGCAGTTCTGATCCGCGTCGCCTGTGGATTCGCGTTGACGAGGGTCAACCCAGCGACCAGCCCGGTCCGCGCGCGTCTCTCTCAGGATAGACGCCACTACCCCGGATTATTGCTTCGGCGCATGCACCGGATTGTGTTCGAGCGCCATCCGCGACGTAAAGCCAAGCCGATTCCGCGGGCGTTCTGCACGAATAGGAAATCGGCCATCTCGGGGGTCTTTTCACCCTCGGCGGCCTGGACGATGGTCGTGATGCCATCGACAGCTCTGATCGTTAAGGGCTTGTCGAGCGCCTTCACACGAAACGACAAGCCATCGGCGAGCTTCAGCTTGTCGCCAAGCGTCTTCAGTCCTGTATCGTCGAGATCGGGATCGACGAGCGTCGTGCAGGCCTGAATGACCCGGGGCGTACCGTCCGGGCTGGCGGGAATGTCAATGGAGTCGACCGTCCAGTGCCGAGGGCCGTTCTTGACGATGCCGGTGACCTCGCACTGCGACTTGAGTGACTCGGGCGTGATCTTGTCCCAGATCTCAGAACGCATCCGCCGGCGGCACCTGGCCAGGCACGACGCCGATTTTTTCCATACGCGCGACCATTTCCTGGTCCGCGGGATGCGGCCGGTTGTCGGCCGTCAGTCGCGTCAACCGGTCGAAGAACGCTTCGGCGTCCAGGCCATTCACCTGCTTGCGCAGCGCGGTTTTGATGTCGATCGACGGATCGACCTTGCCCTTCGGCGGCCTGTAGTCCTTGCCCGAGGCGCTGATCGGGCGAACGTCGAAGGCGTCCTGGAGTGCGTGCACCTGGGCATCATCCTCCTTCGTGCCGGAGCCGTATCGGCGGTTCTTCGGGGCGCCCCTGCGCTTCGACGCGGAGCAGAGCGCCGTGGCGTTCCCAACCCGATGGCTGGATCACCCGATCATGAGCGCGGATCGGCTGCTTCACCGCCGGTCGCGAGATGCCGTCTCTCCGTCTCCTTCGGACACCAAACGAGCGGACCGTGGCAGCGGCGACTAACAGGTCTGAGCGGTCGAAGCACCTGCTCCGGTCTCCTCCCGCGACTCAGTCCGCGAGCGAGGGCAGGACCCAAGTGGGTCGGACCGGCCAGTCCGCGGGGTCGCCGCGCGGCGCCAGGCCGGTGCAGACGAGCAGGGAGTCGATGCCGGTGTGGACCGCCCCCTGGATGTCGGTCCCCAGCTGGTCTCCCACCATGAGCAGGCGCCCGCTGCCCAGGCGCTCCCGGGCCCTCTCGAACAGGGGTGGGTACGGCTTGCCGAGACGAGTGAAGCCCAACTTCCTGGTCGGGTAACGTTCGCGGATGACGGCCTCCAGCATGGAGGCGATTCCCCCGGCGGTGAATCCGTATCGACCCGGTGCGACTGGGTAGATCAGGTCCGGGTTGCAGAGCAGGAGATGCAGGGGGCGCCCGGCATCCACCCGGCGCAGGATCAGTGAGACCGTGTCATCGAGGTCCTCGGGCCAGCGCACCTGCTTCTGGTCGGCGACTACGACCACCTCTGTATCCGCCGCGGGCGAGGGCTGAACCGGCTGGCCTCCCGCGCGCTCGACATAGGCGCGCGACTCGGGCGGTCCAAGGAAAAGGCAGCGCGCGCCAGACAGCCCGGCCGCCGCGAAATAGCCTGCGAGCAGGCTGCCGGAGGTCAGGATGCGAGCCGGGTCGATGACGATCCCTGCCGCGGCCCAGTCATGCGACAGGGTCTCGGGCAGGCGGCTGGCCGAGTTGGTGACCACCAGCCAGGGCTTTCCGGCGGCGTCGAGACGGCGCAGCAGGTCGACGGCGCCCGGAAGCGCGCCGGCGTCATCGAGCAGCACGCCATAGGCGTCGAGCAGCCAGCAGTCATACTCGGCGATCAGCTGGTCGAGGTCCGGGGTTTGCGGACGTTCGGACTCAGGCATCAGGCGGCGATGTGTCATCCGAGGCCGGTTCCGGCTCTGCCAGGTCGCGTGCATAGTCCCGGGGCGGAGGGGTCCAGCCGCGGTCGGTGCGATCGTGGAGCTGCAGGCGATCGGCGGCCAGGACCTCAGCCAGATTCTGGCGATGGGCATGGATCCCGGCGAGCAGCGCGCGATTGGTCGAGAGGTCGCGGTCCGCGTCCCAGAGCTCGTAGAGCTCGTCCAGGCCTTGCTCGTCGTGGCGGCGGAAGGCGCGGGTCATCTTCTCCACCTTGAACGGATGCAGACCCAACGCCTTCAGGGCCTCTGCGCCGAGTGCCAGCGAAGCGTCGAAGACCTCTCGGATGGCGACGTCCGCCCCCGCCTGCCGCAGCAGATAGAGGTGATCGACGTCGAACGCGCGGGCCAGGATCCTGACCCGCGGATAGTGGCGGCGCACGTGTGCCACCAGCTGCACCGCGCGCTCCCGGTCGTCGATGGCGACGACCAGGACACGGGCCTCGTCGATACCGGCCGCGAGGAGGAGGTCGGGGCGTGAGGCGTCGCCGAAGTAGCTGCGGATGCCGACCTTGGACATGGTTTCCACCTGGCCCGCCTGGTGGTCCAGGACCACTGTGCGGACTCCGCTCGCCACCAGCAGGCGGTTGACGATCTGGCCGAAGCGGCCGATTCCAGCGATCACGACGGTGCCCCGCTGATCGATGGCGTCCGGCTCGCGGGTGCCGCCGGCGCGCAGGCGCGGCTCGATCAGGTGCTCGTACAGGATGAATAGGGCGGGCGTCAGGAGCATCGAGAGGGCGATCACGAGGGCGAGCGTCTTCGTGAGGTCTTGCGTCAAGACGTGGTTCTGAGCGGCGAAGCTCAGCAGCACGAAGCCGAACTCACCGGCCTGGGCCAGGCCCAGGGTGAACAGCCAGCCGTCGCCGGGTGTGAGCCGGAACAGGCGGGCTAGCGCGAGCAGAACAGCCGCCTTCAGAAGCATGACCCCCAGGGTCAAGCCGATCAGGGTCAAGGCATCCGCGAACAGGACATCGAAGTCGATCCCGGCCCCGACCGTGATGAAGAAAAGACCCAGGAGCAGACCCTTAAAAGGCTCGATATCGGCCTCGAGCTCGTGCTTGAACTCGCTGTTGGCCAGGACGACACCGGCGAGAAAGGTCCCCAAAGCGGGCGAGAGGTCCACCAGGGTCATCAGCAGTGCGGTCCCGACGACCAACAGGAGCGCGCTGGCCGTGAAGATCTCGCGCAGCCGCGAGCCGGCGATGAAGCGAAACAGCGGGCGGGTGAGGAACTGTCCACCCAGGACCACGAGCACCACGGCGCCGACGACCACCATGGCATAGGTCCAGCCAGAGAGGCCCTCGACCAGACTCAGGGATTCGCCATGGCTGCCCGGGTCGACCCCTGGAGGCGCGCCGAGCTCCGGGAGTGCGAGGAGCGGGATCAGGGCGAGCATCGGAATGACCGCGATGTCCTGGAACAGGAGCACCGCGAAGCTCGCGCGGCCGCCTTCCACCTTGGTCAGACCCTTCTCGCCGAGCGTCTGGAGCACAATCGCCGTCGAAGACAACGAGAAGATCAGACCGATCGCCAGTGCCGTCGTCCAGCTGCAGCCGAGCAGCATCCCGGCGGCACCGATCAACCCAGCCGAGAGGGTGACCTGGAGCCCGCCCAGCCCCAGGAGCCGGAGCCGCATCTCCCACAGGAGCCGGGGTTCCAGCTCCAGTCCGACGAGAAACAGCATCAGCACCACGCCAAGCTCCGCGACATGCTGGATCTCTGCGGTCTCCGAGCCCACCAGCCCGAAGACCGGCCCGATCAGGATGCCGGCAATCAGATAGCCCAGGACCGATCCCAGACCCAGGCGCTTGGCGATGGGCACCGCCACGACCGCGGCGCAGAGGTACACGAAGGCATGAAACAGGAGTCCGCCCATCGTTCATGCCTCCCGGATCAGGCCTGCCAGGTCAGCGTTCAGACGCGGGGCGCGGCGCGCCCGCGCGACGTCGAGCCGGTCGTCGCGGAGGGCGGCGAGCACCCGCATCCAGTCGGCGATATGGGCCTCGACCCGGCCCTGCTCGACCGCGTTGCGGGCGTCGAACAGGGCAAAGGGGGGAAGATAGATCATGCCGCACAGCATCGCGGTCTGCTCGAAGGGTTGCAGCAGCTCGCGCAGCGTGAAGTGGTTGTAGCCCTCTGCACGGTAGGCCGCCTCGGGTCCGCCAGCACTCAAGGTGTTGAAGAAGATCTTCCCATGCAGCGCGGTTCCGCCGGACCCGTAGGCGAAGCCGTGCTCCAGAACCAGATCCTGCCATTCCTTGAGGATGGCCGGGGTCGAATACCAATAGAGCGGGTGCAGGAAGACGATGACCTCATGGCTGCGGAGCCTCGCCTGCTCTCGGTCTGCGTCGATCGTGAAGGTCGGATACTCGCCGTAGAGATCGACCAGGGTGACGCCCTCGAGGTTGGCGGCCGCTCGCGCCATCGGACGGTTGACCTCGGAGCGGTCCGGCGAAGGGTGCGCGAACAGCACGAGGATCCGGCGTCGGGGGGACGGGGCGGACCCAATGGCGCGGGGCGTCTCTTTCATCTTAGCGGGCTCGTTGCTCAGTGCCGAGACGGGGTGTCCGTCCCCAGAGCTGCCAGGATCAGCGTCAGCCGTTGTCGCGCCGCGGTGACATCCAGGCCGCAGGCCGCTCGGTCCTCCAGCAGGCGAACGGCTTGGTCCGCGAGCTCTGCACACTCGCCGGTGTCGAAGAGCTCCAGCACGGCCGCGACCTCGTCCAAGGACGCGGAGAGCACGGCCGGGGCCAGCTCCTCCGGCCCGATGGGCGACTCCGGATGCAGGAGGTCCGCGACCAGGGGCTGCTCCAACAGGCGAAAATGGATCTGACGCGCCTCTTCCTCTTCTGCCAACTCCCGACTGGCGAGTGGATCGGCGCCGGCCGTGCGCCTGACGGCCTGCATGATCAAGCCGATCAGCCTGCGGATCGCCGCGCGTTCCTCGGCATGGGATTCGGGCAGTCCAAAGGACTGCTCATAATGCCTTTCAAGCGCCGCCTTCAGTTCCAGGACAGGCTCGCTGCCGGCATCCGGCGGGAGCTCCACAGCGCGCTGGACGAGTGCGCGAAAGCGCTCGCGAAAGGACTCCATCTCTTCGTGATCGGCCTTCTGGGCAGCCAGCAGCGCCTCTGGCGGAACGGCTTGCGGCGGCCAATGAAAGAGTGGGTTCTCATGGCGACGTCGCAGATGGCGTTCGCGTCGCCCCGGCTTGTAGGTGAAGGGAAGCTCCATGAGTGGTCAGCCAGGTCCAGGTGAGGGGGCAGGAAAGGGCCACCATCTCGACAGCAAGAACGGGAGCCGCGAGGCACGACCGGGGGGCCGTATGATTGAGGTGACCGACCGATTCGACGACGCGAGACGGATACCGCGTTTCCTGCTCGCGCATTGCCTGGGCAGGGGCAGCCAACCCCCCGGATGTCCTCGGGCACTCATCTCCTCCATGCTTTCCACCGCGGCTCGCCGGCTGGGACGCGCACAGTCATCCCTGAGGGCTTGGTTCGCGGCTCAGTGCCTCATACAGCGCAGAGTAATCCTTGTCACCGAGGCCCGCTGCCTCTGCACGAGCACAGATCCGCTCCATCGCAGCGATGAGGGTGATGTCCAAACCGCGCTCCTCGGCCACCTGCTGGAACAAACGGACGTCCTTGCGCAGATGCTTGAGCGGAAAGTTTGCATCCCCGTAGGCATGGCTCAGGTACCTATCGAGTTTTTTGTCGAAGGTCTTGGCATAGAGTGCACTGCCTCGCAGCAGGCCCATGAACTGGTCGACATCGATGCCCTCGCGGCGGACCAACGCGAGACTCAAGGCGAAGCTGGAGGTCAGTCCGGCGATCAGCTGATTCATGGCGAGCTTGAGCGCGGCGGCCTGTCCGACCGCGCCGATCCACTGAGGGTTCGCGCTCAGGTCCTTGAGGACGGGCAGCGAGCGCTCGTAGAGCCCGCGGTCGCCCCCGGCCATAAGGATCAAAGCGCCCTCCCGCGCCTCGGGGAGACTGCCGAGCACAGGTGCCTCGAGGTAGTCACCACCGCGGCCCTCGACCCGTTTGGCGATCTCGCGGCTCTCGCCAGGGGCGATGGTGCCCATCTGGATGAAGGTCCTCCCCGCCATTGCAGACGGATCGAGGTGGGCGAACAGGGTCTGCTCGATTGCGTTGGCGTCGCTCAGGACGAGCACGATCAGGTCGCTCGCGACGACCGCCTCGGCAGGCGTCGCGGCCAGGTTGAGTCGCTGTTGTGCGGCCGCCTCGCGGTGAGCCGCGCCCCGGTTCCATCCGATGACCTCGCGTCCCTGCCGTTGCAGCCGCACGGCGATCTCGCCACCCATCAGACCCAGGCCTAACACGGAGATCTTCATGGCATGCGCTCCCGTTGGTGCTTGTCGCAGTGCTCGGCATACCGAGCCCGTTCGGTTCAGCGTGCCCGGCCGCCCGCCTCTGGTGAGGCGGAGGGTTGCCGGTGCAGGGAACCTGCGCGGTTCAGCGCCCTGCTTGAGCGTGGCGCAGCATCGCGATGACCGGGGCAGTATCCGGGCGGACGCCGCGCCATGACCAGAAGGATTCGGCGGCCTGCTCGACCAACATCCCGATTCCGTCGATCGCGCGAGCAGCGCCGTGATCCCGTCCCCAGAGAAGGAAGGCCGTGGGCGTGTCGCCGTAGAGCATGTCGTAGGTCCAGCCGCCCGGCGCCAGACAGTCATCCGGAATCGCCGGGACGACGCCGCTCAAGCCGGCCGCGGTCCCATGGATGATGAGGTCGAATCGTTCGCCGTCCAACTGATCGAAGCCGCGCGCCTCGACGTGGCCGAACGGCGCTCCCAGACCTGTCAGCTGCTCGGCCCTGGAGACCGTTCTGTTGGCGATGACCAAGCGGTCGATTCCGCTCTCGAGCAGCGGGTTCAGAACCCCGCGCGCCGCCCCACCGGCCCCCAGCAGGAGGACCCTGGCCCCTTGAAAACGAAAGCCGTGGTTACTGGCGAGATCCCGCACCAGGCCGACCCCGTCGGTGTTGTCGCCGCGCAGTCGATCGCCCTCGAGTCGGGACAGGGTGTTGACTGCGCCGGCAATCTCGGCGCGCTGGGTCCGCTCATCCGCGAGCGCCCACGCCGCCTCCTTGAACGGGACCGTGACATTGAGGCCGCGGCCGCCCCGAGCAAAGAAGCGCCGGACCTCACCGGCAAAGTCGCCAGGATCGCCGAGGATGCGCTCGTACACGAGATCCTGCCCGGTCTCGCGCGCGAAGGCCGCGTGGATCTGCGGGGACTTGCTGTGGGCGATCGGGTTGCCGATGACGGCGTACTGATCCGGCATGGGATGCGGTTGATCAACCTGCTCTGAGATGTCTTGGGAGGCCCTGATCTTTGTGGCCATCCTTGCCAAAAACAGGAGGGTACGGCAATGCGCGAGCGTTCCGCGCGGGGCAGGAGGCAGCGACGCGTCCGGTGCGTCTCCAGGATGGATCAGTTCGCCTTAGCCGCTCTGTGAGGATGGGTAAGGGCAGCGCTTCCGCCACCGCACCGAAGGCCCGCGGACGTGACGCCGCACCAAAGGGGCAGCCCAGACGCCTCATTCACCCTGCGCCAGCCAGCGCGCCACGTCCTTCGCATAGTAGGTCAGGATGCCGTCCGCACCCGCCCGTTTCATCGCGACCATGGCCTCGAGCACCACGGCGCGCTCGTCGAGCCAACCGTTCTGGCTGGCGGCCTTGAGCATCGCATACTCGCCACTCACGTGATAGACGAAGGTGGGTGCACCGAACTGGTCCTTGACGCGCCGGACGATGTCCAGATAGGGCATGCCGGGTTTGATCATCACCATGTCGGCGCCTTCGGCCAGGTCGAGGGCGACCTCGTGCAGGGCCTCGTCCGAGTTTGCGGGGTCCATCTGATAGGTGTATTTGTTGCCGCTGCCGAGGTTGGCGGCAGAGCCCACGGCGTCGCGGAAGGGACCGTAGTAGCTCGAGGCATACTTGGCGGAGTAGGCCAGGATGCGGGTGTGGATGTGGCCTTCCGCCTCCAGCGCGGTGCGGATCGCCCCGATCCGTCCGTCCATCATGTCCGAGGGGGCCACGATGTCGGCTCCCGCCTCGGCATGGGAGACCGCCTGGCGCACCAGCACCTCGACCGTCTCGTCGTTCATGACGTAGCCACTCTCGTCGATCAGGCCGTCCTGACCGTGCGTGGTGAAGGGATCGAGCGCGACATCCGTGATGATCCCGAGATCCGGAAGCGCCTCCTTCAGTGCCCGCACCGCGCGCTGGGCCAGCCCGTCGGGGTTGAAGGCCTCCTTTGCATCGAGCGACTTGGCCTCCAGCGGGGTGACCGGGAACAGCGCCAGTGCCGGTATGCCGAGCCGTTGGACCTCGATCGCATCCTCGACGAGCAGGTCGATGCTGAGGCGCTCGACCCCCGGCATGGAGGCCACCGCCTCGCGTTGCCCGGAGCCTTCCAGGACGAAGACCGGGTAGATGAGGTCGTTCGGGGTCACGTGGGTCTCGCGCATCATGCGTCGCGAAAAACCGTCGCGACGCATTCGGCGCATGCGGGTCACGGGGAAGGCGGCACGATGAGTATCACGATCGGGCATGGGGTGGCCTCGGGGTCGGGTCCGGCGCGGCCGGGACCGCCCCGGCGCTCAGGGGCGATACAATATCTCAGGGCGGTGGCGCGGCTCCAGTCCGGCGGCGCCGGCGCCGCGAATAAGTGAATTCTGATACAGTCACGCATCGGCCATTTGTCACGCACCGACGGTCCAGTCCCGACATGGCGAGCCCAGGCGAGCATTCCGACCATATCTTCGACGTCGATACCGAGCGCTTCCAGCGCGAGGTGATCCAAGCCTCCGAGGCCGGTCCTGTCCTGGTGGATTTCTGGGCCGACTGGTGTGCTCCCTGCCACGCCTTGGCGCCGCACCTGGGGCGAGTCGTCGCGGACCTCGGTGGGCGGGTGCGTCTAGCCAAGATCGAGGTCGACGAGGGCGACAACATGAAGCTGGCGGGACGCTACCAGCTCAGAGGTTTCCCGACCGTGATCCTCTTCCACGACGGCCAGGAGCTCGGCCGATTCAGCGGGGCACGCTCCCGGCATCAAATCCTCGACTGGCTGCGCACGCATCTCCCCGACGGGCTCGTGGGGTCCGCTGTGTCCTGAGCAGCGTGGTCAGTCGGCGGTTTCTCGGAGGGTTCCGCCCAGCACCTGGATGCCGTGCCGCGTTGACGATGGGCTCCGCGGTCCGACCGGTCGAGCTCAGCCCGTTGCGGTGCGGATCCACTCGACGCGCTTGCGCATGACACCGTAGTAGACCACCGGAATGACCACCAGGGTCAGGACGGTCGAGACGAACAGCCCGAAGAGCAGTGAGACCGCGAGCCCCGAGAAGATCGGGTCATCGAGGATGAACACCGCCCCGGCCATCGCCGCGGCGGCGGTCAGGGCGATCGGCTTGGCGCGAACCACCGCGGAGTTGATCACCGCGTCCTCGAACCGTTTTCCCGCTCGTACCTGCTGATTGATGAAGTCCACCAACAGGATTGAGTTACGTACGATGATCCCGGCAAGCGCGATCATCCCGATCATCGAGGTGGCGGTGAACTGCGCGCCCAGCAGGGCATGCCCGGGCAGGATGCCGATGATGGTGAGCGGGATGGGGGCCATGATGACCAGCGGCACGAGATAGCTGCGGAATTGCGCGACGACCAGAAGATAGATGAGGATCAGGCCCACGCCATAGGCGATGCCCATGTCTCTGAAGGTCTCGTAGGTGACCTGCCACTCGCCGTCCCATTTGAGGCTGTACTCGTAGGGATTGGCTGGCTGCCGCATGAACCATTGCTCGAGACCGAGCTCCTCTCCCAGACGGCCGGCGATCGCGAACATCCCGTAGAGCGGACTGTCGGTCTTCCCGGCCATGTCGGCGGTGACATAGACCACGGGCATCAGATCCTTGTGGTAGATGCTGTGTGCGCGTTTGGTCTCCTGGACCTCAACGATCTCCGAGAGCGGCACCAGTGAGCCGGACAGCGAGAGCACGCGTAGCGCGAGGACCTGCTCCAGGTCGGCCTTGTCGGCCTCACTGTACTCCACCCGGATCGGCACGGCGTACTTGACGTTGGCGCCGTGCAGATAGCTCATGTCCTCGCCGTCGAGCACCGTGGCCAGGGCCTGGGCGATGGTGCTTTGCGGCACACCCAGACGCGATGCCTTGCTGCGATCCACGACGACCACGAGCTTCCGCGACGGATACTCCACCGAGTCGTCGACATCGACGATATCGGCAGTGGTTTCGAAGACGTTGCGCAGCTCGCGGGCGACCTCGATCTGACCCTCGTAATCCAGCCCGTAGACCTCGGCGACGAGGGGCGAGAGCACCGGCGGACCCGGCGGGATTTCGACGATCTTGGCGTTGCCCCCATGGCGTCGCGCGATCTCCCTCAAGGGCTCGCGCATGTCGAGCGCGATGGCGTGGCTCTGGCGGTCGCGGTGGTGGCTGTCGACCAGGTTGACCTGGATGTCCCCCAGGTGCGCGCCCTCACGCAAATAATACTGGCGCACCAGTCCGTTGAAGTTGATCGGTGCCGCGGTGCCGGCGTAGATCTGGAAGTTGGCCACCTCCCCGACGCCGGCGAGAAAGTCGCCCATCTCACCCAGCACCCGTGCGGTCTGCTCCAGACTGGTCCCCTCAGGCATGTCGAGCACAACCTGGAACTCGCTCTTGTTGTCGAACGGCAGCATCTTGAGGATCACCACCCGGCCGACGGCGAGCGAGACCGAGGCCGCGATCAGGAACAGGATCCCGGCCAGGAGCAGCCAGCGGTTGACGATCCCTGTCCTCCCGACCAGGAAGGGGCCGATGACGGCATTGAAGAGGGTGGTCAGGCGGCCCCCGGCGCTCCCTGCGTCCGACTCGCCGAGGTGCGCATGCCCGCTCCCTGCGGCATGTCGTTTTCCAAGCATGGCGTTGGTCATCCAGGGCGTGAAGACGAAGGCCACGACCAAAGAGATCAGCATCCCCATGGAGGCATTGATTGGGATCGGACTCATGTATGGCCCCATCAGGCCGCTGACGAAGGCCATGGGGAGCAGGGCGGCGATGACCGTGAAGGTCGCCAGGATCGTCGGTCCGCCAACCTCGTCCACCGCCTTGGGCATCAGCTCGAGGAGCTTCGCCTTGCTCATCGCCATGTGTCGGTGGATGTTCTCGACCACCACGATGGCGTCGTCGACCAGGATCCCGATCGAGAAGATCAGTGCAAACAGCGAGACGCGGTTCAGCGTGAAGCCCCACGCCCAGGAGGCGAAGAGGGTCAGAGCGAGCGTGACCACGACCGCCGCGCCGACGATGATGGCCTCGCGCCAGCCGATCGTGAGCCATACCAGGAGGACGACCGATGCCGTGGCGAAGACCAGCTTGCTGATCAGCTTCTTGGCCTTGTAGTCGGCCGTCTCGCCATAGTTTCTGGTGACCGTGGCCTGGACCCGGTCCGGGATGAAGGTGCCTTCCAGCTGGGCGAAGCGCTCGATGACCCGCTCGGCCACGGCGACCGCATTGACGCCTTCCTGCTTGGCCACAGCGATCGTGACGGCCGGCGTGCCCTCAAGCAGATCGATCCCGGTCTCTGCCGCGCCCGGTCCGGTTCTCGTGCGGACAGCGCTCTCCGGCTGCTCCGGACCCCGCTCGATGCTCGCGACATCGTTGAGATGGACCGGTCGTCCGCCGTGCAGACCCACGATCAGGTGACCGATCTCCTCCGGGCTGGTGAGGAAGGTCCCGGCCTGGACGAGGATCTCCTGGTTGTCGGACGTCAGGTTGAGGTTGTCGCGAATCAGGTTTCCGGCCTGGAGTGCGCGTTTCAGATCGGTCAGATCGATGCCGAAGCCGGCGAGCGCCTGCGGATCGAGTAAGACTCGGACCATTTGAGCCGGCGCGCCGACGGTGTAGACATCCCGCGTGCCCGGGACCCGTTTGATCTCCTGCTCGAGCGCGTGTGCGACCTGCCCGAGCTCGAAGGCGCCCGTCCGCGGATCTTGAGACCAGAGGGTGGCGGTGATGATGGGGACGTCGTCGATCCCTTTCGGCTTGACGATGGGTGTTCCCACGCCAAGGTTCTGCGGCAGCCAGTCTTGATTGGCGAGAACCTTACTGAAGAGTCGCACCACGGCGTCCGTGTTGTCCTCGCCGACCTCATACTGGACGGTGACGACGGCCATGCCGGGGCGCGAGACCGAGAAGACATGCTCGATCCCCTTGATCTCGGAGAGCACCTGCTCGGCCGGTCCGGCGACCAGGTGCTCGACCTCGGTCGCCGAGGCGCCAGGGAAGGGGATGAAGACGTCCGCAAAGGTGACATCGATCTGCGGCTCTTCCTCGCGCGGCGTGATCAGGATTGCGAACAGCCCGAGCAGCACCCCCACCAGGGCGAGCAGCGGGGTGATCTCGGTGTTCTGGAAGCGCTCGGCGATGCGGCCCGAGATGCCGAGTCGCTCAGCCATCGCCGTGCTCCGATGCGCCCCGGCGATCCGCGGCTGTCTGGGACTTCAAGACCACGCCCGCCGCAATCGGATCGAGTGCGACCCGCTCGCCCTCGCTCATGCCGGCGAGCACGACGAAGGCGTCCTCCAACGCGCGACCCAGCCTGATCTGACGGAAGCCGACGTCGCCGTCGTCAGCGACGACATATACTCCGGTCACCTCAGAGCGATGGACCACGGCATCGGCGGGGACCACCAGCTCCGCCTTTTCAGCGATCTCGAACCCGGTCTTGACGAACATCCCGGGGAAGAGTGTCCGGGTGCCCTCCGGCAGGTCCAGTCGAACGGTGAAGGTGTTGGAGCCCATATCGGCAAACGGGAACACGGTGATCCGCTTGCTGAGGATCGTCTCACCCGAGTCCGTATAGACGCGGGCGCTGCCGCCGCGGCGCACCGAGGGTATGACGCTTTGCGGCACGTCCACGATCACCCGGAGCTCCTCCAACGAGATCCCGCTCATGACAGGCTGACCTGGGCTTGCGATCTCACCGACCTCGACATGGCGGTGGGTTACGATGCCCGAATAGGGTGCGCGGATCTGCGTGTAGTCCAACTGCTCCTGCGCCTGCTCGAGCCGCGCCCCGGCGGACTCGAGCTCGGCCTGGGCGGAGGCAAGGTCCGCCGTGGCCTGGTCCATGGCCGACTCGGAGACGTTCTTCTTCTCGAACAGACCGCGGATGCGGTCGTGCTCGTCCCGCGCCTGCTCGAGGCGTGCCGTTGCGGACTTGAGATCGGCCGCGGCTTGCGCAACCCGGGTGCGGTGCTCGGTATCCTTCAAGCGCACCACGACCATGTCCTTTTCAACGAAGTCGTCGACATCGAATAGGATCTCTTGAACCTGGCCCTGGGTCTGCGCGGAGACCGTGGTGCGGTTGACGGCCTCGACGACGCCGTCCAGACGGTATTCTCGCGGTAGGGTGCGGTATTCCACGGGGGCGGTTTCGAGCGCGCCCGGCCCGGTCGCTTGACTGTTCACGGCAACGAGCAGGGTTGCACCCGCGAGCACTCGGATCAGATGCATGTTGACGGTATCCAAGAATATTAGATGTCGCTTATATTATCTCAATTTATAGAAAAATAAAATTGTTGATGTCTCTGCGGGGCCGGAGCACCCGCGCGGTCACCCTCATGCTGAGCCGCGCGTCTCGCAGTGGGGCACAAGATAACAAAGCTAACCGCCATCCGGAGGTTATTCCGAGTATCGCCCCCCCTGCAGATCCCCGCATACGCTGGTCCCAGATCCGAGTCCGATGGACAATATCCGTCGAATAGGCCTCCGGCACGGGTCGCAGGGTTTTCCCGGTGCGCAATGGCGCAGCCGGATGCCAGGCGTCTGCATCTCGAGCGTTGGGCCGCCCGGGCGCGGCGGATCCCTCCCTCGCGGCAGAGGGGCTGTTGCGACGTCCCGCCTTCGTCTTCCAAAGGTGATGCGATGAGGAGAGCCGCGTGAGCGCTTGGTCCGAGGACTTGATCCCGATCGATCGCGCCAAGACGCTGGACGGCCTGTTTGTTCAGCGCGTCAGGCGCTCGCCCGACCGCGTCGCCTACCGTCATTTTGAGCGGAATCGCGGCTGGAGCGAGCTCACCTGGGCCGAGATGGGCCGCTTGGTGGCTCGCTGGCACCAAGCGCTCGCGCAGGAGGCGCTCGAGCTCGGCGACCGGGTGGCGATCCTGCTGCGCAACAGCCCTGAGTGGGTGGTGCTCGACCAGGCGGCGCTGTCGCTGGGCCTGATCACCGTGCCCCTGTACACCGACGATCGAGCAGAGAATGCGGTTTTCATCCTCCGCGATGCCGCGGTCAAGCTCCTGGTGATCCAGGACGCCGGGCGTTGGAGGCGGTTGGCGGCGGTGCTCGGTGATGTGCCGTGGCCCTTGCGGGTGGTGATCCTCGAGGCGAGTCCGGCCGCAAATGAGCTTGCGGCGGCGGACCCGCGTGTGGTCGTCGCCGCGGGCTGGCTGCCGGATGCCGCACCCGCGCTGGTGCAGCGTGATGGCGATCCGAATGGACTGGCGACCATCGTCTATACCTCTGGCACTGCGGGACGCCCCAAGGGCGTCATGCTCAGTCATCGCAACATCCTGGGCAACGCGCATGGTGCCCTGGCCGCCATCGATTGTTACCAGGAGGATCGTTTTCTCTCTTTCCTGCCCCTGTCCCATGCCCTCGAGCGCACCGCCGGTTATTACCTGCCGATGATGGCAGGTGCCAGCGTCGCCTTCGCCCGCTCCGTCGTTCAACTCGCCGAGGACATGCAGGAGATCCGGCCAACCGTGATCATCGCGGTGCCGCGTGTGTTCGAGCGCGTTCACCGACGCATCCAGGATCAGATGGCCAGCCGGCCGGCGCCGATACGCTGGTCGCTGCGGCTCGCGGTCGCGTCGGGTTGGCGCGTCTTTCTGCGGGAGCAAGGACGCGGAGGGTGGCATCCGCTCTTGTTGCTCTGGCCGCTTCTGCGTCGCAAGGTCGCCGCTCAGGTGCTCTCGAAGTTGGGCGGCCAGCTGCGCGTCGCCGTCAGCGGCGGCGCCGCTCTGCCCGGTGACGTCGCGCGCACCTTCATCGGCTTGGGTCTGCCATTGCTGCAGGGCTATGGTCTCACCGAGACCAGTCCGGTCATCAGCTTCAATCCGCTCAACGACAACATCCCAGAGAGCGTCGGAGTCCCACTGCGTGGGATCCGGCTGCGCATCGGTGCCGACGACGAGCTCCTGGTGAAGGGCGAGAACGTGATGCTCGGCTACTGGAACAACCACGCGGCAACCGCCCAGGTCTTGTCGCAGGACGGCTGGTTGCGCACCGGTGACCAGGCGCGCCTGCAAGGCCGGCATCTCTTCATCACCGGGCGCCTCAAAGACATCCTGGTCTTGTCCAACGGCGAGAAGGTCCCGCCTGCGGACTTGGAGATGGCGATCACCATGGATCCGCTGCTCGAGCAAGTGGTGGTGCTCGGCGAGGGCCATTCCTACCTGGCGGCTCTGCTGGTCCTGAATGCCGATCTCTGGCCCGCTCTCGCCCAAGAGCTCGGCCTGGATCCGGAGCGGCCGGAAAGCCTCGAGGATCCGCGCCTGAACAAAGTGGTCCTCAAACGCATCCGCTCGGCCTTGCACGGTTTTCCGGGCTACGCGAAGATTCGCCGGGCGACCTTGACGCTCGAGCCCTGGTCGATCGACAACGGCCTGCTGACGCCGACCCTGAAGGTCAAGCGATCGACGGTCATGACGCGCTATCAGCAGGCCATCGAACGGATGTACCGCATGGACGCATGACCGTGCCATCGGCAGCGATCTTGAACGCATGCCGACCAGCGCCTACACTAAGCGACCAGCGCGGGTGTAGTTCAATGGTAGAACTTCAGCTTCCCAAGCTGATAACGTGGGTTCGATTCCCATCACCCGCTCCAATCCCCGGTCGCATGCATCCCTTGTATCAAGCACGAGATCGCATTGAGGCCCAACTCCTCCGGGATTTCCTCGATCGGCACCTCGTTCGGGCCGTCGTGCTCGGAGAGCATCTCTCGGGCGCCGCCGGGGGGCTTCCCGCCGACATCTATCCCACGGTCTGGATCCTCGAGGACGACGATCTTGAGCGCGGGCGCGATCTGCTCGCACGTTTCCAAGCGGATTGCGCGCGGCGAGGGTCCGCCTCGACCTGGACCTGCTCAGGATGCGGGGAGAGGGTGGAGGATGACTTCGACCGCTGCTGGAACTGCGGACGGGAACGCGCTGAGCCCGCCGCCGGGAACTGAGCCCTGTCCAGTCATCTCGCCGACCCCGCCGATCGCTGCCGGGCGTGACGGCTCGCTCCGTCAAGTGGTTCTCGGAGGCCGTTCTCGACTGGTTCGAGCGCAACGGTCGAAAGGATCTGCCCTGGCAGCGCGAGCCGAGCCCCTATCGTGTCTGGGTGTCGGAGATCATGTTGCAGCAGACTCAAGTCAGTGTGGCGGCGCCCTATTTCGAGCGCTTCCTCGAGCGCTTTCCGACGGTATCCGATCTGGCGGAGGCTCCGGAGGACAGCCTGATGGCGCTTTGGTCCGGTCTGGGCTACTACGCCCGTGCCCGCAACCTCCAGCGTGCCGCCCGCCTGATTCGGGATCGGCACGCCGGGGCGTTCCCCTCGACGATCGAGGCGCTCCTGGCGCTCCCGGGCATCGGCCGGTCCACTGCAGGGGCCATCTTGTCGCTCGCCTCGGACCAGCGCCACCCCATCCTCGACGGCAACGTCAAACGGGTGCTGGCGCGTGCCTTCGGCGTCGCGGGTTGGCCTGGTCAGAAGGCGGTTCTCGACGAGCTCTGGGCGTTGGCCGAGCGTTTGACGCCGAAGACGCGCGTCGGCGCCTACAATCAGGGCATGATGGATCTGGGTGCCACGCTGTGCACCCGGCACGCGCCGGCCTGTGATCGATGCCCGGTCTCCGAGCAATGTGTCGCTCGGCTGGGAAACCGGCAGGCCGAGCTCCCGACGCCGCGGCCGCGGCGGACCATACCGGAGCGTGCCACCCTGATGCTGATCCTCGTCAACTCCTCCGGGGAGACCCTGCTGGAGCGCCGGCCGAAAAGCGGGATCTGGGGCGGTCTATGGAGTCTGCCGGAGATTCCGCCGGCCGCCGACCCGCTCGACTGGTGCCTGGTGCAGCTCGGTGTCCGACCGCGGCGGGTTGAAATGCGTGCGGGGCGCCGTCACACCTTCACCCACTTCAGGCTGGACATCCGGGTTGCATACCTTGAGCTGGATACCCCGCCTGACGGTGTCGGCGACGATGCCGGATCCCGGCGCTGGCTCTGCCGAGCCGATCTGGACACCCTGGGTATTCCCGCCCCCGTCAAATCGATCCTGGATGCGCTGCCCGGCGGTCATCCGGGGCAGCAAGGAGACGTCTCATGACTCATACGGTCAACTGCATCAAGCTCGGTCGCGAAGCCCCCGGCCTCGACCGTCCACCTTATCCGGGCGAGCTTGGGAAACGCATCCACGCCCAGGTCTCCAAGCAGGCGTGGCAGGATTGGCTCCGACACCAGACCATGCTGATCAACGAAAACCGGCTCAACCCGATGGATCCGAAGTCGCGGAAGTTCCTCGAGGAGCAGATGGAGCGGTATTTCTTCGGCGAAGGTGCTGTGTTGCCGGAGGGTTACGTCCCGCCGAAGAGCTAGCCGAGGAGCGATACTGGCACGCACGTCCTCGGGCGCAGCCTTCTAAGCTACTGTGGGATCCCCGCGGCGAATCGGACGTTGACGGCAGGGAATGGTGGCTGAAACCGCATTTCGTGTAACGTCTTGACAAGGCCAATCATTGATCCCCGGCCGACGCTTGATCGCCGGGATCTCTTGACGGTTCCCCTTGGCGCGGCTCTAATAGGCGACCCTGGTGCCGCAAGGTTGTAGGCACTCTCGCCCAGGTAGCTCAGTTGGTAGAGCAGAGGACTGAAAATCCTCGTGTCGGTGGTTCGATTCCGCCCCTGGGCACCACCTTTGTATAAGGACTCCGGCAGCGCTCCCGCCTGCGATGGATCTCCCCGCCGCCCTCATCCACTCGATTGGCGCCGAAAGAGCCCCTCCAGACTCTCAACGCTTGCCCGCTGTGCGGCCAGCCTGATCGGTCCGGATCATCGAGCTCAGCCAGGGGATTTCGGCACTGTGTTCCCTCCCCCCTGACGAATGGCCGTTGACGCGCGCCTTCGGGCGGTGCCTTGCGTGCAAACAGGGCGGAGGCCCCCGGGTGGGGCACTCCGCCCTTGTTCAGGACGCCGAGCCGAGTCGGGCAGCTCGCCTTGTTGAAACGGACTGCGGCCTCAGCGCCTGACTATAACTCCAACTGCAGGCGCAGCTTTTTCATGGCGTTTTTCTCGATCTGACGGATCCGTTCCGCGGACACTCCGAACTGCTCTGCCAGCTCGTGGAGGGTCTGCTTCTTCTCGGCCAGCCACCGCTCGCGGAGGATCGTCTTACTGCGTTCATCCAGACCCTTCAGCGCGGCGTAGAGACGCTCGCGCTGGTTACGCTCGGTATCTTGGCGCTCCAGAAGCTTGGCTGGCTCCATGCTCATGTCGGGCAGGTAGGTCGAGGGCGCCGAAGGCGCGTCGTCGTCGTCATCCTCCAGGCCGTCGAAGGACAGGTCCTGGTTGGCCAGGCGCGATTCCATCTGCAGCACGGTCTCCGGCTTGACGCCCAAGTCAGCGGCGACTGCCTCGACCTCTTCCCGCGTGAACCATCCCAGCCGTTTCTTCGCGCTGCGCAGGTTGAAGAAGAGCTTGCGTTGCGCCTTGGTGGTCGCGACCTTGACGATGCGCCAGTTTCGGAGGATGTACTCGTGGATCTCAGCGCGGATCCAGTGCACGGCAAAGGACACCAGTCGCACGCCCATGTCCGGCTCGAAACGGCGAACGGCTTTCATCAGTCCGACGGTTCCTTCCTGGATCAGGTCGGGCAGCGGGAGTCCGTAACCGAGATAGCCGCGAGCGATGCGGATGACGAAGCGCAGGTGCGACGTTACGAGCCGACGCGCCGCCTCCGTATCTCCATGGTCACGTAACCGTGTCGCGAGTGCCTTCTCTTCTTCCGGCGTCAGGACCGGAATCTGATAGGCACCGCTAATATAGGCATCGATCGTACCTGTCGGCATGAGTGCAAATTCTTTGGCCATGTTCCAATACCTGAGTTTGTTACTTGGAAAAATATCCTAGCATGACGCTCGGGATTTCACCAGCACCTTTGGCGGGGTTTTGGAGCCCAGACCGCGACAAAAGTTCAGGCGACTGTAGGAGAGGTCGCTGCATCGTACAAGGCAAAGTCTTCAAAATCGGGATCGTATGTTCCGATGATTCCCATCGTCAATGCTGATTATTCAAAAAAGTATATTAAAAACAGATTGATATAGAATTCCCTCGGAATGACCAGGCGAGCGGCGAGCCAGAAAAACCCTCGACAATAATGGTATTCAAAGCCAAAGACCTGTTCAATGTTCAGACAGCCCCCGCTTCGGGCTGGGGTTTTGTTCGCTGCGTCCTGCGCCAAGAGTGATGGGCTCCCCCACCGCGAGGAGGCGCCCGGACAGAGGATGATGACGGCGTTCGACAAGGCAGCACAGTCGCCGGCCGCGGGCGGAAGGATGGCGAGCATCCGCTGCCCCCAAGCCAGGGATCTCCGCCGATGGGGGAACAAGAAAGACGATTGGGCCGAGCAGCAAGCCGGGCCGCTGCACGGGCGTCGGTGTCGGCAACTGGTCGCCCGATTGGGCGGTCGCGCTCGGCACGGACCAGGGGCGGCTTCGACTCAGGCCGGTCCGGCGTCGCGCAGGTGGCGGTTGACGGCGATCCAGCTGCCGATGAGGCTGAAGAGGACGCTGCCCAGCAAGACGACCAGCATCGCCAAAGGGCCGAGTCCGGAGAGCGGGAATTCACTGCGATAGAGTGTCGCCAGACGCGACACAGGTTGCTGTAGCAGCAGCACCGAGATGCTGACCAGCAGCCAGGCGGTCAAGGCCCCAAGCAGGCCATACCAGGCCCCGGCATAGAGAAAGGGGCGGCGGATGAAGCCCCCCGTCGCGCCGACCAGCTCCATGATCTCGATCTCGATGCGCCGATTCAGGATCTCCAGTCGAATGGTGTTCCCGACGATCAGCAGGACCCCGACACCCAGCAGGGCCCCGAGCAGCAGCACGGCGCGCTGTGCCAAGTCGAGTATTGCCTGAAAGCGCTGCACCCAAAGTGTGTCCATCCGCGCGAAGTCGACCTCGGGCAAGGTCAGCAGCTCTGTCTGGAGTGCCTCCAGACGCGCGGCGGTGGAATGGGCGCCGTCTGGATAGAGGGCGAGGACCGCCGGCAGCGGGTTGCTCTGGAGCTGCGAGAGGGCCTCCTCGAATCCGCCCAGGGCGCGAAACTCGTTCAGCGCCTGCTCGCGGCTGATCAGATGCACCTGCGCGAGCTCCGGGCGGCTGCGCAGCTCCTCGGCGATGCGCGCGGCTGCCGCATCATCGATCTCATGTCGGAGAAACAGCGAGATTGCAGCGGCCTGGTCCCAGCCACCCGCCATCGTGCGCAGGTTCTCGGTCACGACGTAGAGGGCGGCCGGCAAAGCCAGTGAGATCCCGATGACGGCGATCGTCATCCAGGTCGGCAAGGGGGTGCGCATCAGGCGCCCCAGCGTTGCGATGGCGCTCTGAAGATGATGATTTAGCCAGAGGCCCGGGAGATCGAGCAGGTTTGGCGAGCGCCGCCGACGGGCCTTGTGCCTGGACATGATTACCAGGCCCCCGAGTCATTGGCCAGGCGTCCCTCGGTGAGGGTCAAGGTCCGGTAGGGCATGGACATCACCAGGCCGAGGTCATGGGTGGCGATCAGGAGGGTGACTCCCACCTGATGGAAGCGCTCGAACAATCCGAAGATCTCGCGCGAAAGGTCCGGGTCGAGATTACCGGTCGGCTCGTCCGCGAGCACCACCGGCGGGCGTCCGACGACCGCGCGAGCGATTCCAACCCGCTGCTGCTCGCCGCCTGAGAGCGCGACCGGGGTCGCGCGCTCGCGCGGGAGCAACCCGACCTGATCGAGCGCCGCGCGCACCCGTCGACCGATCTCTTTGTGCCCGAGTCCCGCCACCACGAGGGGCAGGGCGACATTGTCGAAGACACTTCGGTCGGGCAGGAGCCGATGGTCCTGGAAGATCATCCCGACCTCCCGTCGGTGATAAGGGATCTTGCGCCTGGGCAGGGCCGCGAGATTCCGTCCGTTGACGATCACCTGGCCTCGGCTGGGCCGCTCCAACAGCCCGATCAAGCGCAGCAGCGTGCTCTTGCCGGCCCCGGAGTGCCCGGTGAGAAAGGTCATCTCTCCCGCGTCGATCTCGAAGTTCAGGTCGCTCAATGCCTCGCCGCGCTCCGGATAGCGTTTGAAGACATGCTCGAAACGGATCACTGCCCCGGCCCCTCAGCCCAACAGTGCGTCGAGGAACTCGTCCGCGTCGAATGGGCGCAGGTCATCGATGGTCTCGCCGACACCGATGAATCGGATCGGTAACTTGAGGCGGTCCGCGATCGCGAACAGGATCCCGCCTTTCGCCGTGCCGTCGAGCTTGGTCAGGGTGATCCCGGTCAGGCCGACAGCCCGATGAAAATGCAGCGCCTGATTGAGCGCGTTCTGTCCGGTCGTGGCATCCACGACCAACATGACCTCATGAGGGGCGTCGGGGTCGATCTTCTTGAGGACGCGGGCGACCTTGGTCAGCTCGTCCATGAGATTGGATTTGGTGTGCAGACGCCCTGCGGTGTCGGCGATCAGGACGTCCGCCCCCCGCGCCGTGGCTGCCTGCAAGGCGTCGAAGATGACGGAGGCCGAATCCGCGCCGCTCTGCTGCGACACCACCGTCACCCGGTTCCGTTCGCCCCAGGTCTGGAGCTGCTCCACCGCAGCCGCCCGGAAGGTATCCCCGGCGGCGAGGATGACCTGGTTACCCTCCTCCTGGAGCCGCTTTGCCAGCTTGCCGATCGTGGTGGTCTTGCCCGCGCCGTTGACGCCGACCATGAGGATGACCTGCGGCTTGCCGGGTGCGGGCTGACGCACCGGGGCATTGGCCGATATGAGGATGTCCCGCAGCTCTGCCTTGAGCGCTTGGAGGAGGGCCTGAGGGTCAGAGAGCGACTTACGCTTCACGCGGTTGGTCAGGTCATCCATGATCCGGGCGGTGGTGGTGACGCCGACGTCCGCCGTCAGCAACAGGGTCTCCAGCTCCTCCATGAGATCGTCGTCGATGCGTTTGCGGCCGGCGACGAGTGTCCCGATTCCGTCCCCAAGCTGAGCCCGTGTGCGGGAAAGCCGCTCGCGCAGCCGCGAGAAGACGCCGGATTTCTTCTCGGAGGGTTCGTCTACACGCGTGGAGCCCCATCCGCTCGTATCCACCTCGCTCGGAGCGGTTCGCGCGCGCGATGCCTCCGCCTCCTCAGGCCGGCGCCTTGGGCGAAACCAGTGCGTCCGGGGCTCGGACTCGGTCGGCGGTTGACCTGACGCCGACTCGCGATCGGGCGGGGCGATGGTCCTCGCAGTGGGCGGTGCTGTCGGCGGCAGGTGTCGAGTCTCGGCGACCACCGGCCCACGGGGGCGAGACGCACCGGCCGACACGGCCGTCCCATCGCCGTCGGCGGGGGGCGACGACTGGGGCATGACTGCCTGCTCGGTCTGCGGTGACGTTGCCTTCCTGTGCTTTTTCCCGAAACCGAACATAGTAGAGATGCCTGTTAGGGATGGTCGGCGCAGGACAGGCGCGTGATCTGCCGGCGCTTCGATCGGGGCTGATTCAACGCCGCGCCGACGCCCTCTCAATCCTATCAGATCGCGGCGGTCGTCGTCCGCTGGTGCCCGGGTTTACCAAACCGTCATCTTTCGGGAACTACCAACGCCCCTCGTCTGCCCCAACGTTCGCGTAGCCCAATAAGGTTCTGCTTTCCGTCTGCACTTGATCGGAGTCTCCATGCGACGAATCCTCTTCGGCCTGCTCCTTTTCCTGCCTGCACTTGCTGCGCTCGCAGACCAAGCCGTTCACGAGCGTACACTTGACAACGGCCTCAAGGTCTTGGTCAAGCCGGATCGGCGAGCGCCCATCCTGACCTCCCAGGTCTGGTACAAGGTGGGGTCGAGCTACGAATACGGCGGGGTCACGGGGGTGTCCCATGTGCTCGAGCACATGATGTTCAAGGGCACTGAGCGGCTTGCCCCCGGCGAGTTCTCGCGCATCATCGCAGAGAACGGGGGAGAGGAAAATGCCTTCACCGGGCGTGACTACACCGCGTACTACCAGAATCTCGCCAACGACCGGTTGGCGATCGCCTTCGAGCTTGAGGCCGACCGGATGCGCAAGCTCTCACTGGCTCAAGAAGACTTCGCCAAGGAGCTGGAGGTCGTGAAGGAGGAGCGCCGGACCCGTACCGATGACGATCCCCAGTCGCTGACCTTCGAGCGCTTCAATGCCGCGGCCTATGATGCGTCCCCCTACCGCAACCCAGTCATCGGCTGGGCAGGTGACCTCGATCAGCTCACGATCGGGGACCTCCGTGAGTGGTATCGGCTCTGGTACGCGCCGAACAACGCGACCCTCGTGGTTGCGGGCGACGTCGACCCCGAGCAGGTCTTTGCCCTCGCCGAGGAGCACTTCGGACCGCTCGAGCCGGAGCGGATCAGCCCTCCGAAGAGCCGGCCCGAACCCGAGCAGCTTGGGGAGAAACGTCTCAGCGTGATGGCGCCCGCCCTGGAGCCGTATCTGCTGATGGGCTTCAAAGCTCCCGCAGTGATTGACGCGGCCGAGGAGTGGGAGCCCTATGCCCTGGAGGTGCTAGCCTCGGTGCTCGATGGGGGCAGCAGCGCCCGTCTGTCACGCGAGCTGGTCCGGGGCAGCCAGGTCGCGGCCTCGACCAGCGCGAGCTACAGCGCCTTCGGTCGCCTGCCCGGGATGTTCTTGCTAAGCGGGGTTCCCGCCAAGGGCCACGACGTCGGGCAGCTCGAAGCGGCACTTCGGGCGCAGATCGAACGTGTCCAGACCGACCTCGTGGACGACCAGGAGCTGGAACGCGTCCGCAACCAATTGATCGCCCAAAAGGTCTACGAGCGGGATTCCCTCTTCTACCAGGCCATGGTGCTCGGCCAGTTGGAGACCGTCGGCTTAGGCTGGGAGCTCGCCGATGTCTATGTCGACAGACTCGCCGCGGTCACACCCGAGCAGCTGCGCGCGGTCGCTCAGAAGTACCTGGTCCCAGCGAGGCTCACCGTCGGCATGCTGGATCCGCAGCCGATCGACGACACCCATACCGAACCCTCGCCTGTGGCACTGGAGATACGCGCCAATGACCCCTAATCCTTGTCCATCCGCCCTCTGGATCCTCTTTGCGCTCTTCCTGTGCTCCGGGGGCATGGCCCAGGCCGGCCCGGAGATCCAGTCGTGGCAGACTGCCAGCGGTGCCCGGGTTCTCTTTGTGGCCGCCCCGGATCTACCGATGGTCGACGTGCGCGTGGTGTTCGATGCCGGGAGCGCCCGGGACGGCGAGCGGTCGGGTCTGGCTTCTCTGACGGCCGCGATGCTGACCCAGGGCGCCGGCGACTGGAGCGCTGACGAGATCGCCGCGCGCTTCGAGAATCTCGGCGCCGAGCTCAGTGCGAGTGCAGATCGCGACACGACTGCCGTGTCGATGCGCACACTGACACGCCAGCCGGCGATGGAGATGGCCATCGAGACGCTCTCGACCCTGCTGAGCGCCCCGACCTTCAACGAAGCGGATCTCGAGCGCTTGCGTCGTAATCGCCTCATCTCGCTGCGGCAGGATGAGGAATCGCCGCGCTCTGTGGGCGAGAAAGCGCTCTACCGGAGGGTATTCGGCAGTCATCCCTACGGGTCCGACCCTTCCGGGACGGCCGAGACGGTCACTGCGATCACCCGCGACGACCTGGTCGATTTCCACCGACGGCATTTCCCGGCCGCGAACGCGGTGGTCGCCATCGTCGGCGCCCTGGACCGACCCGGGGCCGAAGAGCTCGCCGAGCGAATGACTGCCGGGCTGCCACCCGGAGGGCGCGCGGCGGCGCTCCCGGGCGTCGTGGATCTGGAGGCGCCGGTCATGGAGCGGGTCTCCTTTCCATCCAGCCAGACCACGGTGATGGCTGGTCAACCCGGCATGCGTCGCGGTGACCCGGACTACTTCGCCCTCTACGTCGGCAACCATATCCTCGGGGGCAGTGGCTTGGTCTCGCTGTTGATGGAAGAGATCCGCGAGAAGCGCGGTCTCTCGTACAGCACCTTCAGCTATTTCATGCCCTTGGCCCAACCAGGCCCCTTCCTGATGGGACTGCAGACCAAGAACGAGCAGGCCGAGGAGGCGCGAGAGATCATGCTTGCGACGCTCAGGCGGTTCATCGATGAGGGCCCGAGCGAGGCTGAGTTGGCCGCGGCCAAGAGGAACATCACCGGTGGCTTTCCGCTGCGTGTTGCGAGCAATTCCGATATCGTCGCGTACCTCGCCATGATCGGTTTCTACGGTCTGCCGCTGGATTACCTCGACCGCTTCACCGACCGGATCGAGGCGGTGACCGCCGCGCAGATCAAGGACGCCTTCGCGCGCCGGCTCGACCCGGATCGGCTGGCGACCGTGGTGGTCGGCGGGCGCGGCGTCGGGGAGCGGACCGCAGGCTTCGGTGGCGACAGTTAAGGGGACGCTCCGTATCGTCGGCGGCCGCTTCCGCGGACGCCGGCTGCCCGTACCGACCGAGCCCGGTCTGAGGCCGACCAGCGACCGCATTCGAGAGACGCTGTTTAACTGGCTGGCCCCGGTCTTGCCGGGTGCACGCTGCCTCGATGCCTTTGCCGGCAGCGGTGCGCTGGGATTCGAGGCCGCGTCACGGGGCGCGGGCCAGGTCATTCTGGTCGAATCCGCTGCCGCGGTCGTTCGTCAGCTGCAGGCCAATCTGCAACGACTGGGTGCCGAGGGGATCGAGATCGTTCATGGCGACGTCCTCCGTTGGCTCGGCGGCAACGGGCGGCCGTTCGATATCGTCTTCTTGGATCCGCCCTTCGCTCAGCATCTGTGGTCATCGGCCATCGCTCGCCTGGCGCGAGCCGATTGGGTCAAGGATGGCACCCGCGTCTATCTCGAGGCTCCGCTCCGGACCGGCTTTCCAGACCTTCCGCCGGATTGGCACCTGGTGCGTGACAAGACCGCCGGTCAGGTGCGCTACGGTCTCGTGGTCGTACGCCAGCTGAGCGCGACGGGCGAGGCGATCGTGGCCGCGGCGGGCTGAACAGGGCCATTGATCGGCTCATCCCGTCTCCCGAAGCACATTTTGATTAACGGTCCTGCCAGGCCGTACCGGAAACGCTGTTGCGCTTCAGCGTTTCCCAAACAGGCCGCAGGCTGTGTTATCGTGCCGACCGCCGGAGTCCGCATCCGCCTCGCGGGGACCCGTTGCGGACGCGTCGGTCGCGGTCTGGCGGCGCGTGCGTCGCCCCTGCCAATCGCCTGCGCCATGCCTTGACTGTGTGCTGCTCGGCGCGCGGTTGACTTTATCTCTTCGAGGACAAAGGCGTGCGACGCGTGGTCTATCCGGGAACATTCGATCCCGTCACCAACGGACACACCGATCTGATCCTGCGGGCGGCGCGTCTCTACGATCGCGTGGTGGTCGCAGTCGCCGTCGACACCGCCAAGGCGCCGCTGTTTTCCGTGGCCGAGCGGGTGAGCCTGGTCCGCGATGCCCTCGGGCCCCAGGACAAGGTCGAGGTCATGCCGTTCCAGGGTCTGCTCGTGGATTTCACCCGGGGACTGGGCGTCAGCGTGATCATGCGGGGGCTGCGAGCCGTATCGGACTTCGAGTACGAGTTCCAGTTGGCGGGGATGAACCGACGCATGGCACCCGACATCGAGACGGTGTTCCTCACTCCCGCCGAGACCTACTCCTATATCTCGTCTTCGCTGGTGCGGGAGATCGCCCGGCTCGGCGGCGACGTCTCGACCTTTGTTGCGCCCGCGGTACAGGCTGCACTCAGGGACCGGTTTGGATAACATCCGCGCATCCCCATAGAAGCCCTTAGGCACAGCCAGCCAAACCCATATCAGGAGTGATCTCATGGCACTGCTCATTACCGACGAATGCATCAACTGCGATGTGTGCGAGCCCGAGTGTCCGAACGGCGCCATCTCGCAGGGCGACGAGATCTACGTGATCGACCCCGCGCTCTGCACCGAGTGTGTCGGTCACTATGAGACCTCGCAGTGCGTCGAGGTCTGCCCTGTCGACTGCATCATCAAGGACCCGGACAACGAGGAGACCGAGGAGGAGCTCCGGGCCAAGTATGAGCGCATCACCGGCGAGGCCTGAGGACGCGTCACTCGCCGGCAGCTGCAACCCCGCCCGCACGCGCTGGCGGGTCTGGATCGCTGCATCCCTCCTGGTCCTGCCGGCCGTCGCGGGCGCAGTCTGCGGCGACTCCGATGGTCGACCGCCTCGAGCCGCGATCGCATCCGCGCATCCCCTCGCCACCGCAGCCGGGTTCGCGATCCTTGAGGCCGGCGGCAATGCCTTCGACGCGGCGGTTGCGATCAGCGCGGTGCTGGGCGTGGTTGAGCCATACGGATCCGGGATTGGCGGCGGCGGTTTCTGGTTGCTCCATCGCGCGGAGGACTGCCATGAGAGCATGCTGGACGGGCGCGAGCGCGCGCCGTTGCACGCTCATCCCGGACTCTATCTCGACGCCGAGGGTCGGTTCGTGCCCGAGCTGGCGCTTGCCGGGCCCCTGTCGGCCGGTATTCCCGGGACGCCCGCTGCCCTCGTTCGTCTCGCCGCAGACTATGGACGTCTGCCGCTGCCCCGGGTCCTGGCGCCTGCGATCGGACATGCGCGCGATGGCTTCGAGGTCAACGAGACCTACCGCCGCCTTGCCGCCTGGCGCCTGCCGGCCCTGCGCGGCGCAGCCACCCAGTTCCTGGTCGACGGCGAGGTGCCGCCCCAGGGCCATCGGCTGGTCCAGCCGGACCTCGCCGAGACCCTCGAGCGGATCGCCCGTTACGGCCACGCCGGCTTTTACGGGGGCCTCACGGCCGATCGACTCGTGTCCGGCGTGCGTGCGGCCGGCGGTATCTGGACCCACGAGGACCTCATCCGATATCAAGCCGTCGAGCGCGCGCCGATCGTCGGGGAGTACCGCGGCTGGCGTCTTGTCAGCGCAGCACCGCCCTCCTCCGGCGGCGTGCTGCTGGTCCAGATGCTGAACATGCTCTCTGCGCTCGAGGTGCAGTCCATGTCCGGAAGTCAGCGGATCCATGCGCTCACTGAGGTCATGCGCCGGGCGTATCGAGACCGCGCGCGGTATCTCGGCGATCCCGATCAGGTGGCAATGCCGATCGGGCGCCTTACGCACCCCTATTATGCTGCGGGCCTGATCCGCGACTTCGACCCAGAGCGCGCCACGCCGAGTCAGGCGGCCGCGCCGGGGACCGAGGACGCCGTCGCCGAAGGCCGTGCCACCACCCATTTCTCTGTCCTCGACCGCGAGGGGAACCGGGTCGCCGCGACCCTCAGCATCAACTACCCTTTCGGTTCCGGCTTTGTCGCACCAGGGACGGGCGTCCTGCTCAACGACGAGATGGATGACTTTTCCGCCCAACCCGGGGTCGCGAATGCCTACGGCCTGATCGGTGGCGAGGCCAACGCGATCGCCCCGGGCAAACGCATGCTCTCGAGTATGTCGCCGACCTTCCTGGAGTCCCCCGACGGCGTGGCCGTGCTCGGAACACCGGGGGGTAGTCGTATCATTACCATGGTCCTGCAGGGGGTCTTGGCGGTCGTCGACGGCGTCCCGCTGGAGGAGTGGATCGCCCGGCCACGGGTTCACCACCAGTATCTGCCGGATCGTCTCGAGCTCGAGAACGGAGCGTTGAGTGAATCGGAGCAACGTGATCTGGCCGCGAAGGGGCATCGGCTCGCGCCGCTGGAGCGCCCGATCGGGGACCTCCAGGCGATCTTCTGGGACCGCGCCGGCGATCAGGTTCGGGCGGCCAGTGATCCGCGGGGGTCAGGCCACGCCGAGGTCCGATAAAACCGCCGGTTCCGCAGCCCGACTTCGAATTGATTTCCGCCGCGCCGCCCGGACTATGGCCCAACCGGTGGGCTTTCATTATCCACGATCCACACAGCCATCCCAGGAGCAGGCATCAACATGCGATTCAATACGCTCGTGACCGCCGCGGTCACCATGATCACAGTCGGCCTTCTCTCGATGCCAGCCGATGTCGAGGCGAAACGCTTCGGAGGCGGCATGAGCCTCGGCAAGCAGTCAAGTGGCATGCAGCGCCAGGCAAGGCCGCCCGCCCAGGCTCAGCGGCCGACGCAGGCCAAGGGCCAGGCGCAGACGGCGCCCGGGCAGCGTCCAGCTGCAGCCGCAAGCGGTGCAAGCCGCTGGCTCGGCCCCTTGGCCGGTCTCGCGGCCGGAGGGTTGTTGGCGTCGCTATTATTCGGCGACGCCTTCGAAGGCCTTCAGGTCATGGACTTCCTCCTGATCGCCCTGCTCGCTGTCGGGGGCTTCGTGCTCTTTAGGATGTGGCGACGTCAGCAGGCGGCACCCGCTGCGGCGCCGGCCGCTGCCGGCGGCGTCTTTCCGCGGCAGGCCTACGGGCGACCGGAGTCCGCACACCCTGCCGAGCGGCCCGATAGCAGCCTCCTGCACCCCGGCATGGGTGACCAGGCGGGCGCATCGGCTGGCGACGCCGATGCGCCGACCTGGTTCGACGATGCCGGGTTCCTGGAGGGTGCCAAGACCCACTTCATCCGTCTCCAGGCGGCCTGGGACCAGTCCGATTTCCGGGATATCCGCGACTACACCACACCACAGCTGTTCGCCGAGCTGCAGCGTGAGCGTCAACGCACCGAGGGGAGCCAGTACACGGAGGTGGTGCGTCTCAACGCCGAGTTGGTCGGGGTCCGGCGCGAGGGCGACCTGGTCGTGGCGAGCGTCCTCTTCTCCGGTCTGATCCGGGAGGACGAGAAGGGCGTGGCCGAGGCGTTTCGTGAGATCTGGCACGTCCAGCACGACTGGGACGCTGCCGCGGGCGATTGGCATATCGCCGGGATCCAGCAACTCGAAGATGTCTGAGACGAGTCGCCGGTCGCAGGCTGTCTTGCGCCGCGCCCTGGACAGGGCACGATGGATTGCGCCGACCGACCACAGAACGCAGCAGCAGGGCCTGGAGGTTGCCCTCCGTGTCGCTGAAGACCGCAACCGCGATGCCGGCGGGGCCGGCCGGCCGCGGTCACCGCCAGGTCGATCGACACCGAACGGCCCCACTGCTGTGTACAGAATCCGCCGCACTGACTCACGCGCGGCTGGCTAAACGATCCTCTTGGGCCTTGCCGTGACTCGAGGGGGGTTCTATCCTGTCGCGCGCGCGGCGCGATTTGTTTACACCCGTTCATGTGGATTTTGCGGTTCGCGAGGGACGCTTGTGGTGCCCGACAGACGTGCGTCGCGTCGGAACATGCTTCGGTGACGGGTATGAATGCCGGTCCAAGGCCGGGACCGACCCCTTGTCTGGACGAGGGTCTTCGTCAGGGATGTCAACCAGGATACGTTAACCCATCCCCGGCTCCGCACGCCCGGCCCCGGGCTGCGAACCCTGTCTTTAAACTGCTTTGGACCTTAACGGACACATGCCCATGCTCGCGGCGGAACCCCTTGTCGAGCTGCTCCTGACGCTCGGCCTCGTCCTCTTGGCGATCTCTTCGCTCAATCTTGTCGGGTTGACGCTTGGGCGCATCCTGATGCCGTCCCGGCGCCTGATCACGATGCCACCCGAGGACGCCCCCCTGCCGACCGTGTTGGTTCAGCTTCCGCTGTTCAACGAGGGTGAGCTCGTGGAGCGTGTCCTCGATGCCGTCATGGCGCTGGATTGGCCGAAGGACCGGCTGCAGATCCAGGTGCTCGACGACAGCAACGACGGGTTTTCGCGCAGCCTGAGTCAGCGCGCCGTTGCCGGGCGGCGCCAAGAAGGGGTCCAGATCGAGCTCCTGCATCGCATCAAGCGCACCGCCTTCAAGGCCGGCGCGCTGGCGGCGGGGCTCGAGCGTTCGGATGCCGCCTTCGTGGCCGTCTTCGATGCAGACTTCATGCCCCCGCCCGAGTTCCTGAAGAGGACCGTGGGCGCCTTGATCGTGCAGCCTGAGCTGGCCTATGTCCAGGCGCGCTGGGCGCACATCAATCGCGACGACAGTCTGCTTACACGCGCCCAGGCCCGGTTGCTCGACTCCCACTTCCGCGTCGAGCAGGAGGCGCGCTGGCGCCTGGGTCTGCCGGTTCCGTTCAACGGCACCTGCGGAGTCTGGCGGCGCGCCGCGATCGAGGATGCCGGCGGGTGGCAGGGCGACACGCTCACGGAGGACCTCGACCTGAGCCTGCGTGCCCGGCTGCGCGGTTGGCGCTCGGCCTACCTCAACGACCTCCCGGTCCCCGGCGTGCTGCCCGTCTCCACGCGGGCCTGGCGCACGCAACAGTTCCGTTGGACCAAAGGATTCGTCCAATGCTTCGTCAAGCTGACGCCGGCGATCTGGGCGAGCACCGCACTCCCGCGCTGGCAGAAGGTGATGATCAGCCTCCAGATCGCCCAGCCCCTCGCATTCCTCGTCGGTGCGAGCTGCCTGGTCCTGGGACTGCCATTCATCGCGGGTGCCGCGGTCGCCGGTGAGACGATGGGCCGGGCCGCCATGATGACATCCATGCTCGGTTTCGCCGCACCGATCAGCTTTCTGACCCTGGCGGGCGCCGGTTCCGGGTTCCGGGTGACGGCCAAGGAGGTCCTCGGGGCCCTCTTTCTCACCACTGGGCTCCTGCTCTCCAATGCGCGGGCCGGATTGGAGGCCCTTGTTGGACACCGGAGTGAGTTCGTGCGTACACCGAAGGCCTCGGTGGCCGTCACCCCGCGGGCGTTCCGCTGGCCGAACGGGCTCTTGGAGCTGAGCGCGGGCTCGGGGCTTCTGGGCTTCGCGCTGCTCGAGCAGCCCTTCTCCGTCTTCTACCTGGTCATGGTCATCGGCGGCCTGCTGGGCGTGGGGACCCTGCAGTTCCTGGATGGGCGCGTTCTGTCGAAGCAAACGGGCGCGGGGCCCTAGGAGGCTGGCGTGGACGCGAGCATCGGGTCTCGCGGGAGGCCAGTATCGACCCAAGCTGCAACGGTGAGTCTTGACTGGGATGGGCCGGACCCCTGTCTGGGCCGGCCCATCATCGAAGGAGGGACCGACCGCCGGGCTCCGAGTCGGGAAGCCCCTGGTGAAGCCTCCCGACCCGTGCTCGTCAACCGGCAAGCGCCTGCGGCGGGAGCGACTCCAGGTGCCAGATGTCCCTGTTGTACTCGGTGATGGTGCGGTCCGATGAAAAATGGCCGCTATGAGCGCTGTTGAGGATGCTCATGCGTAACCAGCGGTCGCGGTCCCGATAGGCCGCCGCGGCCCGCTCTTGTGCCTCCATGTAGCTGCGAAAATCTGCTGCGGTCATCCAAGGGTCGTGGGCGTTGCGGATGGAGAGGATGATCTGGTCGAAGATGCCTGGCTCGAACTGATTGAAGTGGCCGGATTCAAGCAAGCTCATCACCTCGAGAAGCGCCGAGTCGCCGGCAATGATGCCGTTGGGGTCATAGTGGGTGCGGCGGGCCTCGACCCCGGCGGCGGTCAAGCCGAAGAGGAAGAAGTTGTCGTCGCCCACCTGCTCGCGGATCTCGATGTTCGCGCCGTCCAGGGTTCCGATGGTGATTGCACCGTTCATCATGAACTTCATGTTGCCGGTGCCCGAGGCCTCCTTGCCGGCGGTTGAGATCTGCTCGGAGAGGTCCGTCCCCGGGGCGATCACCTCCATCAGTGAAACGCGATAGTCAGGTATGAAGGCAACCCGAAGGAGGCCTTCCGTCTCGGGATCGCCGTTGACCACCCGCGCGACGTTGTTGACCAGCTTGACGATCTGCTTGGCCATCAGATATCCGGGGGCGGCCTTGCCGCCGATCAGCACGCAGCGTGGTGTCCACTCCTGAGTGTCGCCCCGTTTGATCCGGTTGTAGAGATGGATGATGTGCAGGACGTTGAGCAGCTGGCGCTTGTATTCGTGGATGCGTTTGACCTGGACGTCGAAGAGCGCATCGATGGGGAAATCGACCCGACAGACCTGCGCGACCGTCTCCGCCAGACACCGTTTGTTCTGCTGTTTGATCTCATGCCAGCGTTCCCGGAAATCGGCATCCTCGGCAAAGGACGCGAGACGCTCGAGCTGGCTGAGCTCACGCACCCATTCCGTGCCGATGGTCTCGTCGAGCAGCTCGCGCAGACCGGGGTTGCACATGGCCAACCACCGACGGGGGGTGACGCCGTTGGTCTTATTGTTGAACTTTTGTGGCCAGAGCTCGTAGAAATCGCGGAACAGGCCCTCGACCAGGAGCTGGGAGTGCAGGCCCGCGACCCCGTTGACCGAAAAGCTGCCGACGATCGCCAGATAGGCCATCCTCACCTGGGGCTCGTGGCCTTCCTCGATCAGCGACATGCGCCGTTGCCGGTCGTTGTCGCCGGGCCAGCGGGTCGCGACCTGAGCGAGAAAACGGGCATTGATCTCGTAGATGACCTGAAGGACCCTGGGCAGCAGCTGCTGGAAAAGCCGCACGGGCCAGCGCTCGAGTGCCTCGGGTAGCAAAGTATGGTTGGTGTAGGCCATGGTCTTGGAGGTGATGGCCCAGGCATCATTCCACTCCAGGTGGTGATCGTCGACCAACTGTCGCATCAACTCGGCGACGGAGACGGCGGGGTGGGTGTCGTTGAGCTGGAAGCAGTTCCGCTCGGCGAAGGTGGTGAAGTCGCGGCCGTGCAGGCGGATCCAATCCCGGAGCACGTCTTTGATGCTGGCGCTGGCGAGAAAGAACTGCTGCCGCAGCCGCAGCTCTTTGCCGTTTTCGCTCGCATCGTTTGGATAGAGCACCATTGTGATGTGCTCTGCCGCGTTTTTCTGCTCGACCGATTCAGGGTAGCTCCCGGCGTTGAACTCGCCGAGGTCGAACTCGTCGGTCGCGGCGGCCTTCCAGAGCCGCAGCGTATTGACGGTATCGTTGCGATAGCCGGGAATGGGGATGTCGTAGGGCACCGCGAGCACGTCATGGGTGTCGACCCAGCGCACGACCTCGCGCCCGTCCTGGCTCTTGTGGGTCTCGGTACGACCGCCGAAGGGGATCCGTTGCGTGAACTCGGGTCGCTCCAGCTCCCACGGGTTGCCGTCGCGCAGCCAGTGGTCCGGCTCCTCGATCTGCTCACCATTCTCGATCACCTGACGGAACATGCCGTACTCGTAGTGCAGTCCGTAACCCCGGACCGGGAGTTGAAGTGTTGCGCAGGAGTCCAGAAAACAGGCCGCCAGTCGGCCCAGGCCGCCATTGCCCAGTCCCGCGTCGGGCTCGTTCCCGGCGATTTCCTCCAGTGCGACGCCCAGATCGTAGAGCCCCTGCGTGGCGGCGTCCCTGACCCCGAGATTGAGCATCGCGTTGGAGAGTGTGCGCCCCATCAGGAACTCCAGTGACAGGTAATAGGTGCGCTTGCAGTGGGCCTCGTCATAGGCGTAGCGGGTGCGTTTCCAGCGCTCCATGAGGCGATCGCGCAGCGCGATCGCGAGGGCCTTGTAGGGATAGTAGGCGGACTTGCAGTCGCGATCCCGGCCCAGCGTAAAGGCGTAATAGTGCTTGAAATCTCGCGCCAGACCCTCCGCGGTCATCGGCAGCGGCGGAAGGTCGAAGCATTGCTCGTTCGGGCGGTTGCGGATGAGGTTGTTGAAGGGTGACATGGCTCCGTTTGGTCCTTGATCGATGGAGGTTGCACGTGGGTGTCGGGCGTGGTCGCGCAATGGGCGACGACCAACGGCAGCTTGGTTGAGAGGAATCGGGTGATCGGGCGAGGCCTCCTCGGGGGCCCTTTGAATATGTTAGCAACTCTTCGGCCAACCGATCGGGACCCCGTCGGCCCGGCCGGGAGGGCGGACTGAGTCAGCTTGAATCAGCCCAGTCGCCAGACCGCGAACGGTGATTGTCAACAGGCTCCTAGGGCGACAGCATGGTCACGCGCCAGCCGAAGCCGACATAGGTGAGTCTGAGCGCGACCGGCTGTGTATCCTCCTCTCCGATCCGCACCCGGAAGTCCCACGGCCCCCTAAAGAACGCGTATGAGACCGCCGGGACGAACCCCTGCCCCGGAACCGCTTGCACCAGCAGTCGTTCCCTGACCCAGTCCAGGGTGACCAGCTCATCCAGCATTGTCGTCCCGTGGCGCCGCAGACCACGTTCCAACCATGTAATGAAGGGGTCGGAGAGATCGTCGATTGCGCTGGATTGCTCTTTGTTCAATGCGCGCGCGATCTCGGTGCGAATGGCATCGACATCGACCAGCGCCACGATCGCCGCTTGGTCATTCTCGATGACCGCTTGGTTGAGGCACCAGAGCGTGACATAAGGCCACAGACCATAGACCACCGTCACGATGAGCAGCACCACTAGCGACCTGCCGGGTAGCCGCCGCGGCCAGCGGCCTGCGAGCAGTTGGCCCGGGCCGGGCGGAAGCGGGAGTCGCGAGGCCAAGCTCATCCGGCCGGTGTACTCATGATGTGCCCGATTGTGCCTGCTCGATGGCCTCGTTGACCTGCAGCCAGGTGCCCTCGGTCGCTTCCAGCTCGGCGCTGACCTCCCGTTGCTCCTCGAGGAGCGCGAACAGCCGGGCCTTCGCATCGGTCCCGTAGAGACCCGGGTCGTTGAGCGCCTGCTCGATGGCGGCGCGCCGGGCAGCCAGCGCCTCGAGTCGCCGCTCAAGCGCCTTCTCCTGCTGGCGCAACGGCTGCAGCATTTGGCGTGCCTGCGCTGCCTGACGGCGCAGTTGCCGGCGGTCGTTGGATCCGGGCTCGCAGGACGTCGGACGCTGCATGTTGCGCGTGGTTTCTGGGTCGCGACTCGCCTGCCTCCCGGCGAGCCAGGCGGGGTAGTCGTCCAGGTCACCGTCGAACGGGCTGACCGCGCCTCGGTCGACCAGCAACAGTGTATCGCTGGTCAGCCGGAGAAGGTGGCGGTCATGCGAAACCAGGACCAGTGCCCCGTCGAAATCCTGGAGCGCCTCGCTCAAGGCGAGGCGCATCTCAAGATCCAGATGGTTTGTGGGCTCGTCGAGCAACAGTAGGTTGGGACGCTGCCGGATGAGCAGAGCGAGGACCAGCCGCGCCTTCTCCCCGCCCGAGAGTGCTGCCACCGCGCCCAGTGCGCGATCGCCGTCGAAGCCGAAACCCCCGAGATAATCACGCAGGGTCTGCTCCGTCGCCGCGGGATCCTGGCGGCGCAGGTGGCCAAGCGGGCTGTCGGTCGGGTGCAACTGGTCGATCTGGTGCTGAGCGAAATAGCCGACTCTCAGGGTCTGCGCAGGCTCCAGATCGCCGGACAGCGGCGCCAGCTCGCCCGCCAGGATCTTGATAAAGGTCGATTTCCCCGCGCCGTTGCGTCCGAGCAGCCCGATGCGATCCCCCGGGCTGAGACTGATGGTGACCCCTTCAATGACCGGCCGTTCGTCGTAGCCGGCGGCGACACCATGCAACCTGAGCAGCGGCCGGGGCAGGCTTTCCGCCGCCCCGAGCTCGAACTGAAACGGCGAATCCACGTGAGCCGGTGCGATCAGCTCCATCCGTTCGAGCGCCTTGAGCCGGCTCTGTGCTTGGCGGGCCTTGGTGGCCTTTGCCCGAAACCGCTCGACAAAGCTGCGGACATGGGCGATCTCGCGCTGCTGGCGCTCATGGGCGGCCTGCTGCTGTGCGAGCCGTTCGGCGCGTTGGCGCTCGAAGGCCGAGTAGTTCCCCGGATAGAGGTTCAGGCGCCGACCCTCGACGTGTAGGACCTGGCCGGTCACGGCGTCCAGGAAGTCGCGATCGTGAGAGATCAGCAGCAGGGTTCCCCTGTAGGCCTTCAGCCAGCCCTCGAGCCAGATCACCGCATCCAGGTCCAGGTGGTTGGTCGGCTCGTCGAGCAACAGCAGGTCCGAGCGGCCCATCAAGGTGCGCGCCAGGGCCAGACGCATGCGCCAGCCGCCGGAATAGCTGTTGACCGGCCGCTGCTCATCGCGCGGCGCGAAGCCCAGACCATGCAGCAGGCGGCTGGCCCGACTCTGGGCCTCGTAGCCCCCGATCGCCTCGAGCCGGCCCAGGAGCTCGCCCTGATGGACACCGTCACCCCTGGCCTCTGCCCGCGCGAGAGCAAGCTGGATGCGGCGCAGCTCGACGTCACCGTCCAGCACAAACTCGATCGCGGGGCGGTCGGTCCGCGGCGTGTGCTGAGCGACATGGGCGATCTCCCACGCCGGCGGGATGATGACTTCACCGGCGTCGGCGTGGAGCTCCCCCAGCAGCAGGGCGAACAGGCTCGACTTGCCACAGCCGTTGGGGCCGACCAGACCCACCTTCTGCCCCGGGTAGACGGTGAGATTGGCCCCCTCCAACAAGAGGTGCGGACCACGGCGCAGGCTGAGGGCTTGGAGTTGCAACATGGTCGGACTCTGGATCCGCTGCTGGGTCTGCGGCCGTCTCGAGGATCAGGGTGCCGGCGTGCCGCGATCCAGCCGACGGTAACCGATCGCCTCGCCCAGGTGCGCCTGCTCGATCTGCCTGTCGCCGTCCAGATCCGCAATGGTTCGGGCCACCTTGAGGATCCGGTGATAGGCTCGCGCGGACAAGCCGAGCCGATCGATTGCCCGCTCGATCATCCGCTGGCCAAGGGGGCTGAGCGCGCAGTGGCGGTCGATCTCGGCAGGCGTGAGGGCGTGGTTCGGCTTGCCGCGGCGCGCTTCCTGACGGGCGCGCGCCGCGTCGACCCGGCGGCGAACCACCGACGTGGTCTCCCGGTCAGGGCGCACTGAGGCCGCGAGCCGCGCCAGGTCGACCCGTGGGACCTCAACATGCATGTCGACGCGGTCGAGCAGGGGACCAGAGATGCGCCCGCGATAGCGGGCGACCTGATCCGCGGTGCAGCGGCAGCGTCCGCTCCGATCGCCAAGATAGCCGCACGGACAGGGGTTCATTGCCGCGACCAGCTGGAAGCGTGCCGGAAAGCGCGCCTGACGTGCCGCGCGAGAGATATGGATGAAGCCGGATTCCAGGGGCTCGCGAAGGACCTCGAGCACCTTGCGATCGAATTCGGGCAGCTCGTCGAGAAACAACACCCCTTGGTGTGCGAGCGAGATCTCGCCGGGCCGGGGGTTGCTACCGCCGCCGACCAACGCGACCGCGGAGGCCGTATGATGCGGGGCGCGGAACGGACGCTCCCGCCAGCGCGCTGGGTCGAACAGGTTGCGATCGCTGACCGAGCGGATCGCCGCAGCCTCGAGCGCCTCGGCCTCGCTCAGCGGCGGTAACAGGCCGGGCAGCCGGTTTGCCAACATGGATTTTCCCGTCCCGGGCGGGCCGATGAGCAGGAGGCTGTGTCCGCCCGCAGCCGCGATCTCCAACGCCCGTTTGGCATGCTCCTGTCCCTTGACCTCCGCCAGATCCGGGTAGTCGGGCGCGCTGGCCGGTAGCGCGCCCGACGCAACGGTTGGCAACGGACGGATCCCGTTGAGATGCTCGCAGACCTCCATCAGGTGGCGGGCCGGCCGGACCTCGAGTCCACTGACGAGCGATGCCTCCGCGGCGTTCTCCATGGGCAAGATCAACTCACGTCCTGCCTTCCGGGCCGCCACTGCGACCGGCAGGACGCCGTTAACGGGCCGCAGCCCGCCCGACAGCGCCAGCTCGCCGATCCACTCGTAGCTGTCCAGCCGGTCGGTGGCGACCTGCCCGGAGGCGCCAAGGATACCCAGTGCGATGGGCAGGTCGAAGCGTCCCCCCTCTTTGGGGAGATCAGCCGGGGCGAGGTTGATGGTCACCCGGCCGAGCGGAAACTGAAATCGACCGTTCAGGAGTGCCCCGCGGACCCGATCCTTGCTCTCTTTGACCGCCATCTCCGGCAGCCCGACCATCGAGAGGGAGGGAAGCCCCCCGGAGAGATGGACCTCGACCGTGACCGCCGGGGCATGCATGCCGACCCGCGCACGGCTGTGCAGGATACAGAGCGCCACGCCCTCTCTCGCGCTCGCGACTTCAGTCCGTGTGCGCTCGTTGCCCTGCAAGCCCCCGTTCCATCTCAGCAACCCGGGTCTCCAGGACAGCCAGTTTCGCCCTGGTCCGCGCCAAGACGGCAGACTGGACGTCGAACTCCTCGCGGGTCACCAGATCGAGCCTCGCCAGGGCCGACTCGAGCGACGCGCGAAGGCTGCGATTGATGTCTTCCTGCAACACCTGGATGCCCTTGGGCATGGCCGATGCGAGGCGTTGCACGAGATCGTCGAGCTGTTTGGGATCCAACATGAGGGCTCCTCTGCGATGGGGTCGGTGCTGAACCGTCGCTCTGATGTCGGCGCCGCCACCCAGGGGTCCGCGCCCGCGCGTCCTCGAGCCGGGGCTCTGCCGCGAGCGGCCCTGGATATCCGGCCCCGACAATGACCCAAGATGGTGCGCTTGTCCCTTGATGCCGGGGCTCGCGCGCCGCGCTGGTGCGCTTCCTTGTTGTGCCTTTCGCACATGATGCCGAAATGTCTCCAGATGGCCGTGTCGCCAGGTTCTGGCACATGAAATGCATTCGCTATTCCACACAACACGGCAGCCATTCCGGCGCTTCAGTCGCGAGCCGGATTTTTCGAAGACGCGCTAGACAAGCATGGACTATTGAGAGGTACACAGCAATGACGACAACACGCATTGGGACAGCACTGACGCTTGGGGCTTTGAGCATTGGAGTGGGGGCGTCTCAACCTGCCTCTGCCGACGACGTTCACTCGTTCAGCGCCAATATCGGCGCCGTCAGCAACTACATCTTCCGTGGCGTGACGCAGACCGACGACAAGGCGGCGATCCAGGGCGGGGTGGATTACGCGCACATCAGCGGCTTCTACGCCGGGACCTGGGTCTCGAACGTCGACTTCGGTGACGTTGACGTGGAGGACGAGTCCGGAAATGTCATCGATGTGATCAAGTCGCCGGGATATGAAGCTGACGTCTATCTCGGATTCAGTCAGTCCATCAACGACGATCTCAGCTTCGACCTGAATGCCATCTATTACGCCTATCCGGATGGGGATGACCTGGACTTCGCGGAGATCGGCGGCAGCGCAACCTGGAAATGGGTCACGCTTGGTCTTGCCTACACCGCGTGGGGCCAGGCCGAGGATGCCCCCGGCGTAGAAAACGGCGAGGCGCTTTTCAAAGAAGGCGACTGGTACTACTACGGCAGCTTCGCCATCGACCTGCCGATGGACTTCGGTCTGGACGTCCACGGCGGCTACTACGATTTCGATTATAACGACGGCGGAAACGACTATGGCCACTGGGGCCTGTCGATCAGTCGCGAGGCCGGCGATTTCGGCACCTTTAGTCTCAACTACGATCAGGTCGGGCGCGACACCTACGACGACGACCCCAAGATCTGGGTCGGCTGGCTGAAGGAATTCTAGAGCCGCACCATCCCGCTCGCGCGGATTCCAAACATCCGGCCCAGGCTCAAGCCTTGGCCTTCACAGGAGCTCATTCGCAATGAAATTGGTTGCAGCCATCATCAAGCCCTTCAAGCTGGACGACGTGCGTGAGGCGCTGGGCGACATCGGCGTGTCCGGCATCACCGTGATCGAGGTGAAAGGGTTCGGTCGTCAGAAAGGTCACACCGAGCTCTATCGCGGCGCGGAGTATGTCGTGGATTTCCTCCCGAAGATCAAGGTCGAGATCGCCGTCGACGATGCCATGGTCGATAAGGTGATCGAGGCGATCAGCGGTGCGGCCCGCACGGGCAAAATCGGCGACGGCAAGATTTTCGTCTTCGACCTGAACCAAGTGATCCGCATTCGAACCGGCGAGACCGGCTCGGACGCACTCTAACCGGCGTGGAGGTGATGTCAACGATGTACAGTCTGCAACCGCGACGATTAGCGACCCATGCTCTGGCCGTGCTCTCGCTGCTCTTACCGGCGCTGGCGCTTGCCGACGAGCCCCCCACCCTGAGCAGCGGCGACACGGCTTGGATGCTGACGGCGACCGCACTGGTGCTGTTCATGACGATCCCCGGGCTGGCGCTGTTCTACGCCGGACTGGTTCGCTCCAAGAACGTGCTTTCGGTGTTGATGCAGTGCTTTGCGATCACCGGACTGATCACCCTGATCTGGGCCGTCTACGGCTACAGCCTGGCCTTTACCGATGGCGGCGCCATGAATGACTACATCGGCAGCCTGGACAAGGCCTTCCTATCCGGCGTCACCGTTGATGCCCTGTCCGGAACCATCCCCGACAGCCTGTTCATGACCTTCCAGATGACCTTCGCGATCATCACCCCGGCCCTCATCGTCGGTGCCTTCGCCGAGCGCATGAAGTTCTCGGCCATGCTGATCTTCATGGCCCTGTGGGTCACGTTGGTCTACATCCCGATTGCCCACTGGGTCTGGGGTGGTGGCTGGGTCGGGGCCATGGGCGCCTTGGATTTCGCCGGGGGGACGGTCGTGCACATCAATGCCGGTGTCGCGGCGCTGATGGCGGCCCTGATGCTCGGCCGGCGCAAGGGCTACCCGACCACGGCCATGCCGCCCCACAACCTGAGTTTCACCGTCATCGGCGCCTCCATGCTGTGGGTCGGGTGGTTCGGCTTCAACGCCGGCTCCGAGCTGGCCGCGGACGGTACCGCCGCGATGGCCATGACGGTGACCCAGCTCTCGACTGCCGCCGCGGCCCTGACCTGGATGTTCGCGGAGTGGATCGAGCACGGCAAGCCGTCGGTGCTCGGCATCGCCACCGGCGCGGTGGCGGGGCTGGTGGCGATCACGCCGGCCTCCGGCACGGCCGGGCCCATGGGCGCCATCGCCATCGGCTTCGCCGGATCACTGCTCGCCTACTTTGCCTCCACCAAGGTCAAGAAGTGGCTCGGCTATGACGATTCGCTGGATGTCTGGGGCGTGCACGGCGTGGCCGGGATCGTCGGTGCCATCCTGACCGGCGTCTTCGCCGCCCCGGTGCTTGGCGGGGCCGGCCTGGCCGATGGCGTGGACGGGATCGGCGGCCAGGTCTGGATCCAGCTTGTCTCGGTGGCTGCCACGCTGGTGTATGGAGGCCTGGTCAGCCTGGCGCTGCTGTTCCTGATCAAGGTCACCATTGGGCTGCGGGTCACCGAGGAGCAGGAGACGGAGGGTCTGGATCTCGCGCTGCATGACGAGCGCGGCTACATCATCTGACCTCGCACCGCATCGATCCGACCGGATGCACCCCGGTCGGATCGCCCCTCGGCCCATCCGGCGCCGGTCTCGCGCCTGCCTTTTCGTGCCATTGGCGTTATTCCGGCGCGCACCGCCATCACCCGACACAACTGCAATCGAACGGCCGCCGGCTGCCCGGGCAGCGGGACGCGGGCGCTCACCCGATTCGGAGGTAACGAACCCGTGGAACAATCGATCACCCAGCTCAGCTACGCGCTGGACACCTTTTACTTCCTGGTCTCCGGCGCCTTGGTCATGTGGATGGCCGCCGGTTTCGCGATGCTCGAGGCCGGGCTGGTGCGCGCCAAGAACACCGCCGAGATCCTCACCAAGAACATCGCCCTCTTTGCCATCGCCTCAATCATGTACATGCTCGTTGGTTACGGCATCATGTATCCGTCCGGTGGAAACGGCTTCATACCCACCATCGACTGGGGCTTCATGTTCGGGGGGGATCACAGCCTCGACGAGGTGCTGGCCAGCAACGGCGAGACCTACTACTCGGGCATGGCGGATTTCTTCTTCCAGGTGGTCTTCGTTGCAACGGCGATGTCGATCGTCTCCGGCGCCGTGGCCGAGCGGATGAAGCTGTGGGCCTTCCTGCTGTTCGCCGTCGTCATGACCGGCTTCATCTATCCGATTCAGGGATACTGGAAGTGGGGCGGCGGTTTCCTCGACGAGCTCGGTTTTCTCGACTTCGCCGGGTCGGGGATCGTTCATCTGGCTGGCGCGTCCGCGGCCCTCGCCGGCGTGCTGCTGCTGGGTGCGCGCAAGGGCAAGTACGGTCGGGACGGCTCCATCAACGCCATCCCCGGCGCAAACATGCCGATCGCGACACTCGGCACCTTCATCCTGTGGCTCGGCTGGTTCGGGTTCAACGGCGGCTCTCAGCTGGTGGTCTCGACTGTCGAGAATGCGAATGCGGTGGCGGCGGTTTTCGTGAACACCAATATGGCGGCTGCAGCCGGCACGACCTTCGGGCTCATCACGGCGCGGCTGCTGTTCGGGAAGGCCGATCTTACCATGGCCCTCAATGGCGCACTCGCGGGTCTGGTCGCGATCACGGCCGAGCCGCTTACGCCGTCGCCCTTGCTGGCCGCAATGATCGGTGCGATCGGCGGGGTGATCGTCGTCTTCGCGATCGTCACCATGGACAAGCTCCGGATCGATGACCCGGTCGGTGCGATCTCGGTGCACGGCGTCGTTGGGATGTGGGGCCTCATGGCCGTTCCCATCACGAACGACGATGCGACCTTCGCGGCTCAGGCGATCGGGCTCGGGACCATCCTTGGCTGGGTCTTCGTGACCTCCTTCGTCGTTTGGCTGATCATCAGGCTGATCATCGGCATTCGGGTCAGCGAGGAAGAGGAGTACGAGGGAGTCGATATCGGGGAGTGCGGGCTGGAGGCCTATCCCGAGTTCGTGGGCGCCCGGGGCGGAGCCTGATTGCCGCCTGTCGCTGTGGTGAATTGAACCGGGGCCCCTTGGGCCCCCATTACCCCGCGCGTTTTTCGTTGAGGCGTGAGCCCGGGAAACCGGCCTTCCCGTCCGCCTGTGAGCCGCAGCAGCGGTTCCCGCCGACTGCTCCGAAGGTGTCTTGGCCAGACCCCGATGACGGTCTGTGCGCCTTGATTCCGGGCAGCCCGACTGACCTCGGACGGTCGCAAGGGGCTCCGCGAGCCACTGCCCTCTATCGCTTGAATCCAGCCAATGCGTGTCGGAAGAACTCCGGCTCGGCCAAGGCAGCGCTGTGGACCTCGGCGTTGTAATAACGGGTATCGAAGCCTTTTCGGCGCGCATCCTCGATACGGAAATGCGCGAGCGGTCCGTCGCTGCCCGCCAGGGTCGCACTCCACCAGCCCGATGGATAGATCGGCTGGGGGAAGAACAGCGTGCGGGTCTCGGTGAAGCCCGCCGAGTGCATCGCTGCGTGCATGTCTTGCAGGACCCGGATGTGGTAGAGGGGGGATTCGCTCTGTTGGACCAGGATGCCCGTTGGCCCCAGCGCACGGCGGCACGCGGCGTAGAAATCGCTGGTGAAGAGGCCGACCGCTGGTCCGATGGGGTCAGTGCTGTCGACGATGATGAGGTCGAGGCTGTCGGTTGCGGCTTGCTGAATCCAGCGGACCCCGTCCTGGAACAGCAAGTGCGCGCGGGGGTCACCGTTGGACGCCGTCAGCTCAGGGAAGTAGACCTCGGCCAGGCGGGTCACCCGTTCGTCGATGTCGATCTGGACGGCCCGCTCCACGCCAGGGTGCTTCAAGACCTCGCGCAGGGTACCGCAGTCCCCTCCGCCGATGATGCAGACCCGTTTGGGATCGGGATGGGTGAAGAGCGCCGGATGCGCCATCATTTCGTGATAGAGAAAATTGTCCCGACTGGAGAGCATGGTGCAGCCATCGATGACCATGAGGTTGCCGAACCCCTTCGTCGCATAGATCTCGATCAGCTGATAAGGGGTCTGCTCCTGGTGGAGCCGTTCCCTGATCTTTAGAGAGAAGGCGGCGCCGTCCTGATCGGCGATCTCCGAGAACCAGGCATCGGGATCCAGCATGGGCGCTCCTGATGTAAGCAACGGGTTGCGGGGCTGGACAGTCGCCACCGGTGTTCCCGAGCCTTAGGCTACTTGGGGAAACGGTCGTCGAGATTCGCAGGGCAGAGGACGTCGCGCATGATGCCGATCAGCTCCAGCAGCTGGTCATTGCGGATCCGGTAATAGATCCGGTTGGCCTCCTTTCGCGCGACGACGATGTTCTTGTTGCGCAATTGCTCGAGGTGCTGGGAGATGTTGCTCTGCGAAGTCCCGGTTCGATCGACGATCTCGCCGACGGAGAGCTCCTTGTCCCCGAGCGAGCACAGGATCTTCCAACGTAACGGGTGCGCCATTGCCTTCAATGCGTTAGCGGTCAGGGTCGTATTCTCATCCTCGGGTTCCCCCGAGAGAATCGGCTCGCTCATCATCGATCCTCCATCGGACTCCCATCGCATGGACGTCATCCGGACCGGAGCTGCTTTGCCCGGCCAAACCCAGCCGCCGAGCCCGCGTCCCGGTCAACCCGCACATAGCCGGTCATGTCCTTGGCGATGCAGATGATATCGCTGATGTCTCCGTCGGTATCCTTGACCGCGGTCCGTGCAAACAAGATCGGGACGCGTCGCCCGTCACGCGCGATAAAACGGGCCTCGATCCGACTCAAAGCACCGGTTCGGATCAGCGCCTCCAGCCAGGTTCCCATGAAGGCACCGGCTTCGGCGTCGCCTTCTTCTTCGAACACGTCACCGATGGACATGCCCAGCAGGTCGTCGTTTCCGTAGCCGAGCATGCGCCGCGCTGCCGGGTTAGCCAGCTGAATGGTGCCGCGCGGATCAAGCACCAAGAGGGCCTCGCCCATATTGTTGATGATATTTTCCAAGTACTGCCGTGCTTCCGCGAGCTCCGCCGTGCGCGCCGCCACAATCTGCTCCAAGTTGCGATTGAGCTCGCGTTCCTTTTCAATCAATCGAAAGTAGGTGCTGATCTTGTTGATCAGGAGGTTGTCGTCGATCGGCTTGAGAAGATAATCCACGGCGCCGACTGCGAATCCGCGCTGCTGGAATTCCTCCGACTTGAATGCCGCGGTTAGGAAGATGATGGGGATGTCGCGTGTGCGCTTGCGCAGTTTCAGCATTGAGGCCGTCTCGAAGCCGTCCATCTCTGGCATCTGCACATCCAGGATGATCAGGTCGATGTCGGGATGCTGGTGTGTCAGATCGATGGCGTCCTGACCGGAGGTCGCCTCGAGGACCGTGGCGTCCATCTGACTTTCAATCAGTGTGCGAAGCGTGAACAGATTATGCGCGTGGTCGTCCACGATCAGCAGCTTGAATCCGGCGTAGCGGGTCATGTCATCTGCCCTGTTGCGCCCTCAACGGCCTCGGGCTGCTTACGGAGAGGCCGACCCATTGCCGGCCCTGGCAATTCATCATCATGCAAGTGAAGACGGGGTCTCCGCCTCGCTTCCTGTTCAGGCGCTGATGGCGTCTGGGCATGGCTCAGCCTTCGGGAGATGCTGATCAAATGCCATCCTGGTCATCATCAGCTCGCCTCCCGAGAGGCGCGACTCTCGAAAGGCTCCATCTTCAGGCGCTGGGGGGCCTGAAGATGCCGGGGCCTCCTGCCCCGAACCGGGCACGCTGAATACGTCAGCGTGTCCTGAGGAGGCCCACGAAGGTCCCGCGCCGATGCCTTGGCCAGGGGACGGGGGGGCAACCCGGCGTCTGCTTAAGCGACCGGCTCGTCGATCGGCTTGGGCGCCTGTGCGACCGGCCTGCCTGGCAGGACCTGTGCGAGCAGCGCTTCCAGCTGTTCGTCAGCGATGGGTTTCGACAAAAACCCGATGGCCCCAGCACCCAGACAACCACTGACCTGGGCCTCGGCCGAGCGATCGCCGAGCACGGCCACGGCAGGGTGTGGCCCCATGTTCTGGCTCAGTATCCGCTGAATCGTAGCACAGGTCGTTGAGGCGGACATCCCGGCCGCGAGCAGGACCAGCTCGCAGCCTTCGCCCTCCTCCTGCAGGGTCTCGAGCGCCTCTTCGAGATCGGCGGCGGTCTGTATCCGCAGGCCTCGCCGCGATAGCTCAGACGCGAGTTGGACCAGGGTCTTGACATCGCGCTCCACGATCAGGACCCAGCCCTCGGAGCGCGCGACCGTTGTCTCAGCGAGCCTGCTCGGAGCTGCCTCCAGCGCTGGTTGTATCGACTCGGTGGCGGCAGCGGGTGGCGCGACTGGTGCCTCCTCTTGCTGGCCCGACTCGGCCGACAACGGCAGAAGGAGGGTGAAGCGGGCGCCAGCCCCCGGGGCGCTCTCGACCAGGATACGTCCCCCCAGGAGGTGCGCCAGCTCGCGGCTGATCGAGAGTCCCAGGCCGGTGCCCCCGTAGCGGCGTCGCGTTGAGCCGTCCGCCTGCTGGAATGCCTCGAAGATGATCTCCTGCTTGTCTTGTGGGATGCCGATCCCGGTATCGGCGACGCTGAGCGCGATCTGATGCGGCCGGGCTTCCGTGGATTCGACGGCGAGTGTGATCCGACCCTCGTCGGTGAACTTCACCGCATTCGACAGGAAATTCTTCAAAATCTGTCTGAGCTTGTCGCGATCCGTGTAGATCCTAGGGGCGGCGCGGGGGTCGATCGTCAAATCGAGCACAACCGGTTTGTCTGCCACCAGAGGCGAGATTAGCTCGAGCAGCTCTTCGAGCATCGGTCGTAGCTCCACCCAGGCGGGCGCCATGGTGACATGCCCGGCCTCGATCCGAGAGATGTCGAGGATATTGTCGATCATGGCCCGCAGGTCGCGCCCTGCCTCATGGATCACCTGTGCCTGACGCCGCTGGCCCGGATTGAGGCCACTGGTCTCGCCGGCGAGCATCTTCGATAAGAGGAGGATCGAGTTGAGCGGCGTGCGCAGCTCGTGGCTCACATTGGCGAGGAACTCCGATTTGTAATGGTTGGACTTTTCCAACTCCCGGGTGTGCGCCCGGGCCGCCTGGAGGTGCTCGGAATGGGTCTGCGCCAGCGCGCTCAGCTGCTCGCCGAGCTCGCGTACCTCCCTCGGCCCCCGCCAACTGAAGCGCAACGGCCGACCGTCGCGCAGAACCTGCCCGATACCGCCTCTGAGCTCTTGGCCGAAACGCTCGGCCCGCGCCGCGATCGACCGTGCCAGGACCATCACCACCACCACCAGCACGAAGATGATCGAGAGCACCCGCAACATCAGGGCGTCGCGGAACTCGTCGATCGGGGATGAGTCGACCGGCCTACCCACCCAGAGCGGGACGCCGTCCTCGGTCAGGAACATGGGCACCCAGAGCAGCTGACGCCCCTGACGCCCCTTCCAGACGGCAAGGCTGCCGGCGGCAAAGAGCTCCGCCAGTCCGGGAAAATCCTCGAATGCCTCGGGTTGGCCGCTCGCCGGTTGACCAGGCCGCAGGTAGCTCCCGTCATGATTGACCCAGAGGGTATCCCGGTAAAACTGGGCCAGGCCGCCGACATCGATGGTCATGACCACCACACCCCGGGGGGCCTCAGGCTTCTCGCCGCCAATCCGGCTGGTCAAGCTCAGTGTCATGAGCTGGCGCGGGTCCTCGGCGCCCGCTGCCGGGTCGATGCGAATGCGGCTGACCATCACCGCACCCGGCTGCAGCTCGAGTGCGGCCGACAGGAATTCCCGGTTCGGCAATTGGGGCGGCGAAGCAGTGGGCCGCCATTCCTGGGTCCGGGGGTCGCGAGCCAGCCAGAACCGCTCCAGACCGTCGTCACCCACGAACAGGATCTGGATGATGTCGCGCTGATCGGCCAGGATCTGGTTGATCCAGGACGTGTAGCGCGCACGTGAAACGTCGATCTCCCCGGCATCTCCCTGCTCTCCCAGGATCAGCCCCGGCTCGGGCAGCTTCGAGAGCAGCCGGATCATCTCGTGCCGGCTCGCCAGGTGCTGGTCCAGGTCGCGGAAGTCGGCGCGTAAGTTCTGCAGGTAGGCGCGCTGGTAGAACATCGCGGTGCGATCCAGCACCAGGGGGAGGTTGATCAGGACGGCCAGCACCAAGGGGGTCAGCCCGAAGATCAGCAGAAAGATCAGGATATAGGCACGCAGCTTGACGCCGCGCGGCGGTGGGGCGCTGTGGTTGTTCACGGTCGGGACCGAGCCGCTTTCAGAGCGATCTGCGGCCGGCGCGCCTCGCGTCACGTTGGCTGGTGTTGGGAGCACTGAATCTGCCGCTCCCTGCAGGGGTCAGAGCAACCTGACCAGCTCCAGGACCTGCGAGGCGTGGCCCTTGGGCTTGACGTCATAGATCGCGTGTCGAATCAGACCCAGCTTGTCGACGATAAAGGTCGAGCGCACGATCCCCATGCGCTTTTCGCCATGGGCTTCCTTCTCACGCCATACACCATAGGCCTCGCACGCTTCCCCGTCGGTATCCGCGAGCAGTTGTACGCTCAACCCGTATTTGTCCCGAAAGGCGCCGTGACTGGTGCAGGTATCGCGACTGATGCCGAAGATATCGGCATCGGCCGCCTCGAACTCCTGTTGAAGGTCGGTGAAATCGAGTGCCTCCATGGTGCAGCCGGGGGTGTCGTCCTTCGGATAAAAATAGATCACGAGGTTTCGTTGTCCGACGAGCTGTTCGAGACTGACCCGCTCCATGTCCGCGTTGGGAAGCGAGAACAAGGGCGCTTGATCGCCTGGTTGCAGCATTGCCGAAGCTCCGGGTGATGGGGACGACAGGGGCGAATTTAGGCACCCCCAGGTGGATCGTCAACTATTGCGGCTGTCCTCAGCGGCGCGAGCTCGGCCGCCCTCGGAGGAAGGCGCACGCTGGCCGCCGTTCCGCCGCCGCGACGCGCGTCGAGTCGGAGCTCCATCTGGTTGGCAAGCGCGAGCTGGCGGGCCACTGCCAGACCCAGGCCGGTGCCACCGGTCATTCGGTTTCGCGACCCCTCCAAGCGGTAGTAGGGGCGAAATACCGCCTCGCGCTCCGGTCCCGGGATCCCCGGACCACGGTCGAGTACGAAGATCACCGGTGTGGGTGCCTGGCAGTCGAGATGGATCTCGACCAGGTCCTCGCTGTAGCGCAGCGCGTTCTCGAGGAGATTACCGACGATCCGGCGCAAGGCCAGCGCATCGACCCGATAAGGGCAGGGGCGTCCCCGCTGCCAGATGATATCGGGCCGGCCGCCGACCAGATCTGTGATCAGCGCGGTGAGGTCAACATCCTCGGGGTTCCCTGCCCCTAGGGTCTTGCCGAACTCGACGGCCTGGGTGATGAGCGCGTTCATCTCGTCGATGTCGCGCTCCATTCGCGCCGCGAGGGTGGGCGTCACCGTGCGCGGCAGCATCTCGACCGCCAAGCGCAGCCGGGTGAGCGGTGTTCGGAGATCGTGGGAGATGCCGGCCAACAGCATGGTGCGGTTGGCGATGAGCTCGCGAATCTGGCGGCTGGTCGCATTGAACTGACGGGCCAGCTGGGCAAGCTCCTTGGGGCCATTCTCCGACAGCGTGCTGGGCGAGTGGCCAAGTGCGACCTGCTCGGCGGCGGCGGAGAGGCGGTTAAGCGGCTCGGTGATGCGTCCGGCCAGGATCGCGGCCGTGCCGAAGATCAGGGCGACCGCGACCCCGATGATGACGGACAGTCCTTCGATCGGTCTGGTCTCCACGCGGCTGCGAGGAAAACCGGTCCAGATCGTCTCGCCTCCGGTATCCAGGGCAACCCAGAACCAGCGGTCGCTGTTGGCGACGCTGGTGACGACCTCAATCGGATGTCCGAGGCGCTCCTCGAGCGCCAGGGTGACCTGGCGCAGATAGGGGAAAAAGAAGTGATTCGGATCGACGAGTGGGCGTTCGTCGGTGAGCCGGATCTGGTACTCCCGACCCAGCCTTGCCCGGTAGTCCTCGCGCAGCGCCGGCGGAAGCTGGCTCAGCGTGCGTGCCGACAGCACCATGATGCTTGCCAGATCCGAGGCGGAGCGCTGCGCCACCGGCGCGAGGGCGTAGGAGACGATGACCCAGAAGGTGATGACGCTGAACAGGCCGAAGGTGAAGATCAAGGTCAAGAGCGCGCGCCCGAACAAGGTCGCCGGGATCAGACGCTTCACGATTCTCATGAGTCGCCGGCCGGCGTAAACATGTAACCCTTGCCCCAGATGGTGCGAATGTAGCGCGGCTGTTTGGTATCCGGCTCGACCTTCGCGCGCAGACGCGCGATCTGGACGTCGATACTGCGATCGAAGGGCGACCGTTCATACCCCTTCAGGAGGTCGAGCAGCCGGTCCCGATCCAAGACGCGATCGGGATGCTCGGCGAGTATCCGCAACAGCTCGTACTCCCCGGAGGTGAGCACCACGGGTTCATCGCCGCGTCTCAGCTCGCGTCGGTTCAGGTCCAGCCGGTAGGGTCCGAACCGAATGCCTCCGTCGGCGTCAACCGGCTCACCCGGCCGATGGTCTGGCGACCGGCGGCGCAGCACCGCTCGGATGCGTGCCAACAGCTCGCGCGGATTGAACGGCTTGGGCATGTAGTCGTCGGCACCGACCTCGAGACCAACGATCCGATCCACGTCGTCTCCGCGCGCCGACAGCATGATGATGGGCACATTGGTCCGCGCGCGCAGCCGCCGGGCAAGGGTGAGGCCATCCTCGCCCGGAAGCATGAGGTCGAGGATGATTAGATCCGTTTCATTCTGCGCCAACCAGGCATCCATCGCGACGCCGTCCGCAGCGCTCGCCACGCTGAAGCCTTCGCTCGCGAGATAGTCTCCGAGAAGGGCGCGTAAGGCCCCGTCATCGTCGACGACCAAAATTCGGACCGGCTTCTCAGTCATATCGGGGGCAGGCTATCCGGGAGAAGGTGAATAGACTGTAACAACTTGTTACAACATTAGGAATAACTGAAATACTCTATTCGTGAACTGCGTGCAAGATAGGCGACAGCCGAAAGTCAGGCATCCTGCGAGGGCGGATGCCCGGCCTCATGAACGCTCTGTATGAGCAGATTTGCACCATGCGATAGCGGAGGCGATGGAATGAGCTTCGACGCACTCACGATCACTGGTTTCATCGCCGCCACGCTCTGCGGCGGATTTCTGATCGCTCTGACAAAGCGCGACGACGGCGTTTGGCGTCGGCCCCGGCGCACAGACGGCTCCGATCAGACTCTTGGCAACGCGCCTTGGCGCTGATTCGGGGCGGGTAAAGAGCAGCAAGCCAGTTGGGCCGCAACCGCAGCGCTTCCCGCTGCCGTCGCGGCCGTTTTTTTGGCGCGCGCACGCGGCGAGGCGCTCCGGGCTCGGGCTGGCCATGGACAGGCCGAGACCGGGTCGGTCGTTGCTCATCCTGCGCTGGCGTTGGCTGGATTCCAATGCATGCCGCCGCAGACCTTGCCGGCGCCGGCTTCAGGCCGGCCGCTCGGCCATGGCCACCGTATAATGCGCCCCCTGTTTGAGCTTGTCATAGTTGCCGAAGACCTCGGTCAGGTTCCGCTTCATATAGAGACGTAACCCATTGACCGTGACTACGTAGAGGCGACCGCCTCGACGCAAGCGGGCATGGGCGTCGTGCAGCAGGAGGGCCAGGAGCTCCTTGCCGACCTTCGCCGGGATATTGCTCGCGATCACATCGAAATGCAGCCCAGGGTCGATTTGGTCGAACCCGTTGCTGAGCTGCGCACTCGCATTGTCCAGACCATTTTCCGTGATGTTGCGATCGGCGTATTCCACCGCGACGAAATCCTTGTCGACCATCAGGGTCCGCCCTTGTGGTGCCAAGGTTGCGAGGGCCAGGCCGATGGCGCCGTAGCCGCATCCCAGGTCGAGGCAGTCATCGCTGGGTTGGATTCGCATCTGCGCGAGCAGGAGCCGGGTGCCCTCGTCGATCTCGCGCGGCGAGAAGAGTCCCCACGTGCTATGCAAGGTTCGGGTTTGCCCGCCGAGCTCGGCAGTGAAGACGATGTCGCAGCGCAATGCTGCGAGCTGTTGCGGTGTCAGCACGTTAGGAGAATCTGATCAGGTCGGTGGTGTCGGCGCCATCCCTTGTACCCTCTCGCGCGCCGGCGCGCAAAGGGCTTGTCCTGGGGGGCTCGCCGTCCTCGCGGGCGGGCCCCAATCCGGCCGGCCTGCCTTCGCGCGGCCGTTGGCGCCAACCTTGCTCTGTACCGGCCATTCAGGCACCCGGATCGGCTAGACTTGAGCTGGGATTCGGTCATGGGAGATCGCGACGGTGGCAAGGATGCAATCGGAGACGAGGCTCAGTCGTGTCGAAGCGCGCCGAGCCCGTCCGCGACGGCAGAGGCCGGGGCCGCGGTCCCGGAGCCGATGTGCCTCGGCGCTGCGAGCGCCAATGCCGGGCCGAATGCGCTTGATGCCCCTTCGGAGAACATCAGTCGTATGTCCGATCCGGCCGGAAGTCTCGACATTCACCTGCGGCGAAGCGCCAGTGGGCTCGTCTGCGCCATCGGCTCGACACGCCCGATCGGCGCCGCATCCGCTTTCATCGGCCTCTCTCCCGCTGAGGCGGCTGAACGCCTGCCGCTGTTGTACGCGATCTGCGCGCGCGCGCAGGCCGGGGCGTGCGCGTGCGCCTTGGAGCAGGCACAGGGCGTTGTCCCCAGCGCCACCACCAGGATTCGCCGTCAGGCCGCGATTGCCGCCGAGACGATCCGTGAACATCTCTGGCGCATTCTACTCGACTGGCCCGCGCTGCTCGGCGAGACGCCGGACCGCTCGGGTATGGCCGCCGTCCTGGGCCTTTCGAACCGCGTGCTCGGCCTTTTGGATCCCGCGGGCGACCTCTTCGAGCCGGGTGCGGAATCGGCCGCCGCCTCTCCGCAGCTCGGCGCGCTTGTCGCCGATCTCACGGAGCTGCTCACTCGGCGAATCTATGGCGCGTCCCCCGAGTCCTGGTTAAGCGAGGTCGCGGAGGCCTCGGCCTTCGAGCGCTGGTGCCGTGTCAGCGACACCCGAGCCGCGCGACTCCTGCGATCCCTGCTTGATTCAGGCGAGGCATCACTCGGTCAAACCCCGGTCGCCCCTCTGCCGGGCATGCCCGACGAGGAGCTGATCTCATGTCTCAGCGGCAGCGCGGCGGCTGATTTCATTGCCCGGCCGACTTGGCGCGGTCATCCCTGCGAGACCAGCCCTTTCACCCGCCGGCTCGCCATGCCGTTGATCGCGTCGCTGGTCGAGCGACATGGACCTGGCCTGCTCCCGCGTCTGGCTGCCCAGCTGGTCGAGGTGGCGGTCCGCCTGCGACGTCTCACCCCGGACCCCGCTGGTCCCGACCCCGATCCGCCCGCGCGACCCGCGGGTGCCGCCGGCCTTGGTCTGGGCCGTGCGCCCGCTGCGCGCGGGCAGCTGGTCCACCTGGTCAGGGTCGATGGCGGGCGGGTCCGGGACTACCGGATCCTGGCGCCGACCGAGTGGAATTTTCACCCCCGAGGCCTGGTCGCGCAGGGCCTGGTGGCCTTGTCGGGCAGTTCGGATACGGCGCTGCGACGCCAGGCCGAGCTTTTGATCACCGCCATCGATCCCTGCGTTGCGTTCGCGCTGACGCTGTCCTAGTCTCCGCCGATGGACGCGCCATCTCTACGAGGTCCCCTATGTGTCTAGCCATCCCAGCCCGCATCACCGCCATCGATGTGGCCGCCGACACCGCCAAGGTCGCGCTTGGCGGCGTGAGTAAGGATGTCTCCTTGGCCCTGGTCGAGGGCGCTGCAGTGGGCGACTACGTCCTGGTGCACGTGGGGTACGCCCTCAACAAGATCAGCGAGGAGGAAGCCGAGCGTACCCTTCGAATCATCGGCGAGATGGGTCTGCTCGAGCCGGCGCAGGATACCGGCCTCTCTGAGATGGCGCCTGCCTCGGGGACCGGAGGTCGCTCGTGAGGTACATCGACGAGTTTCGCGATCAGCGGCTCGCCCGCCGGCTTGCGAAGACCATCGCCGCCGAGGCCCAGCCAAGCCGCGAATACCGGCTGATGGAGTTCTGCGGCGGCCATACCCATGCGATCTTCCGCTATGGCGTGCAGCACCTCATGCCGCCGAACGTGCGCTTCGTCCATGGTCCGGGCTGCCCGGTCTGTGTTCTGCCGATGGCATGCATCGACCAGGCGATTGCGCTCGCCACCCAGCACCCGGTCACGCTCTGCACCTATGGCGACCTGATGCGCGTTCCGGCCAGCGAGCGCAAGACCCTGCTCAAGGCCAAGGCCGAGGGTGCGGACATTCGCATGGTCTACTCCACGCAGGATGTCCTGCGGATTGCGCGTCACCAGCCGCACCGCCAGGTCGTGTTCTTCGCAATCGGCTTCGAGACCACCACGCCGCCCACCGCCGTCGCCGTCAAGGTGGCACGGAGCGAAGGGCTCGATAATTTCTCGGTCTTCTGCAACCATGTTCTGACCCCGCCGGCGCTCAGGACCATCCTGAGTGCCGCCGGACCCCGGGGAGCTCGGCTCGACGGCATCCTCGGCCCCTCTCATGTCAGCACGCTCATCGGCAGCCGCCCGTACTGGTTCGTTGCACAGGAGTTCGGCATCCCCGTCGTCATCGCCGGCTTCGAGCCCCTGGACGTCATGCAGTCCGCCTTGATGCTGGTGAGACAGCTCAACGAGGGTCGTTGCGAGGTCGAGAACCAATACACCCGCGCCGTGACCGAGGCGGGTAATCGCAAGGCGCAAGCGCTGATGGACGAGGTCTTCCAAGTGCGTGCGCGCTTCGAGTGGCGGGGGCTCGGCATCCTCCCGGACAGCGCCCTGACCCTGGGTGAGGCCTATGCGGACCTGGATGCCGAGCGGCGTTTCCCGACCCAGGTCGCCGCGGCCAGGGAGGTGAGGGGCTGCGAGTGCCCGGCGATCCTGCGCGGCGTCAAGCAACCGACGGACTGCAGGCTCTTCGGCAACCCCTGCACGCCCGAGAACCCCATGGGCTCCTGTATGGTGTCGTCCGAGGGGGCTTGTGCGGCCTATTGGAGCTACGGGCGGCTGAGGGAGCCGGCGCGGGCCGGGGCGGCGACGGGATGACGTCCGAACGGCGCTTCCCCGTCCGGCTCGATGTCAGGAACGGCGCCGTCGACATGAGTCACGGCTCCGGCGGGCGCGCCATGGCGCAACTCATCGGCGAGCTCTTTCGACGCTATCTCGACAACGCGCTGCTCGCCCAAGGAAACGACCAGGCGCTCTTTGCCCCGCCCCCGGGACGTCTGGTCATGAGCACCGACGGGCACGTCATCTCGCCACTCTTCTTCCCGGGCGGTGACATCGGTTCGCTCGCGGTGCACGGCACGGTCAACGACGTCGCCATGGCCGGTGCGCGCCCGCTCTATCTGGCCGCCGGCTTTATTCTCGAGGAGGGTTTTCCGCTCGCCGAGCTGGCCCGCATCGTCGAGAGCATGGCCAATGCCGCCAACGCGGCCGGCGTGCCGGTCGTCGCGGGCGACACCAAGGTCGTGGAGCGCGGCAAGGGTGACGGCGTCTTCATCACCACGACCGGGATCGGTGTGGTCCCGGAAGGCATCCTGATCTCCGGGGACCGGGCCGAGCCGGGGGACGCCATCCTTGTGAGCGGCAGCATCGGAGACCATGGTGTCGCCATCCTGTCCAAGCGAGAGAACCTCGGCTTCGAGACCGAGATCCACTCCGACAGCGCCGCCCTCCACGGGTTGGTCGCCGCCATGGTCGAGGCCGTCGGCGAGATCCATTGTCTTCGTGACCCGACCCGCGGCGGCCTGGCCACCACGCTCAACGAGCTGGCGCAGCAATCCGGGGTCGGCATGCAGATCCGCGAGGATGCCATCCCGCTCCGCCCGGAGGTGGCGGCCGCCTGCGAGCTGCTCGGGCTCGACCCGCTGTACGTCGCCAATGAGGGAAAGCTGATCGGCATCTGCCCGCCCGACCGAGCCGACGACCTGCTCGCTGCCATGCGCGCCCATCCGCTCGGCGCCGACTCTGCGATCATCGGAGAGGTGGTCGAGGATCCCCATCGATTCGTGCAGATGGAGACCCGATTCGGCGGCAGCCGGATCGTCGACTGGCTCGCCGGCGAGCAGCTGCCCCGGATCTGTTAAGGTTCGCCGCCCAGGGGAGTCCCGCGTGATCGACATGAGCTGGGTCGGGGGCCATCAAGTCTGGCTCCTCTCATTGGCCGGCCTCTCGGTGCTGACCTTCTTCGGATCCCTGATCGCCCTTCCGTTCCTGCTCGCGCGGATCCCGGAAGACTACTTCGTCGACCCAGAGCGCCATGCCAGCCGATTGAGGCGCTTGCACCCCATGGTCTACGTGACCGTGCGGGCGCTGAAGAACCTGCTCGGGTGGATCCTGGTCCTCGCGGGCGTCCTGATGCTGGTGCTCCCCGGCCAAGGGATCCTGACCATCATCATGGGACTCGTCCTGAGCGATTTTCCGGGCAAGTTCGCGCTCGAACGCCGCTTGGCCAGCAAACCGCGGATCCTTGGCGCGATCAACTGGATCCGCAGACGCAGCGGCCGGCGTCCGCTGCTTCCCCCGCGGATGCCGATGGGCGAGGGCGGTCATTGAGGGCGTGCTTTCGGGCGGCCCGGTCTTTCGATCGCCTTAGGGAGGGGTTTGGGCCGGGGTGCGCCGACCCAGGCTGGATATCGCAGCCCTTCCTCGGGCGATGTCGCTGGAGGGCGGGGTCGAGGGTCGGCTTCCGCTCGTCCATTGCGGCCACTCGGGTTTGGCAAGGAGCCTCGCAGGAGGTATCGTTCCGTCGCCATGGAGATCCTCGCGCGCGCCATCGACCTCAGCCGCCGGTTCGGGCGCTATCCGGCGCTGTCCGGACTCGACTTCGAGCTGCGGCAGGGCGAGGTCCTGGGTCTGCTCGGTCCCAACGGGGCCGGAAAGACCACCTGTCTGCGGCTCCTCAGCGGCGGCCTCCATCCCAGCCGCGGCAAGATCGAGATCCTCGGGATCGATCTGAGCCGCCGTCCGGTCGCGGCCAAGCGTCATCTGGGCTATCTCCCCGAGCGTCCGCCCCTCTATCCGGAGCTGCGCGTCGACGAATACCTGCGCCACTGCGCCCGGCTGCATCGGGTTCCGCGCAGAGGCGTGAAGGAGGCGGTGGCGGAGGCCAAACGGCGCTGTGGGCTGGACGGGGTCGGGCGCCAGCTGATCGCCAAGCTCTCCAAGGGCTTTCGCCAGCGTCTCGGGATCGCCCAGGCAATCCTGCATCGCCCGCGGCTGCTGATCCTGGACGAGCCCACCGAGGGGCTCGACCCGGTCCAGACCCGCGAGGTCCGCGCCCTCATCCGCGAGCTGTCGAAGGACTCTGGCATCATCCTCTCGAGCCACGTCCTGCCGGAGGTCCAGGCCGTCTGTGACCGTGTCCTGGTCCTGCACCATGGCCGTCTGCTGCGCAGCGAGCACCTGTCGGCCGCACCTCGAGCCGGTCTTTGTCGTGTGCGAGTCGCCGGGGCCGTTGACCCGGGGCAGATGGCGCGCCTGCCCTGCGTCGAGGCCGCGATCGCGCTGGGCGAAGGTCGCTACCGCATGATCCTGACCGAAGGCGCCACCTCTGGCGATCTCGCGCGTCAGATCGTGGGTGCCGGGCTGGAGCTGCATGAGCTCGGCCCCGAGCGTCCCGACCTCGAGCGGGTGTTCTTCGACCTCATCGGCGCGGGGGATCCGGCATGATCGGGATCATCGCCGGGCGCGAGGTGCGCAGCGCCCTCGTCACGCCGCTACCCTGGATCCTCCTCGGGGGCGGCCAGGTCGTCCTGTCCTGGATCTTTCTCAAGGTCGTCGATGACTTCGCGGGCCTGGAGGCCGATGAGCGGGTGGCAAGCCTGACGCTGGAGCTGACGCTCAATCTCTTCGGGTTCGCGGCGGTGATCCTGATGCTGGCGGCGCCCTTGATGGCGATGCGGATGCTCAGCGGCGAGCTCCGCGACGGTAGCTTCGAGCTGGTCGCCGCGGCCCCGGTGCGGATCGGCCAACTGGTGATCGGCAAGTACCTGGCGCTGGTTGGCCTGATGACACCGCTTTGCCTCCTGCCGATCCTCAACCTGGCTTGGATAGCGGGCATTGCCGACCTGGATCCCGGTCAGGTCGCAGCAGCGACCCTGGGCCTTTGGCTCGCCGGCCTGATGTTCTGCTCGGTCGGACTCTATGCGTCGAGTCTGAGCACCCAGCCGGGTGCGTCCGTGCTCGTCGCCTTCTCGATCCTGCTGGTCTTCTCCATCATCGGCCGTGCCGAATCGCTCGCCACACCGGGACTCTCCCTGTTCGGCTGGCTGTCCTGGAACGAGCACCTGTTCTGGTTCCTGGCCGGGGCCGTGCGCGCGAGCGACATCGCCTACTTTCTGTCCTTTGCTGGCGTATTTCTGGCCCTGAGCCATCGTCGGCTGTCCAACCGGTATCTGCAGTGAGAGAGACGAGGTCAGGCACACTGGACCAGCTTGGTGGGATCAACCGGGCGATCGCGGACGGGCTGTTTCTGGTCCTGCTCCTCGCCGTCGTCGTCGCCGGCGGCTGGCTGATCGCCCGCCATGACCGTTACTGGGACTGGACGGCGGCGCGCAGCAACAGCCTCACCGCCGAGAGCCTGGCGATCCTCGCGACGCTCGACGGATCCTTGCGGGCAACCCTGTTTGCCGACCCCGCAAGCCCCCTCGGCAAGGGCATCGAGCGACTCCTGATGCGCTACCGGCAGGCCCTGCCAGGTCTGGAGATCGGCTTCGTCGACCCGCAGCTCTTTCCAGAGCGTGCACGGGAGGCAGGCGTCACCATGGCCGGTCAGGTCGTCTTGGACTACCGTGGGCGCCGCGAGACCCTCGCCTCGATCAGCGAGCGCTCGATCAGCGCCGCCCTGTCGCGGCTGGGAGCCAGTCGCATCCCATGGGTCGCAGCGATCGAGGGTCACGGTGAGCGTGCGATCCAGGGGGAGGGGGGCACGGACCTCGGGGACCTTGGCGCCGAGCTCGCCGAAAGGGGGTTTTTGGCCCGCCCGCTCGATCTGGGCCGTGTGGCCGAGGTGCCGCTGAACACCCGGATCGTCGTCGTCTCCACCCCCCGCATCCCGCTTTTCCCGGGGGTGGTCGAGCGCCTCATCCAGTATGTCGAGCGCGGGGGCAACCTGCTGTGGCTCTTGGACCCGGGCCCGCTGAACGGGCTCGAGCCGTTGGTCGAGCATCTGGGACTGACCATCCTGCCCGGGACCGTGGTCGACGCGGACGCGGCCGCCCTGGGCGTCGCCACGCCGTCCGTGGCGGTGATCGCCTCCTACCCGGACCACCCCTTGGCCGACGGTCTGGAGGCCGCGTCCGTGCTGCCGGGCAGCCTTGCCTTCGACACCGAGCTGGCCCCTGGGTGGACCCTGGAGAGCTATTTGACCACGGGCCCACGGAGCTGGAACGAGACCGGCCGTCTGGACGGCCTGATCGAGCGCGACGAGGTCGTCGGCGAGCGGCCCGGGCCCCTTCCGGTGGTCATGGCCCTGACGCGTCCGATCCCGGGAGAGGGTCGCGAGCAGCGCGTGATCTTGGTCGGCGATGGTGACTTCATCAGCAACGCCCACATCGGTGCTTACGGCAATCGGGCGCTCGGGCTCAACCTGATCGCATGGCTGAGCGCCCCGGGCGAGCTGGCCGAGCTGCCGCCGGCACCGGGCGAACCCGAGGCGCTCGTCCTCGACGAGCGCCAACGTCTCACGATCGGCCTCGGGTCGCTGGTCGTGGTGCCGGCGATCTTCCTGGCGATCGGCCTCGTGATGCGCTGGTTGCGCTGGAGACACCCGTGAGATCCCGCTGGATTCTGAACCTGGTGCTCCTGCTGACCGTCTTCCTGCTCGGCTGGGCGATCCGGCTCGAGCTCGCCGCGACGCGGATCCCTCCCACCCTGGGCGGGGACGACACGTCCGAGCCGTACCTGATCGAGATCGCGCGCGCGGGCGAGCCGGACATTGAGCTGGAGCGCCTGCTCTCCGGATGGCGAATGCGCAGCCCCTGGGACGTGGACGCAGACCCGGACCGTGTTGCGGCCCTGCTGGCGCTGCGCGAGGCGCCGGTCCTGCGGAGCATGCCGGCGCGGGCGGCTGCCCTCGATGAGCTCGGTCTGGACCCGGTCAGCCTGCGCCTGCGTCTTGATGCCAGGGATTTCGTCTTCGGTGGGACCGACCCGGTCTCGCAATTGCGCTATGTGGGCAGCGAGCAGCTGGTGCACCTGATCGAGGACCGCTTCCAGCATCTTCTGATCGCGCCCCCGATCGACTATGTGGCGCCCACCCCCCTGCCGCGCGGATTGGATCCCGCGTTCGGTCTGCTCGATGACGTTCCGCTGAGCGGTGACACCCTATCGCGGCTTGGGGCCTTGGTGGCGGAGCGCGTCGAGCCGGCGGCCGATGCGCTCACCGGCTCGACGCTCGAGCTGAGAACGATGGAAGGCACTCGGCTTCGCTACCTGGTTTCCGAAGACGGCCGGCGCTGGAGTCGTCCGGATCTCGGCCTGACCTATGTGCTCCCGCAGGCACCCGCGCTCGTCGAGGACCCGGACGCGATCGACCCCACCCCCGCCGAGACGCTCCCTCATCCGGATGCGGCACCTGGCGTTGCCGACGAGACGCAGGGGTGGCTCGATGCTGCCGGCGAGGGCCCCGACTCGGCCGCCCCCCTGGATCCGGATGCCCCCATGGGCCAGCTGATCGACCCGGAGGCCCCGCTGTCGGGCGAGCTTCCGCTGGGTCCGGCGCCCGAGGTCCGGCTGCGTCCGTTCGATGTCCTTCCGGCGGCCCCCCCTGAGTCCGATCACGATCCGTTCGAGGCAGGGCCGGAGAGGGAGCCGCCGGAGGGCTTCGGTCTCGATCCCTTTGCGCCGGATCCTGACGTCCCCTGATGCCCGAGCTGCCCGAGGTTGAGACCACCCTCCGAGGCATCCGTCCCCGTTTGGAGGGCCGGCGCATCGATCGCTTGTTGGTGAGAGAGCCCAGACTGCGTCAGCCGATCCCGCCCGAGACCGCGGCCCTGGTCGCCGGGCAGACTGTCGGGTCTCTGTCGAGACGCAGCAAGTATCTCCTGATCGGACTCGATCGGGGGAGCCTGATCCTCCATCTGGGGATGTCCGGCAGCCTGCGGGTGGTCGATGCCGAGAGTCCGCCGAAGAGGCACGACCATGTCGATCTGGCGTTGTCGGACGGACACTGCCTTCGTTTCCACGATCCTCGCCGATTCGGGCTTCTCCTCTGGAGCGAGGATTCGCCGGAGCTCGCCGGACTTCGTCATCCACTGCTCAGCCGGTTGGGACCCGAGCCATTGGACGCGGCGTTCGACGGCGATCATCTCTACCGCCTGAGTCGGCAGCGAAGGGTTGCGGTCAAGTCGTTCCTGATGGACGCGGCGGTGGTCGTCGGGATCGGGAATATCTACGCCAACGA